>JBMNVL010000095.1:0-7346 GCA_050946775.1 Acutalibacteraceae bacterium
AGGGTCTTGCGGTATTTTTTGAAGAGGCTGCGCTCGATTTTCTGCGCCGGCTCCAGTTGTCGCTCCATCTTCAGATCTCCCCTTGCAGCGCCGTTTCCAGCACCCGGGCGAAGGCTTCCAGTCCGGCCTGATCGCCGGGCGAAAACCGGTCGGGCGACGGGCTGTCGATATCCAGCACCCCGATCACGCCGCCGTTCGCCCGCAGGGGCACGACGATTTCCGACCGGGAGGCGGCGTCACAGGCGATATGGCCGGGGAAGGCGTGGACGTCCGCCACCCGCCGGGTGGCGTTTTCGGCGGCGGCGGTGCCGCACACCCCTTTTCCCCACGGGATGAGGACGCAGGCAGGTTTGCCCTGAAAGGGTCCCAGCACCAGCCGTCCGTCCCGCTTGAGATAGAAGCCCGCCCAGTTGATATCCTCCAGCGCGCCGAAAAGCAGCGCCGCCGCGTTGGCCAGATTGGCCGACGGATAGGCCACCCCGTCGATCAGGGCGCTGAGCTGTTCACAAAGCAAAGGGTAATCGGTCATAGGTCCCTCCTTAGACGACGAGGGCATCACCGGCCGGTGATGCCCTCGACAGGGGCTTGCGGTTATTCCTCGGCGTGCAGCGCCTTGATCCGCTCGGCGATCTGGGCGACCTTGTCATCGTTGAGGATAAATTTGCGTTTGAACCAGAAGAAGGCGACGATCAGCCCGATGATCGGGATGACGGTCATGGTCATCCGCAGGCCGACCTTGGCGCTTTGCGCCACGTTCAGCGACCAGTCGACCGCCTTGTCGGCCTCCGACACCTCGGTGCCGGCCTGCAGGTTGTTGATGCTCAGGCAGATCGACGCCGCCAGCGCCGCGATACCCGACGCCAGCTTGACCACAAAGGTCTGCATCGAGAAGATGACGCTTTCGTCCCGGCGGTGGTTTTTCAACTCGCCGTAATCGACGGTGTTGGCCAAAAAGACGGTGGTGATGACCGTCAGCATCCCATTGGCGGCAAAGATGAAGAAGGCCGGGATGAACAGCAGATACACCACGCTCATGCTGGTGAAGGCCAGCGCGAGCAGGACGAGATAGCCGGCCGCCGCCATCGCGAGACAGACGTAGAAGATCTGCAGACTGCTCAGCTTTTTACGCAGCAGCGGATAAAACGCCATCATCGACAGCACCTGGATCGCGCCGCCGAACATATTGAACAGAACGTAGGCGTCGTTCCAGCCGGTGGTGCCGAAATCGTATTTGAAGAAGTAGATCACCAGGTTGGAGGTGATGTAGACCGCGCAGTTAATCAGCACGATGGTCACCGTCACCGTCATGGCCTGGTCGTTTTGCAGCAAAGCCTTGAACATCTGCCCCACCGACACCGTTTTCATTTCGGCGGTGGATTTTTCCTTGACGTTGATACACGTCAGCACGGTGAACAGCACGAAGAGGATCGCCACGATCAGGGAGAAATACTGGAAGCCGACGATCTCGATCTGCTGGGCGCCGGCGTTGGCGTCGGCGAACATCCCGCCCAGCATGGGCACCAGCATCATGGTGACGATGGTGATGACGGCCGAACCGACGCCGGCGCAGGAACGCGCCAGGGTGGTCAGGTTTTCCCGCTCCTTGCCGCCCTCGGTAAAGGCCGGGATCATCGACCAGTAGGGGATGTCCATCATGGTATAGGTGATGCCCCACATGATGTAGGTGACCGCGGCGTAGGCGACCAGACCGGCGGCGTCCATTTTGGGCGGCGCGCTGAACATCAAAAACAGGATGACGGCGTTGGTCAGGGTGCCGATCAGCAGCCAGGGACGGAATTTGCCCCAGCGGGTCTTGGTCTTGGCGACCACCACCCCCATGATGGGATCGTTGAACGCGTCGAACACCCGGGCGACCATCAGAATGACGCCCATGGCGATGGCGTTGACCCCGAGCAGATCCTGGAAATAATACAAAACGTAGCTGGCAGAGAGCATATAGACCATGTCTTTGCCGACGGCGCCCAAGCCGTAAGACAGCTTGGCCAGACCCGTCAACCGGGATTTGCCTTCCATTCGCGCGACCTCTTTTCCGATGATTTTTTACACGCGTGTCAGATTTACGCGCGCATTCTTCCTATATATTTTATCATGCGCCAAAAAGAAAAACAAGGTGAAGAAATGACCAAACTTCCCCACTTTTTCTTGCCTATTTCCACAACGTCTGGTATACTGATAGAAACGTGCGGCATAAATTGTTCACAGGGAGTGACCGATATGGACGAAACCGTTACGCGGCAAAAACAGATCACCCGCACCAGCGCCGTCGGCATCGTCGCCAACGTTTTTCTGGCGGCGTTCAAGGCCGCCGTCGGACTGATCGCCGGGTCGATCGCGGTGGTGCTCGACGCCATCAACAACCTGACCGACGCCGTCTCCTCGGTGGTGACCATCATCGGGGTGAAGCTGGCCCAGCGGCCGCCGGACAAAAAGCATCCCTACGGCCACGGGCGGATCGAGTATTTCACCGCCGTCATCATCGCCGCCATCGTGCTGGCGGCCGGCGTATTGTCGCTGAGCGAGTCGGTGCAGCGAATCTTCACCCCCGAGCCGGCGGATTATTCCTTTGTCAGCGTGATCATCATCGTGGTGGCGGTCGTCACCAAGCTGATCCTGGGGCGCTACGTCAAGGGCAAGGGGCAGCAGCTGCGTTCCGACGCGCTGATCGCCTCCGGCTCGGACGCCACCTTTGACGCCATCCTGTCGGCCTCCACCCTGGTCGGCGCGCTGGTGACCATGATCTGGCACGTTTCCATCGACGGGATCGTCGGGGTGCTGATCGCGGCGTTCATCATCAAGGCCGGCATCGAAATGATGCTCCATCCGCTGGGGCAGATCCTGGGCATCCGCGCCGACGGCGAGCTGACCCGCGGCATCCGCCAGCTGGTGGAAAGCGTCGACGGGGTACGGGGCGCCTACGATCTGATGCTCCACGATTACGGCCCGCAGCACGCCTCCGGCTCGGTCCACGTCGAGGTGGACGAGAACATGACCGCCAGGCAGATCCACAAGCTGACCCGCGCCATCCAAATGGCGGTCTACGAGCGCTACCGGGTGATCATGACCGTCGGCGTTTACGCGGTGGACACCACCGCCGGCGAGACGCAGGATCAGATCCGGCACACCGCGCTGGCGCACGACGGGGTGATGGAGGTGCACGGCATCTTCGTCGACGACGCCGCCAAGATGATCTCGCTGGACATCGTGGTGGATTTTGACGTGAAGGAACGCGACCGTCTGGCCGCCACCGTGCGGGACGAGATCGCCGAGCTGTTTCCGGAATACCGGGTCATGGTCAATCTCGACGCCGATTACAGCGATTGATCGGGCAATCAAAAGCCGCCGTTTTCCATCGGGAAAACGGCGGCTTGTTTTTGAAAAATTCACAAATTCCCCCTTGACCGCCTGCCCTGACTTTCTTATAATATGGGGGTATACACATTCCTGTCGGAAAGGAAGCGATTTAACACCATGAAACGATTGCTCTCCTGCGTGAGAGAATACAAAACGGCCTCCATCCTGTCGATCCTCTTCATCCTGCTGGAAGCGGTGATCGAGGCGTTTATCCCCTATCTGACCGCCGATCTGGTCAACCGGGTGGAGGCGGGAAACGATATGGCGCAGATTTTGCGCATCGGCCTGCTGCTGATTTTGATGGCGGTGCTGTCCCTGTCCTGCGGCGGGATCGCCGGGTTCACCAGCGCCAAGGCCTCCACCGGCTTTGCCCGCAATCTGCGCGGCGATCTGTTTCGCAAGGTGCAGACCTACGCCTTTGAGAACATCGACAAATTCTCCTCCTCGTCGCTGGTCACCCGGATGACCACCGACGTGACCAACACCCAGATGGCCTACATGATGCTCATCCGCATCGCCATCCGCGCGCCGCTGATGCTGATCTTTTCGGTGATCATGGCCTACGTGATGGGCGGGGTACTGGCCACCGCCTTCGTGGTGGTGATCCCGGTGCTGGGCTTGGGACTGCTGATGATCGGCCGCAAGGCGATGCCGGCCTTCCGGCGGGTGTTCAAAAAATACGACCGGCTCAACGAGTCGATCGAGGAAAACGTCCGGGCGATGCGGGTGGTCAAGGGCTTTTCCCGCGAGGACTACGAAAAGCAGAAATTCGGCGTGGCCGCCGAGGATATCCGGGGCGACTTCACCCGCGCCGAACGGATCGTGGCGCTCAACAACCCGCTGATGCAGCTGTGCATCTATTTCAATCTGGCCTTTATCCTGCTGGTCGGCTCCCGGCTGATCGTCACCTCCGGCGGCACCCTGATCAACGTCGGTGAGATCACCGCCATGCTGACCTACGGCTTCCAGGTGCTGATGCAGCTGATGATGCTGTCGATGATCTACGTCATGCTGACCATGTCGGCCGAATCCATCAAGCGGATCGTCGAGGTGCTGGACGAAACGCCGGCGCTGGCGCAGCCGGACGATCCCGTCGCCGCGGTCAAGGACGGCGCGGTCGCCTTTGAGAACGTCAGCTTCAAATACGCCGCCGACGCCGCGCAGTACGCGCTGGAAGGAGTGGATCTGCGCATCCCCTCGGGCAGCACGGTCGGGGTGCTGGGCGGCACCGGGTCGAGCAAATCGACGCTGGTGCAGCTGATCCCACGGCTGTACGACGCCACCGAGGGCCGGGTGACCGTCGGCGGAGTGGACGTGCGGGATTACGACACCTCCGTCTTGCGTGGCGCGGTGGCGATGGTGCTGCAGAAAAACGAACTGTTCGCCGGCACCATCAAGGACAACCTGCGCTGGGGCAACGAGACCGCCTCCGACGAAGAACTGGTCGAGGCCTGCAAACTCGCCCAGGCGGACGATTTCATCCGCTCCTTCCCGGCCGGGTACGACACCTGGATCGAGCAGGGCGGCACCAACGTGTCAGGCGGGCAGAAGCAGCGGCTTTGCATCGCCCGGGCGCTGCTGAAAAAGCCGAAGATCCTGATCCTGGACGATTCCACCCGCGCGGTGGACACCAAGACCGACGCCCTGATCCGCGCCGGCTTCAAGCAGTACATCCCCGAAACCACCAAGATCATCATCGCTCAACGGGTGGCCTCGGTGGAGGACGCCGACATGATCGTGGTGATGGACGGCGGCAAGATCGCCAGCGTGGGCACCCACGCCCAACTGATGGAGCAAAGCGCCACCTACCGCGAGATCTACGAGCAGCAGACGAAAGGGGGTGCCGGCCATGAGTAAGTCCCAACCAAACGCTCCTTTCAAGCGCAAGCTGGATCTCGGCACCCTCGGCCGGGTCGTCAGGCTCCTTTTCAAATTTTATCCCCGGCTGGTGCCGGTCGCGGCGCTCTGCATCCTGTTTTCGTCGGTCGTCTCCTCCATCCCCGCCATTTTCGTGCAAAAGGTACTGGCGGTGGTGACCGACTGCATGGACAGAGGGATCACCGTCTGGTCGGTCGCCCGGGATCAGATCCTGCCCATGGTGCTGATCCTGATCGTGCTGTACGTCCTGTCGATCGCGGCCATCACCCTGCAGACCCAGATGATGGCCTATATCACCCAGGGCTTTTTGTGCAAGATGCGCCGGAGTATGTTCGACGGGATGCAAAATCTTCCCATCCGGTATTTTGACTCCCACAAGCACGGCGATATCATGAGCTATTACACCAACGATATCGACACCCTGCGTCAGCTGGTATCCCAGTCTCTGCCCAGTCTGCTCCAGGCCGGGATGATCGTGCTGACCGTCTTCTTCATCATGCTGTGGTACAGCGTGTGGATGACCCTGATCATCCTGCTGGGCGTGGCGGCGATCCTGCTGGTCTCCAAAAAGATCGGCGGCGGATCCGCCAAATACTTCATCCGCCAGCAGGACGCCGTCGGCAAGACCGAGGGCTATATTCAGGAAATGATGAACGGGCAGAAGGTCATCAAGGTCTTCTGCCACGAGGACAAGGCGATCGAGGGGTTTGACCGGATCAACGACGCCCTGTACGAGGACAGCCGCCGCGCTCACGCTTACGCCAATATGCTCGGGCCGATCATCATGAACATCGGCAACGTGCTGTACGTGGTATGCGCCATGATGGGCGGACTGTTCGTCCTGTCGGGCTTCCCCAACATCAGCATCTCGGGGATGGCGTTTTCCATCAGCATGATCGTCCCCTTCCTCAACATGACCAAGCAGTTCACCGGCAACATCAACCAGCTGTCCCAGCAGTTCAACACCATCATCATGGCGCTGGCCGGCGCCGGACGGATCTTCGCTCTGATGGACGAAGCCCCCGAGACCGACGACGGTTACGTCACCCTGGTCAACGCCCGCATCGACGCCGACGGCAACGTAACCGAAACGACCGAGCGGACCGGACACTGGGCCTGGAAGCATCCCCACCGGGACGGCACCCTGACCTACACGCCCTTGCGGGGCGACGTGCGGCTGACCGACGTCGATTTCGCCTACGTGGAGGGCAAGCCGGTCCTTCACGGGGTGACGGTCTTTGCCGAGCCGGGCCAAAAGGTAGCCTTCGTCGGCGCCACCGGCGCCGGCAAAACCACCATCACCAACCTGATCAACCGCTTTTACGACATCGCCGACGGCAAGGTGCGATACGACGGGATCAACATCAACAAGATCAAAAAAGCCGATCTGCGCCGCTCCCTTGGCATCGTGCTGCAGGACACCAACCTGTTCACCGGCACGGTGATGGACAACATCCGCTACGGGCGGCTGGACGCCACCGACGAGGAATGCCGAAAAGCCGCCAGGCTGGCCGGTGCCGACGACTTCATCCGCCGTCTGCCCCAGGGATACGACACCCCGCTTACCAACAACGGCGCCAACCTGTCGCAGGGACAGCGCCAGTTGATTGCCATCGCCCGGGCGGCCGTGGCCGATCCGCCGGTGATGATCCTGGACGAGGCCACCTCCTCCATCGACACCCACACCGAGGCCATCGTCCAGCAGGGCATGGACAAACTGATGGAAGGGCGCACGGTGTTCGTCATCGCCCACCGGCTGTCCACCGTTATGGACGCCGACGTCATCATGGTGCTGGATCACGGCCGGATCATCGAACGGGGCGACCACCAGAAGCTGATCGCCGAAAAAGGCACCTATTATCAACTGTACACCGGCGCGTTCGAGCTGGAGTAAAGCGCAAAAGCCCCGCCTGTCGGCACCGTCCGGCAGGCGGGTTTTTCGTTATTTTGCGGGCGGATGATAGCCTCCGTTTGCGCGGCGGGAGGGGAAACCCCTTCCCTACACGCTTACCGTAAGTTTGCTAAAAAAGATCCTTCGCTTCGCTCAGGATGACACCGCAGTAAAAAAGGAGGGTCATTCTGAGGGCGATAGCCCG
>JBMNVL010000096.1:0-7329 GCA_050946775.1 Acutalibacteraceae bacterium
TGATATCTTTTCCCGACTGCTCAACGACCGCATCATCATGCTGTGCGATGAGATCAACGACTCGACCGCGTCGCTGGTGGTGGCGCAGCTGATCTATCTGGAGGGACAGGATCCCGACAAGGACATCCACCTGTATATCAACAGTCCCGGCGGATCGATCACCGCCGGCATGGCGATCTACGACACCATGCAGTATATCAAGTGCGACGTATCGACCATCTGCATCGGCATGGCGGCCAGCATGGGTTCCTTCCTGCTGGCGGCCGGCGCCAAGGGCAAGCGTCTGGCGCTGCCCAACAGCGAGATCATGATCCATCAGCCGATGGGCGGTGCCCGCGGTCAGGCCAGCGATATCAAGATCCAGGCGGATCACATCCTGTTTATCCGCGGACGGATGAATCAGCTGTACGCCGATATGACCGGTCAGCCGCTGAAGACCATCGAGAAGGACACCGACCGCGATAACTACATGACCGCCCAGGACGCGCTGGCTTACGGCCTGATCGACAAGGTGGTCGAGCATCGCTGATCTATCAACGAAAGAAGGAGGAGCGGTTGCATGCCGAAAAATGACGAAACCAGCCGTCCGATCCGTTGTTCCTTCTGCGGCAAATCGCAGGAGGAGGTCACCCGTATGGTGGCCGGTCCCGGCGTGTACATCTGCAACGATTGCGTCAAGCTGTGCCAGAGCATGCTCGACGAAGAGGGCATGCCGCCCCGGCGGGCGCCCAAGCCGACCGTCAGCACCCGGCTGCCGGTCCCCAAGGAGATCAAGCAGACGCTGGACGAGTATGTGATCGGCCAGGAAAAGGCGAAGATCGCCCTGTCGGTGGCGGTCTATAACCACTACAAACGCATTTACTACGGCAAGGAAAGCGACGTGGAGCTGGGCAAAAGCAACGTGCTGATGCTCGGCCCGACCGGCGTGGGCAAGACCGCGCTGGCGCAGGCGCTGGCAAAGGCGCTGGACGTGCCCTTCGCCGTGACCGACGCCACCACTTTGACCGAGGCCGGCTACGTCGGCGAGGACGTGGAAAACATCCTGCTGCGGCTGATCCAGGCCGCGGATTACGACGTGGAACGCGCCGAATACGGCATCATTTATATCGACGAGATCGATAAGATCAGCCGCCGCAGCGAAAACCCCTCCATCACCCGCGACGTCAGCGGGGAAGGGGTGCAGCAGGCGCTGCTGAAAATATTGGAAGGAACGGTGGCCAACGTGCCGCCGGCCGGCGGACGCAAGCATCCGCAGCAGGAGTTCATCCAGGTGGATACCTCCCATATCCTGTTTATCCTCGGCGGCGCCTTTGACGGGATGGCCGACATCGTGGAAAAACGGCTGGGCTCCGGCTCACTGGGCTTCGGCAACGAGGTCAAATCCAAGAAGGATATCGAGCGTACCCGGCTGCTCCAGCAGGTGATCCCGCAGGATCTGATCAAGTACGGGCTGATCCCCGAGCTGGTCGGCCGTATGCCGGTGATCGCCACGCTGGAGGCGCTGGACGCCGACGCGCTGGTCAAGATCCTCAGCGAGCCGAAAAACGCTCTGCTCAAGCAATACGGCCATCTGTTCGAGCTGGACAACGTCCGGCTGGAGTTGACCGACGACGCCAAGCGGGCGATCGCCGCCAAAACGCTGGAGCGGGGCACCGGCGCCCGCGGATTGCGCGCCGTGATGGAGGAGCTGCTGACCGATCTGATGTTTGAGGTGCCCTCCGATCCCACCGTGGCGCGGGTGGTCATCAACGCCGACTGCGTGGCGGGCACCGCCAAGCCCGAGCTGGTGATCGATCCCGAGCACAAGTCGCCCCGGCTGAAAGCCCCGCTCAAACGGGACGGCGACCGCAAGGTGACTGCCTGATCGAGCGCATCTGTTCCGATATTTTCAGACGCCGGATGCCTGTTGAAAGACGTCCGGCGTCTGTGGCAATTTGAATGCTTTACCGATGTAAAGCGGAAAGGAGGCTCGTATGCCCATTCGAAAACGAGCCGCACGGGTCAATACCCTGCCGACGCTGGCGCTGCGCGGGATCGTGCCCTTCCCGGGGGTGATGATGCACCTCGACGTGGGACGGCCCCAGTCGCTGGCGGCGCTCAACGCCTCTATGGCGCATGAGCAGACGGTGTTTATGGTTGCCCAAAAAGACGTGCAGCAGGAGAATCCCGCCGACGAGGATCTGTACGAGACCGGCGTGGTGGCGCGGGTGCACCAGGTGCTGCGTCTGCCCGGCGATAACCTGCGGATCATGGCGGAGGGCCTTTATCGCGCCCGTGTGGACGCGTGGTATTCCCAGGACGGGATACGGATGGCCTCGGTGCGGGAAAAGCCCGACCGCCATTATCCCGAGATGCTGGAGGGGCTTGCCATGCAGCGGGAATGCCGGTTGTATTGGGACAAATACGCCGCCGCGGCGTCGATCAGTCCCGACCGTGTCCGGGAGACCGCCGACAAGACCGATTGCGGCGAACTGGCGGATTTTGTCGCCTACCACACGTCGATTTCCGTCGCGGAAAAACAACCCCTGCTGGAGAACGCCGACGTCACCGCCCGGATGATGGCGCTGCTCAAGCTGCTTGACCGGGAGGTCGCCGTTCAGCAGCTCGAGGAGTCGATCCACAGCCAGGTGCGGGAGCAAATGGATCAAAACCAGCGGGATTATTACCTGCGCGAGCAGATGCAGGTGATCGCCTCGGAACTCGGGGAGGACGACAACCCGGTGGAGGAAGCCGACGAGTACCGCAAGCGTGTAAAGGCTTTGGCCTTGTCGGACGAAAGCCGGGACAAGCTGCTCAAGGAATGCGACAAGCTGGCCAAAATGCCCTTCGGCTCTCACGAGGCGACGGTGGTGCGCCAGTATCTGGACACCTGTCTGGAGCTGCCCTGGGGCAAAACGGCGGACGATACGCTGGATATTACCCGTGCCCGGCAGGTGCTGGACGAGGATCACTACGGACTGGAGAAGGTCAAGGACCGGATCATCGAGATTTTGGCGGTGCGGAAACTGGCGCCGCAGATCAAGGGCCAGATTCTCTGCCTGGCGGGACCTCCGGGGGTCGGTAAGACCTCGGTCGCCAAATCGGTCGCCCGGGCGATGGGACGCCCTTACGTGCGTGTGTCGCTGGGCGGCGTGCGGGACGAGGCGGACATCCGCGGCCACCGCAAGACCTATATCGGCGCCATGCCGGGACGGATCGTCACCGCCCTCAAGCAGGCCGGCGTCGCCAATCCGGTGATGCTGCTGGATGAGATCGACAAGATGGGCAACGATTTCCGGGGAGATCCGGCGTCGGCCATGCTCGAGGTGCTTGACAGCGAGCAGAACACGGCGTTCGTCGATCATTACATAGAGATTCCTTTTGACTTGTCGCAGGTGCTGTTTATCACCACCGCCAACGATATCGACAACATTCCCGCGCCGCTCTACGACCGGATGGACGTCATCACCCTGCCCAGCTACACCGCGCAGGAGAAATTCTGCATCGCCAAAGAGCATCTGCTTCCCAAGCAGATGAAAAAGCACGGGCTGAACCGGCGGATGATGAAGATCAGCGACGCCACTCTGCGGGCAATCATCGAGGGTTACGTCCGGGAAGCCGGGGTACGGCAGCTCGAGCGGACCATCGCCAAAATCTGCCGCAAGGCGGCCAAGATCATCGTGGCCGGGGAAAAGAAGAGCGTGACCGTCTCCAAGCTGGAGGATTTTCTCGGACCCCGCCGGTACAAGCCCGAGGACGACCGCCGGCAGGACGAGGTGGGCGTGGTCAACGGGTTGGCCTGGACGGCGGTCGGCGGCGAGACCATGCCGGTCGAAGTCGCCGTGCTGGACGGCACCGGCAAGATCGAGCTGACCGGGTCGCTGGGCAACGTGATGAAGGAATCGGCCCACACGGCGGTCAGTTACGTCCGCTCCCGCGCCGACCGGCTGCAGATCCCGGCGGACTTTTACAAAACCAAAGACATCCACATCCACGTCCCGGAAGGGGCGGTGCCCAAGGACGGCCCGTCGGCCGGGGTGACCATGGCGACGGCGCTGGTATCGGCGCTGACCGGCCGCCCGGCGCGGCACGATCTGGCCATGACCGGCGAGATCTCCCTGCGGGGTCGGGTGCTGCCCATCGGCGGACTGCGGGAAAAGAGCATGGCGGCGTATACCCATCATATGGACACCGTCATCATCCCCGAGCAAAACGCTCCCGATCTGGCTGAGGTGGACGCCGTGGTCAAGGAGCACGTCCGGTTCGTCACCGCGTCCCATCTCGATACGGTGATCCAAACGGCGCTGCTGCCCTTGCCCGATGAAAAGCCGGCAAAAACCGAACGGCGCCGCCGTCCGGCTGCACCGGCGGCCAAAAGCCGCTCCCGGAGGGATGAGGCATGAGGATCGAGTCGGCGGTGTTTGAAACCTCGGCGGCCAGGGTCAGCCAACTGGTGGACAGCGTTTTGCCGGAGGTCGCCTTTTCGGGGCGGTCCAACGTGGGCAAATCTTCGCTGATCAACAAGCTGCTCGGGCGCAAAGCACTGGCGCGCACCAGCGCCACTCCCGGCAAGACCGCCACCGTCAACTTTTACCGGCTGGACACGCTGCGGCTGGTGGATCTGCCCGGCTACGGATACGCCAAGGTGTCCCGCACCGAAAAACAGCGCTGGGGCGAACTGATCGAGGGCTATTTTGCCGCCGACCGGGACCTGCGGCTGACCATGCAGCTGGTGGATATGCGGCATCCGCCCACGGCGGACGACCGGATGATGATCGATTTTCTGACCGAGGCAGGCATCCCCTTCGTGGTGGTTCTCACCAAGGCAGATAAACTCAACAAGACCGAACGCGCCGCCCGTATGGCGGCCTTGGAGGAAGAACTGGCCGATTATGAGGGGATCCAGGTGATACCGTTTTCCGCCGTTACCGGCGAAGGGGTCGAGACCCTGCGGGAGATCCTGGTCGACGTGACCGAAGAGCCTGAGGAGGACTGAACGATGGCGGTTATGGACAATACCGGAATCAATCCCGCGGGGCATCTGACCTTTGCCGGATGCGATACGGTGGAACTGGCGAAAGAATACGGCACCCCGCTTTATTTGATGGATGAGGACGCCATCCGGCAGGCGCTGCGGGATTACAAGCACTCGATCGACGGGTATTATCCCCGGGGCGGTATGGTGGCGTACGCCAGCAAGGCCTGCAGCTTCAAGGAGATGTACCGCATCGTGGCCGAAGAGGGCTGTGGGGTGGACGTGGTATCGGGCGGCGAGCTGTACACCGCCATGCAGGTGGGATTTCCCGCCGGGCGGATCTGGTTCCACGGCAACCACAAAACCGTCGAGGAGCTGCGCATGGCGCTGGAATACGGCGTCGGGCGGATCATCGTCGACAACGCCGACGAGATGGATCGTCTGTCCGCCGTCGCCACGGCTATGGACAAGACCGCCGCGGTCTATCTGCGGATCACTCCCGGCATCGACGCCCATACCCACGATTTTGTCCGTACCGGTCAAATCGACTGCAAATTCGGTTTCACCCTGGAAAACGGCGAGGCGATGGACGGCGTCAAGCGGGCGCTGACCGTGCCGGGCATCGAACTCAAGGGCTTGCATTGCCACGTCGGCTCCCAGATCTTTGACGAACAGCCCTTTACCCACGCCGCCGAGGTGATGCTCGCCTTCATGCGGCAGATCCGCACCGAAACCGGCGTGACGCTGGGCGAGCTCAACGTGGGCGGCGGCTTCGGCATCAAGTACACCGAGCAGGATCGTCCCAAGAGCAACGCGGAATATATGCGCCTGGTGGCCGCTGCCGCCCATCAAAAGGCGGACGAGCTGGGCTTTCCCTTCCCGTATATCGTCATCGAGCCGGGCCGTTCGATCGTCGCGCCGGCGGGGATGACCCTGTACACCGTCGGCAGCGTCAAGAAGATCCCCGGCGTGCGCACCTATCTCAACGTCGACGGCGGTATGGCCGACAATCCCCGGTATATGCTCTATCAAGCGCCCTATACCGTGGCGGTCGCCAACAAAGCCGATCAGCCGGTCACCGGCAAAGTCACCGTCGCCGGCCGGTGCTGCGAATCGGGCGATCTGATCCAGGAGCACGTACCGCTGCCGGAATGTGAGGCCGGCGATATCCTGGCGGTACTGGCCACCGGCGCTTACAACTATTCGATGGCCTCTCATTACAACCGGCTGCCCAAGCCGCCGGTGGTGATGATCCGAAACGGTCAGCCCCGGGTGGTCGTTCGCCGGGAAACCTACGAAGACGTCGCCCGCATGGACATATGAGAAAAGAGCCGATCCCGTTTTGGGATCGGCTCTTTTAGCGATCACTTTATACTTGGATTAAGTCTGCGTTAAACCTACCGTTTTGCTTAAAGATACCCAATGGTAACGGCTCGGTGTCATCTGCGTGATTCTTTGCCCAGGTTTCTGCAAGTGTTTTTAATTCTTCGGCTGTGATCAAAAGAATAATGGTGTCATTTGTCATCGCATATCGAGCACACTCTTTTTGTGAATCTTCTGTAAAAGATGGCCCGATTACCATAAAAACGGAGACGGGTTTGGTGGAATTTTTAATATAACGATCAAATTGCTTAATGTGTTCTGTCAATGAGACATCACTTTCTTTTGATTTGTTGTCCCACATAATGAGTTTGTCATTGAATGACAATATCCCATCCGGATGTTCTGTTCCACTCATAATAAGCGGTTTTATTTTGAAAACTTTTTCAAAAATGTAGTTTGTGGCGATTTCAAATTTATGCTCGCACTCAAGATCCTTTGAAATAATGCCTTGCTGACGCAAAACCGCCAAGTTGCGAGATGCCAATTCAGCATAATAATGGAAAAGGATTTCCCGTTCATCCTCTTCGGATAACTGAATTTGTTTGATTTCATCATAATAGTTGATAATGCGAGTGATTAATTCTGGCTTTGTACCATGAGAGTTAATTTCCAATGAAGCACACCAATCAATTAATGTACTCCGGCTTAAGCCGTCATTTGCGGAAAAGCCACCGATCAAATTGTGAGCGGTTAAATTTTTCAGCACAAGTTCTTTCAATTGAGTAAGATTCGGATTTCGGGGGATAGTCACATTCGCTTTGGTCAGAATATCGGTCAAATATGTTTTGCTGCGTACAAATTTGCTATCAAGCAAGTTTTTGAAAGAGGCCTCTTTAATATCAATATTGTAAATATCTCTTAGTGTTTCTGCGACTTCCGACGGAATTACATCATAATCTTCGTTATTGGTATCGCGGACGGATATGATAAGGCCTTTTGTTTGTAATAGTCTCCTTATTGAGGCGATCTCGTCTTTTGTGTGGAGAATGTTA
>JBMNVL010000097.1:0-7280 GCA_050946775.1 Acutalibacteraceae bacterium
GCTGCATCAGGGTTTCCCCCATTGTGCAATATCCCCCACTGCTGCCTCCCGTAGGAGTCTGGGCCGTGTCTCAGTCCCAATGCGGCCGATCAACCTCTCAGTTCGGCTACCGATCGTCGCCTTGGTGGGCCGTTACCCCACCAACTAGCTAATCGGACGCGAGCTCATCCCTCGGCGAATAAATCCTTTGGTGATAAGATCATGCGGTCTCACCACGTTATGCGGTATTAGCGGTCGTTTCCAACCGTTGTCCCCCACCGAGGGGCAGATTGCTCACGCGTTACTCGCCCGTCCGCCACTAAGTAAAGCAAGAAAATCCAACAGCAAGCTGTCATCATTTCAGCGCTTTACTCCGTTCGACTTGCATGTGTTAGGCATGCCGCCAGCGTTCGTCCTGAGCCAGGATCAAACTCTCTAAAATATCGTATCACAACCCTATTGGGTCATAACCGCATTTCAGAGCCTTTGAAGCTCATTTCGACGCACTTGGCGTCGCTTTGATTCTTCCGAATCTACTTTGGCAATCGCTGATGTTTTCATCATCAATTGCCTAAATTAACGGGTAGTTCATTCTCGTTTTCGCTCTTTGTGTTGTTTAATTTTCAAGGTCCTCGCCGCCCTCTCTCAAGGGCGCTCGACTATAATACCACGCCCTCCACCCCTTGTCAACCCTTTTTTTCAAACTTTTTTGAAATTTTTTTGCCGCAAATCTTTGTGCATATATGTGGTGTTTGACGGGAAGATTTGGCACAATAAATGGGGCGGAGCTCCCGCCCCGCCCTTATAGCTTTGCCATATTTCTATATATAATGGTATATAGTTACGGGGATCACCCAAAGTGCTTGAGGGGTTCGGCGTGCCAGATATTGGCGGCGTATTCCCGGATGGAGCGGTCGGCGGCGAACACCCCGCTGGCGGCGGTATTGAGCAGCGCCATGTGCGCGAAGCGCTCCTTGTCGGCGTAGGCCGCCGCCGACAGAGCCTGTGCCCGGGCGTAGTCCTCGAAGTCGGCCAGCACCATATACGGATCCTTGCCGGTCAGCGAGGCGGCGATGTCCCCGAAGTTGACGCCGCCCACGCCGTGGTACAGCCGGTCGAGCGCCCGGTGGATATGGGGATTGCCGTTATACAGCGCCTGCGGATCGTAGTGGGGCTTGATGGCCTCCACCTCCCCGGCGGTCATCCCGAAAAGGAACATATTCTCCCTGCCGACCGCCTCGCAGATCTCGACGTTGGCGCCGTCGAGGGTGCCCAGCGTCACCGCGCCGTTCATCATCAGCTTCATATTGCCGGTGCCGCTGGCCTCGGTGCCGGCCAGGGAGATCTGCTCGGAGATATCGGCCGCCGGCATCAGCAGCTCGGCCAGCGTCACCCGGTAGTCCTCGAGATAGACCACCCGCAGCTTATCCCGCACGGCGGGATCGGCGGCAATCTCCTGGGACAGGGCGTAGATAAACTGGATGATCTTCTTGGCCATCTGATATCCCGGCGCCGATTTGGCGGCGAACAGATAGGTGCGGGGCGCGAAATCCCGGCCCGGATTGTCCTTGAGCTCGAGATAGGTGTGCAGGATGTGCAGGGCGTTGAGGTGCTGGCGCTTGTACTCGTGGAGCCGCTTGACCTGCACGTCGAAGAGGGAGTCGGGATCGACCGCCACCCCGGTGGTACGCCGGATGTAGTTGGACAGCCGCTCCTTGTTTTGCCGCTTGATGGCGGCGAATTCCGCCAGCGCGGCCGGATCGTCGGCCAGCGGACGCAGCTTTTCAAGCCGGGACGCGTCCAGCACGAAGCCGTCGCCGATTTGCTCCTTCACGAAGGCGGTCAGCGCCGGGTTGGCCTGGCACAGCCACCGCCGATGGGCGATGCCGTTGGTGACGTTTTGGAATTTTTCGGGCATGACCGAATACGCGTCCTTGAAGACGTCGGTCTTGAGGATATCGCTGTGGAGCCGGGAAACGCCGTTGACCGAATGAGCGGCCGCCACGCAGAGATTGGCCATCCGGATGACGCCGTAGCTGATGATCGCCATACGGCCCACCTTGTTGTGATCGCCGCCGGTGGCGGCCATCATCGCTTCGCTGAAGCGGCGGTTGATCTCCGCCACGATCTGGTGGATGCGGGGCAGACGGTCCCGGAACAGATCCTCCGGCCAGCATTCCAGCGCCTCGGCCATGACGGTGTGGTTGGTGTACGCCACCGTGCGGGTGACCAGATCCCACGCCTGATCCCAGCTGTAGCCGCACTCGTCCATCATGATGCGCATCAGCTCGGGGATGGCGAGGGTGGGATGGGTATCGTTGATATGCACCGCCGCCTGCTCGGGCAGGTTGTCGAGGGTGCCGTACTGCTGCAGATGCCGCTGGACGATGTCCTGCACCGAGGCCGACACCAGGAAATACTGCTGGGTCAGCCGCAGGGATTTGCCCTCCCGGTGGTTGTCGGCGGGATAGAGGACCTGGGTGATGACCTCGGCCATCGCCTTTTGCTCCATGGCGCGCATATAGTCGCCCTGGTTGAACAGGGACATATCCATCCCCGGCGACGTCGCCCGCCACAGCCGCAGGGTGGAGATTCCCTTGCCGTCCTTGCCGGCGACCATCAGATCGTAGGGCTGGGCGATCACCTCGGTGACGTCCTCCTGCTGAACGTGATGGTAGCCCTCGGCGTCCCACCACTCGTGCACCTTGCCGCCGAAGGCGACCCGCTTGGCCAGCTCCGGACGGGGCTGCAGCCAGCTTTCGCCGCCGGGCAGCCAGTAGTCGGGCAGCTCGGTCTGCCAGCCGTCCACCAGCTTTTGGCGGAAGATGCCGTATTCATACAGCAGCGAATACCCGATCGCCGGGATGCTTTCGGTGGCCAGCGCGTCCAGAAAACAGGCCGCCAGCCGGCCCAGTCCGCCGTTGCCCAGCCCGGCGTCCGGCTCCAGCTCGTACAGGGTGTCCAGCTTGACGCCCCATTGGCTCATCACCTGCTCGGCGGCGTCGGTCAGATTGAGATTGTACAGGGTGTTTTTCAGCGACCGCCCCATCAAAAACTCCATGCACAGGTAGTAGACCTGCTTGGCGTTTTCCTTGTGCGCCTGGTGGACGTAGTCGATCCGGCGGGAGCGCATTTTGTCCCGCAGCACCAGCACCAGCGCGTTGTACAGATGCTCGTTGGTGGCGTCCTCGGGCTGTACCGAGAACTGGTGGAGCAGCTTTTGCTCGATCTGGACGGTCAATTCGTCCGCCGCCCGGGCGGACGCCGGTTTTTTGGGCATGAGGATTCTTCCTTTCTATCCAAACGCGATGCGTTTATCGCACACAACGGCGTATAGTATATACCTTTTTCTCCCTCTTTGCAAGAAATTTTCGCCGCGCGGCGGGATTTCGGGTGGACATTCGCCCGAAAACTTGGTATACTATTGTATATATTGGCAAACAGGCCCGTTTCTATACTATGTCCGGCTGACGGCCGGGCGACAGGAGGGATCGACTATGCGTCGACGCTTGTGGGCGATCGGCTTGATCGCGGTTTTGCTGTTTTCGGCGTCCGCGCCGGCATCGGCCAACTATTTTTCCGCGCCGCCGGGGTATGAGGACGGCCGTCTGGTGATCGCCGACGAAGCGGCTTCGCTGGACGACGAGTACGTGATCTATCACCACGGCGGGGTGGAGGCGCTGCCCAGCCATATCGTCTGGACGAACGGCCGCGCCGGTCACGGCCAGGCGGTGGATCTCAGCGGCGGCGGCGATTACCTGAGCATCGGCTACAACCAGCTGCGGCTGACCACCTTCACCGTGTCGATGTGGGTCAACTGGCGGGGCGCCGGGGACGGCGACGCCGACCAGCCGCTGCTGACCGCCGGGCGGGATGAGGACAACAAGATCGTCATCTCCACCTGGCGGCGGGACGACGCGCTGAAAAGCGAGAACGGCCATATCGCCAACGGTCTGTTTTTGGAGGAGGTCGTCACCGGCGAGCGGGAGGTCGGCTATAAGCCCAGCGCGCCGGACGCCTCCACCGCTCTGCCCCAAAACGAGTGGCATCATCTGGCGCTGGTGGGCAAAAATCCCTACCTGTCGCTGTATCTGGACGGCGAGCTTTGGGCGCAGGTGCTGTGGAACATCGGCCTGCGGGAATTCGACCCCAACTTTATGCGCTTCGGCGGCGGGCTGGACGGCGCCGCCACCGGCGGCACCTTCAACGGGCTGCTGGACGACGCGACGGTCTACACCGCGGCGCTGACCGACGAGCAGATCCGGCTTCTGGCGGCCGGCGAGGATCCGATGGATCCCGACGCCACCCTGCCCACCACCACGGTCATCACGACGACTCAAGCTCCCGCCACGACCACCCAGGCGACCGCCGCGGCCAGTGAACCGGCGGCGGAGGATCCCGCGCTGAACACCGTCAGCCGCGACCCCAGTCTGCGGCTGGCGCTGATCGTCGTCGGCGCCGGCGCGGCGCTGTTTTTGGTGCTGACGGTGCTCTCCCTCCTCTTTGGCAAAAAACGCGATCGTTGATACGCGAGCCCCGGCGGAGATTTCCGCCGGGGCTCGTTTTTTCAAGCGCGCTTGCGCAGGCGCATCGCCAGCACGGTGATATCGTCCTGCCGGTCGTTTTGCCGGCGCCGGGCCTCGGCGGCGATCTGCTCGGCCAGCCGGGTCATCCCCTGCCCCTCGTCGAAATCCCGCAGCGTCTCTTCGACCCAGCCGATCCCGCTGGTCAGCGCGCCGTCGCTCATCATCACGAAGATATCTCCCTTGACCAGGGTGTCGTGGGTGCGGGCAAAAGCGGTCTCCCGCAAAATTCCCAGCGGCATGGACGCCGGCTCCATCCGGGAGACCCGGCCCATGCTGCGCAGCAAGGACGCCGCCGCGCCGGCCTTGAGAAGATCGATCCGGCCGCTGAACAGATCGACGGCGGCGATATCGAGCGTCGCCAGACTTTCGTCGGTCGATTTGACCATCAGCGCCGCGTTGACCAGCCGCAGCACGCTGTCGGCGCCAAGGCCCGCCTGGATCAGCCGGCAGGTCAGCCCCGACGCCATCGCGCCGTCCACCGCCGCCCGGCCGCCGCTGCCCATCCCGTCGCTGAGGACGAGAAACTGCCGGCCGGCGCCGTCGGCAAAAACCTCGTACGCGTCGCCGCAGAGCTTTTCTCCGGCACAGCAAAGCTGCGCCGCCCCAACGTCGACGGCGTAGGTCGGCTTTTCGCACAGGGTGATCTTCAACTCGTCCTCCATCCGGGTCACCTGCGGATGGTCGAAGACCCGCCCGCAGGCGTTTTCCACCTCCCGCAGCCAGACCGTCTCGTCCAGACGGGTGTTCCGGTCGGCGGCGAGGATCTCCACCGTCATCCGCCCGCCGCGGCCCAAAAAGCAGACCGCGTCGCTCACCTGAAAGCCGTACCGCTCGCAGACCCCGGCGACCCGGGACGCGGCGTCGGCGTCCACCTGTTCGGCGGCGCCGAAATCGCCCGCCAGCTCGTCCAGCAGCGCCGCCGTACCGGTAAACTGATCCTCCACCACACCGCGGATCTCGGTCAGCCGGCGCCAGGCGCTTTCCCGGGCGAGATAGTCGACGTAATCCCGGTTGACCTGCCGCACGATCTGATCGGCCCGCCCGCAATGCCGCGCCAGATGTCCCGCGATCTCGCTCCGTTCCACCCGGCCGCGTTCCCGCAGCACCGGAGTCATATCGTTGAAGGAGGCCATCACGTCGGAAAAATGGGTGTCCCAGCAAAAGCCGCACAGCCCGCAGCCCCGGCAGACCTCGTTCGAGGCCCGGCGGTAAACGCTGCCCAGATCCGGCTCGCTGAGTCCCGCCAGCTTTTGGGAGACGGCGCTCACCGTTGTGGAAACCTCCCGCATCGCCCGGGAGGTGAATCCCAGCCGCGCCACCACCGAACGGCGCAGTCCCTCCACCGCCGGAACGGTGCGGGCGCGGGCGAAAAAGGCGTTGATCCGCCGGTCGACCGCCGGCGGGGTCGCGATAAAGAGCAGACATCCCGCCGCCACCTCGTACAGCCCGACCAAAGCGGGCAGCTCGCTGCCCATCCCCAGCGCCACGATGATTCCCGACGCCAAAAACGCTCCCGCCGACGCCAGCCGCCCGAACCGGGCGAAGGCGCCCGCCAAAAGACCGCCGAAGGCGTAGGCTCCCGCCAGATAGGTGTGGGTGGGCGCGCCCAGCAGCATCACGATCCCCAGCACCACCCCGGCGATGCTGCCGCCCTGCTCCCGGCCGGAGCGGGCCATCAGCAAAATGGCGGTGATCGCCACGATCCGTCCGGGCGAAATGCCGGCGACGGTGTAGCTCGACAGCGCCATCAGCACCAGCGATCCCACCAGCACCACCCCGGTCTGCTCCTGCGTGGTCAGCGCCCGGTCACCCCTGCCCTTTGCCGACAGCCGGGCGACGATGGCGGCAAAATAGGCGAATCCGCCCGCCGCCAGACTTTCGGTCAGCACGATCATCCCGTTGTACAGGGTCAATCCGCTGCCCACCGCCAGCGCCAGCCCGGTGCTGCCGGTGGCCAAAAAGGCGATCGCCGGAGCGAACAGCGGCGCTTCGCTGACCCGCCGCAGTCCTGCCAGCACCCATTTGATCCCGGCCACCGCCATCACCGCCGCCATATACCGCAGCGGAAACGCGCCGCCTCTGGCCGCCAGATACCCCACCAGCGTCAGCAGGTAGACCAGCAGGCCGTACGGCCCCTCGACCGCGGCGGCCAGGCTGACGCCGAAGGGCGCCATCCCTCCGTAGATCACCGCGCCGGGCAGGATGAACCCGACGCCCGCCCAGACCGCCGCCACCGCCAACTGCCGGGACAGGGCGGCCTTGTCCTCCCGGGAACGCTCCACGGCTTGTCCCTTCGCCGAATATACCTCTTTCACGTTATCACCACCGTATACGGTTTGTACCTTCAGTATACGGCCGGTTGGCGGCGGCGTTTGTCGCAACCGGCGGGCGAAAGACGACGAAGAAGGGCCGATCCCGGCGAAAAAGCAAAAAACCGCCGCCCGTGATCCTCACGGGCGGCGGGAGACTGTCAAAAAACATTCAAAAAGGGTGTCAGGCGCAAGGCCCCCTTTACACAAAGTGGCCATTTTTGCCCGCCATTGGTTAGTACGACGGGAGGGGAAACCCCTCCCCTACGATGCCGCCGCTGGTTTGTACAAATGCGCGTCTTGCCTCTCCCAAAGGGAGAGCGAAGGGCTCGCCATCGGTTTGCGCAAATGGGCGGGGTGCGTCTTGCCTCCCTTGCCTAAAGGGAGGTGGCCGAGCGTCAGCGAG
>JBMNVL010000098.1:0-7264 GCA_050946775.1 Acutalibacteraceae bacterium
CATCTTGTCGTCGTCCACCACGTCGGGCTTGACGAGGATGCGCACCTCGCGGCCGGCCTGGATGGCGAACGACCGCTCGACGCCGTCAAACTCGTTGGCGATCTCCTCCAGCTTCTCCAGCCGCTTGATGTAGTTCTCCAGATTCTCGCGCCGGGCGCCGGGACGGGCCGCCGAAATGGCGTCGGCCGCCTGCACCAGACAGGCGATGACGGTGGTCGCCTCCACGTCGCCGTGGTGGGCGTGGATGGCGTGGATGACCGCTTCGCTCTCTTTGTATTTGCGGGCGATGTCGACGCCGATCTCGATGTGGGAGCCCTCGACCTCGTGGTCGACCGCCTTGCCGATATCGTGCAGCAGGCCGGCGCGGCGGGCCACTTCGGGATCCACGCCCAGTTCGCTGGCCATGATGCCCGACAGGAAGGCGACCTCCATCGAGTGATTCAGCACGTTCTGGCCATAGCTGGTGCGGTAATGCAGCCGTCCCAGCAGCCGGACGATCTCGGGATGGATGCCCCGCAGACCGGTTTCCAGCACGGCGCGCTCGCCTTCGGATTTGATGGTGGCCTCCACCTCGCGGCGAGCCTTGTCCACCATTTCCTCGATGCGGGCCGGATGGATCCGGCCGTCGGCGATCAGCCGCTCCAGCGCGATGCGGGCGATTTCGCGGCGAACCGCGTCAAAGCCCGACAGGGTGATGGCCTCGGGGGTATCGTCGATGATCAGATCGACGCCGGTCAACGTCTCGATGGTGCGGATGTTGCGCCCCTCGCGGCCGATGATGCGCCCCTTCATCTCGTCGTTGGGCAGCGGCACCACCGACACGGTGGTCTCCGACACCTGGTCGGCCGCCACCCGCTGGATGGCGTGGGAAATCAGGGTACGGGCGCGACGGTCGGCGTCTTCCTTGAGCCGGGTCTCGTACTCGTTGATCTTGACCGCTTTTTCGTGGGTCAGCTCCTGCTCGAGATTGTTCAGCAAATGCTCCTTGGCCTGTTCGGCGGTGAAGCCGGAGATCCGCTCAAGCATTTCAAACTGGCCTTTTTTCAGGTTTTCGGCGTCCTGCAGACGGGCGTCGATGTCCTTTTGCTTTTTGGCGATGGCTTCTTCTTTTTTCTCGTAATTCTCGATCTTGCGATCCAGCGTTTCTTCCTTTTGCTGGATGCGGCGTTCCTGCCGCTGTACGTCGATGCGGCGATCCTTAAGCTCCCGCTCCGATTCGTTGCGCAGGCGGTGGATCTCGTCCTTGGCTTCGATCATGGCCTCTTTTTTCTTGGCCTCGGCCGCTTTTTTGGCGTCGGCGACGATCCGCTTGGCCTCGTCCTCGGCCGAGCCGATGGCGGCTTCCGCTTCTTTTTTGCGGTGGGCGACGCCCTGCTTAAAGGCGACGAATCCGCTGACGACGGCGCCGACGATCAGCGCCGCGGCGGCGATCACAATGGCCAGCCACAGTTCCATAAACGCATAACACCTCCGTTGAAATGGGTTTTGTCCGAAAACAGAACCTTTTTCAGCGGAGGGTCCAACACACGGAAGCGCCGGGCAAAACACGCCCGCCGATCCCCTATTTTGTTTGCCGTTTTATCTATACGTAAATCTGATATGATAACCGAATCCAATGGGATACGCCGCCGCACGGGCGGGATCTATAAATAAACGACAGCCGCTCTTTTGAAAAAAGTCCTGCTGCGATTCAAAAGGGATCCGCCGGCAATTTTTCGACTGCCGACAAAACACCTAACGGTATTATACAAAATTCTGTCCGATCTGTCAAGGCCCGTCGGTCATTTTTTGGGAAAGAGGCGGTTGTTCCAGCCGGGCGAAGCAGAAAACGCGTCTTCAAAGCGGACGGTCAATTGACTGTTTGCGGCAAATTCGCGTGGTGCGTCATACCTCTCCTGTGTAAGGAAAGGTGGATTGCCCAGCGCGCAGCACGAGACGAGACGGATGAGGTGGCGAGGGCTTGATCAAATTCCAATTCACGCCGCCTGCGGCGGCTACACCTCATCGGTCTTGCCGCTGCCGCGTCAAGCCAGCTTCCCCTCAAGGGGAAGCCTTGCGGGCGCCGCCGGTTTGTGCGGAATAAAGAGCCGTCGCTTCGCTCTGGCGGACGGCTCTTTTCGAAAAAAATCGAACAAATGTTTGACAAATAAGAACAAATGTTCTATACTGGAATCACACCCTCTGAAAGGAGGCGTCGGTATGGACGTTCTCGAAAAATTGCAAATTCTGACCGGCGCGGCGAAATACGACGCCGCTTGTACCTCCAGCGGACTGGATCGCGCCGCCCGGCCGGGATATCTGGGCAACACCTACACCCCCGGCGTCTGCCACAGCTTTGCCGCCGACGGGCGGTGCATTTCCCTGCTGAAGGTACTGATGAGCAACGCCTGCCGGTACGACTGCCAGTACTGCGTCAACCGCCGTTCCAACGACGTCCCCCGTGCCACCTTCACCCCCGGGGAGCTGGCCGGGCTGACCGTCGACTTTTACCGGCGCAATTACATCGAGGGGCTGTTCCTCAGCTCGGGGGTGATCCGCGACCCCGATTACACCATGGAGCAGATGTGCCGGGTATTGGAGCTGCTCCGGGGGCCGTATCGCTTCGGCGGGTACATCCACGCCAAGGCGATCCCCGGCTGTTCGCCCGAGCTGGTGCAAAAGCTCGGTCAGCTGTGCGACCGGATGAGCGTCAACATCGAGCTGCCCAGCGAGGACAGTCTGCGGGTACTGGCGCCCGACAAATCCAAGCAAAACCTGCTGGCGCCGATGGCGGCCATCCGGGACGGCATCCGCCAAAGCCGGGAGGAGATGGTGGTTTACCGACACGCGCCCACCTTTGCCCCGGCGGGGCAAAGCACCCAGATGATCATCGGCGCCACTCCCGAGACCGATCACCAGATTTTGCGGTTGTCCCAGGCGCTCTACCGGCGATACGCCCTCAAGCGGGTGTTTTATTCCGCCTATATCCCGGTGGGCACCCACGCCCTGCTGCCCCGGGATCAGCCGCCGCCTCTTTTGCGGGAGCACCGGCTGTATCAAGCCGACTGGCTGCTGCGGTTTTACGGCTTTTCCGCCGAGGAGCTGCTGGACGAACGCCATCCCCATCTCGATCCCCTGCTCGACCCCAAATGCCAATGGGCGCTGCGGCATCTCGATCAGTTTCCGGTGGAGATCAACCGCGCCGACAAGGAAACGCTGCTGCGGGTGCCGGGGATCGGGGTGAAATCGGCGCTGCGGATCCTGACCGCCCGGCGGGCCGGATCGCTGAGTTTTGAGGCGCTGAAAAAGCTGGGCGTGGTGCTCAAAAGGGCGGTCTATTTCATCACCTGCAACGGGAAAATGGCCGAAGCGGTGCGGTTTTATCCCGAATTTATCTACGCCAATCTGACCGATGGCGAACGCCGTCAGCGGGCACTGCCGGTCGGATCGCCCGCCCAGTTGACCTGGGCGGATCTGCCGGCGGTTGCCGGCGAAAGGAAGGAGGCCTTGCCATGGCGGACCGGGACTTGACGCTGCTGTACGACGGCAGCTTTGACGGGCTGATGAGCGCCGTCTTCGACGCCTATCGCCGCCGGCCCCGGCCGGTGGCGATCCTGCCCGAGAGCAGCTGTCAGATCCAGTTCGGACGGCGGTATCTCGCGGTGGCTGCCGATCCCGAAAAGGCCGACCGGGTGGTGCGGGGTATCCGCGAGAAAATCGGCGAGTTTGCCTACGAAAAGGTGTGGCTGGCGTCGCTGGCCGATATTCCCGACGTCAGCCAGACGATCTACGTCTATCTGCAATGGGGATTTGAGATCGGCAGCGTCATCCGGCTGCGACTGGCCGACGACCGGGCGCTGGCGCTGGACAAAGCGGTGGCCATCGTCACCCGGGAAAGCGAGCATCTGCGGGAATTTTTGCGGTTTTCCGAAATGGACGGCGGGGTGTTTTACGGCGAGATCAGTCCCCGGCATCAGGTGCTGCCCCTGCTGATGCCCCATTTTGCCGAGCGCTTCAACGATCAGCCCTTCCTGATCCAGGATCGCACCCATCAATTGGCCGGGGTCGCCAAAGACGGCAAGTGGTATATCACCGATTCCTCCTCCTTTACCATGCCGGCGCTGGCGGCGCGGGAGGAGGCCATCCGCTATCTGTGGAAGACGTTTTATCAGAAGGTGGCCATTGAGGAACGGATCAATCCCGGTCTGCGGCGGCAGCATATGCCCAAAAAATACTGGAAGCATATGACCGAAATGGATCCCCGGCCGATGAAGCCGCCCGCGACGCCCTATCAGCCGGCGCCGCCAAAGCCCCTGCCGGACGGGGTATCCCCACCGCCTCTTCCCTTTCCCGGACTGCGGGTATTGGCTGACCCGCGATAAGGACAAAGCGCCGGATAAGCGGCCAAACGCGGTGCTTTCCGGCTTGTTGTCCTTGCCTTGCATCATAAAAAGCGCCTCTGTGTTTTTGCAAAACACAGAGGCGCTTTGGTTATGGGATCATTCCTCCGGCATGGCCTGCGGCTCTTCGCCGTCCTCCAGCATGCTGCGCAGCGCCGTGATATACGGATCGTTGCTGCTGGCGTGGGTATTGACCGGTTCCACGTGGTTGTAGACCTGCATACCCGTACCGGCGGGGATCAGCTTGCCGATGATGACGTTTTCCTTGAGGCCCAGCAGCGGGTCGACCTTGCACTTGATGGCGGATTCGGTCAGCACCCGGGTGGTATCCTGGAAAGAGGCCGCCGACAGGAAGCTGTCGGTCGCCAGCGACGCTTTGGTAATACCCAGCAGCACCGGCGAACAGGTGGCTTCCTTGAGTTGGATCTCGCCGGCGTCGATCCGGGCGCGCACCCGGGCGTTTTCGGCGTCGAACTCCGCGCGGGAAATCATCGCGCCGGCCAGCAGATAGGTATCGCCGGCATCGTCCACCCGGACCTTGCGCATCATCTGGCGGACGATGACTTCGACGTGCTTGTCGTTGATATCAACGCCCTGCATCCGGTAGGTGCGCTGCACCTCCTGGATCAGGTAGTTCTGCACCGCCTCGGCGCCGCTGATGGCCAGAATGTCGTGGGGGTTGATGGAGCCCTCGGTCAGACGGTCGCCCTTTTGCACCTCGTCGCCGTCCTGCACCCGGATCCGGGAGCCGTAGGGGATGGCGTAGCTGCGCTCGTCGATCTCGCCTTCGGTGTTGTCGGTGACGTAGACCATCCGTTTTTTCTTTTCCTCGCCCAAACGAACGGTACCCGCGATCTCGCTGATGATGGCCAGATGCTTGGGCTTGCGGCCCTCGAAGAGCTCTTCGACGCGGGGCAGACCCTGGGTGATATCCTCGCCCGACGCGATACCGCCGGTATGGAAGGTACGCATGGTCAGCTGGGTGCCCGGCTCACCGATGGACTGGGCGGCGATGGTACCCACCGCCTCGCCGATCGACACCGTGCCGGTGGTAGCCAGGTTGGAGCCGTAGCAATGCGAGCAGACGCCGTGCCTGGCCTGGCAGGTCAGCACCGAACGGATCTTGATCCGCTCCACGCCGTACTGCTTGACCAGCCGCTCGGCTTCCTTGTCGCCCATCATCTGCTCGTGGCTGACGACCACCTCGCCGGTCTTGGGATCGACAAAGTCCTCGGTCAGATACCGGCCGACCAGACGCTCGGTCAACGGCTCGATCATCTCGTTGCCGTCCTTGATGTCGTAGACCTCGATGCCGTCGGTGGTGCCGCAATCCTCTTCGCGGATGATGACGTCCTGCGCCACGTCCACCAGACGGCGGGTCAGGTAACCCGAGTCGGCGGTACGCAGAGCGGTATCGGCCAGGCCCTTACGGGCGCCGCGGGAGGAGATGAAGTATTCCAGAATGTTCAGGCCTTCACGGTAGTTGGCGCGGATGGGCACCTCGATGGTACGCCCGGAGGTGTTGGCGATCAGACCGCGCATACCCGCCAGCTGACGGATCTGGCTGATGGAACCACGGGCGCCGGAGTCGGACATCATGTAGATCGGGTTGTAGGGATCCATGTTGTCGTTCAGAGCCTGGGTGACCAGATTGGTGGTCTCGTTCCAGGTGGTGATGACCCCGCGATACCGCTCCTCGTCGCTGAGAAGACCCTGGTTGAACATCTCGGTGATCTCGTCCACCTTCGCTTCGGCCTGGGCGATGAGGTCTTTTTTCTGCGGCGGAATGGCCGCGTCGATCACGGCGACGGTCAGCGCGCCGCGGGTGGAGTATTTGTACCCCTGCGCCTTGACCGCGTCCAGCACCTCGGAGGTGCGGGCGGCGCCGTGGACCTTGATGCATTTTTCAATGATCGCGGAGAGCTGCTTTTTGCCCACCTTGAAGTTGATCTCGTACAAGAACAGGTTTTCGGGATCGGTGCGATCCACAAAGCCCAGATCCTGCGGGATGGGCCGGTTGAAGATGATCCGGCCGACGGTGGTATCCACCAGACGGGACTGCTTGACCCCGCCGATCTCCATGGTGCGGCGCACCTTGATGGCGGCGTGCAGGCCGACCACCTTTTCGTCGTAGGCCATCATCGCCTCGTTCTCGTCCCGGAAGATCTTGCCTTCGCCCGGCTCGCCGGGCTTGTCGATGGTCAGATAGTAGGAGCCCAGCACCATATCCTGCGTCGGCACCGCCACCGGGCGGCCGTCCGACGGCTTGAGCAGGTTGCCGGCCGCCAGCATCAGGAAGCGGGCTTCGGCCTGCGCTTCGGCCGACAGCGGCACGTGCACGGCCATCTGGTCGCCGTCGAAGTCGGCGTTGAAGGCGGTGCAGACCAGCGGATGCAGCTTGATGGCGCGGCCCTCGACCAGCACCGGCTCAAACGCCTGAATACCCAGACGGTGCAGCGTCGGCGCGCGGTTGAGCATGACCGGATGATCCTTGATGACGATATCCAGCGCGTCCCACACCTCGGGGCGCACCCGCTCCACCATCTTGCGGGCGGACTTGATATTGCCGGCGGCTCCGGTCTCCACCAGCCGCTTCATCACGAAGGGCTTGAACAGCTCCAGCGCCATCTCCTTGGGCAGACCGCACTGATACATCTTCAGCTCCGGCCCGACCACGATGACCGAACGGCCGGAGTAGTCGACACGCTTGCCCAGCAGGTTCTGGCGGAAGCGGCCCTGTTTGCCCTTGAGCATATCCGACAGGGATTTCAGCGGACGGTTGTTGGGGCCGGTGACCGGACGGCCGCGGCGGCCGTTGTCGATCAGGGCGTCCACCGCCTCTTGCAGCATCCGTTTCTCGTTGCGGACGATGATGTCCGGCGCGC
>JBMNVL010000099.1:0-7191 GCA_050946775.1 Acutalibacteraceae bacterium
CCGTTTTGCTGCAGATACTCGGTCGCTTCAAAGGTGGTGGGCATATTGGCGCCCTCGCACACGGCGATAACGCCGTTTGCAACCAGCGCTTTGGCGTCGTCGAGAGTCAATTCGTTTTGAGTCGCGCAGGGCAGCGCCACGTCCACCTTGACGCTCCAAACGCCCTTGCCCTCGTGATATTCCGCCTGCGGACGCGCCTTGGCGTACTCGGTCAAACGGGCGCGGCGAACCTCCTTGACGTCCTTGAGCAGTGCGACGTCGATGCCGTCTTTATCATAGATCCAGCCGGTGGAATCCGAGCAGGTGACCACCTTGGCGCCAAGCTGCTGCGCTTTCTGAATGGCGTAGATCGCCACGTTGCCGGCGCCGGAAACCGCCACCGTCTTGCCGGCGATGGACTGGCCGTTGAGCTTGAGCAGCTCGTCGGTCAGGTACAAAAGGCCGTAGCCGGTCGCCTCGGTACGCACCAAAGAACCGCCGTAGGTCAAACCTTTGCCGGTCAGCACGCCCTCGTATTTGTTGGTCAGGCGCTTGTACTGGCCATACAGATAACCGATCTCCCGCGCGCCGGTGCCGATGTCACCCGCCGGCACGTCCACATCGGCGCCGATGTGGCGATACAGCTCGGTCATAAAGCTCTTGCAGAAAGCCATGATCTCCCGGTCGGATTTGCCCTTGGGATCGAAATCCGAGCCGCCCTTGCCGCCGCCGATGGGCAGACCGGTCAGGGAGTTTTTGAAGATCTGCTCAAAGCCGAGGAATTTGATGATGCCCAGATTGACCGAGGGATGCAGCCGCAGACCGCCCTTGTAGGGTCCGATGGAGTTGTTGAACTGCACCCGGTAGCCGGTGTTGACCTGCGCCTGGCCGTTGTCGTCCACCCACGGCACACGGAAAATAATCTGCCGGTCAGGCTCCACCAAACGCTCCAGCAGCGCTTCCTTGCGATAGGTCTCTTCGTTGGCCTCAATCACGGGACGCAGCGAATACAGCACCTCTTTGACCGCCTGCAGGAACTCGGGCTGGCTTTCGTATTTGCCGACCACCCGTTCAACGACTTCATCCACATAAGACATAATCGGACATCTCCTTTTTTGATTTTCAGATGCGGCGCCTCCGGATCGAAAGCGCAACGGCAACTTACAATATGCAATTATACAGACTAATTCTTTCATTGTCAACCGTTTTTTTTAAGGAAACCGGCTTTTTTTGCAATTTTCTGCCTTTCGTTGATTCAGAAAATTGCAAAATCGAGTTTTACGGTTATATTATTACGTTCGTTTTTTATATGGAAGACCGACAAAAATATATATTGCGTTTTTTGTACCGTCGTGATAGACTGAACCGGTAAGGAGGCGATCGACATGACCATACCACGTCCGGAACATCCGCAACCGCAATTATATAGGGAAAACTGGTGCAATCTCAACGGTGAATGGGCGTTTGCCATCGACAACGAGCGAAGCGGCAAAGCCAAAGGATGGGACAAGTCCCCTGCCCTTCCCGAGCGGATCATGGTACCGTTTTGCCCCGAAAGCCGCCTGTCCGGGATCGGACACACCGATTTTATGAACGCCGTTTGGTATTCCCGTCTTTTCGATTTGTCCGCCGACGAAACGAGCGGCAGCGTGATTCTGCATTTCGGCGCGGTGGATTATCGGTGTGAGGTATTTATCAACGGCGAGGCGGCGGGTGGACACGTGGGCGGTATGGCGTCCTTTGCGCTGGATATCACCCGCTTTGTCCACCCCGGAGAAAACCGGGTGACGGTTTACGCCGAGGACGATACCCGCCATCCTATGCAACCGACCGGCAAGCAATCCGCCGAATACGCGTCTTTTGGCTGTGTCTACACCCGCACCACCGGCATTTGGCAGACAGTGTGGCTGGAGTTTGTTCCCAACCGCCGGATCGTCGATCTTTTGCTGACACCGCACCCTGAAACGGCATCCGTTTTGATCGAAGCGCAGGTCAACGGTGCCGGCACCTTGACCGCCCGGGCGTTTTATGAGGGACAAGCCATGGGAGAAGGCCGTGTGACGACCGACGGCGAGCGGGCGGTATTGGAGCTGCCGCTGGCGGAAAAGCACCTGTGGGAAGCCGGACACGGCCGGCTTTACGATCTGGAGCTGACGTTTGAGGAGGATCGGGTGCAGTCGTATTTCGGGCTGCGTTCCATTTGCTTTGACGGGATGAGGTGGCTGCTCAACGGCAAGCCGGTATTTCAGCGACTGGTGCTGGACCAGGGTTTTTATCCCGACGGCATCTATACCGCTCCCACCGACGAAGCGTTGCAGCGGGATATTTCGCTTTCGATGGCGATGGGCTTCAACGGCGCACGGCTTCACGAAAAGGTGTTTGAGACGCGGTTTTTGTACCATTGCGACAAGGCGGGTTATCTCGTTTGGGGCGAATACCCCAACTGGGGTGTGGACCATTCCCGTCCTGAGGCGATCTACAGCATTCTGCCCGAGTGGCTTGAAGTGGTAAATCGCGACCGCAATCATCCCGCCGTCATCGGCTGGTGTCCCTTTAACGAGACCTGGGATCAAGCCGGACATCCGCAAGACAACCGGGTGCTTCAAACGGTGTACGAGGTCACCAAGGCCGTTGATCCCACCCGGCCGTGCATTGACACCAGCGGCGCCTATCACGTGAAAACCGACGTTTTCTGTATCCACGATTACGAACAGGATACCGCTGTTTTCCGGGAGCATTACGACCGGCTGATGAGCGACGGGACGCTTTTCGATCCCCAACAACACCGCCAGACCTGGCACGGCGAGCCGGTCTTTTTGAGCGAGTACGGCGGCATCTGGTGGGCGCCGGAACAAGTGGACGGTTGGGGTTACGGCAGTCGTCCGCAGTCCCCGGAAGCGTTTTTGGATCGATTCCGGTTGCTAAGCGAAACGCTGCTGGGCAACGACAAGATGTTCGGCCTTTGCTACACCCAGCTTTACGACGTGGAGCAGGAGGTCAACGGGTTGTATACCTACGATCGACAGCCGAAATTTCCGCCTGACGTCATTCGCACCATTCTGGCCCAACCGGCCGCCATCGAAAAAGAATAATCCAAACAAAACGAAAACGGTCGCGGAATTCTCCGCGGCCGTTTTCGTTATAGAGAAAGAGAGAGAAAAGCAATCGTTAAAACACCGTGATCTTGCCGGTGGCGAATTGCAGGATGATCAGCGCGTCCGCCGCGGTAACACCCGGTTTGCCGTCCACATCGGCGGCCAATTGTCCGGCCTCATCCAGCACGATCTTGCCGGTCGCCGCCTGCAGCGCCATCAGCGCGTCGGCGGCGGAAACGCCGTCTTTGCCGTCTACGTCACCCAGCGCGACCAGCCCGTCGGCAGCGGACTGCAGCGCTTGCAGCGCTGCGTCAACGTCCGCCTGCGTCGCCTGCGGATCGTCCAAAACACTCTGCGCCGCGTGAACCGCCTCGGTATACGCCTGCGCCGTTACCGCCGCGTATCCGGACAGATCGTTCGCCGCGTCATCCAGAGCGGCTTGAAGCGCCGCCTTGTCGACCGCGCCGCCCTCTTTGACGGCGGTGACGGTATAGACGCGGGTGTCGATCCCGTTGGGCGCCGTCACCGTGATGGTTGCCGGCGCCGACAGGTCCAGCGTTCCGGCAGGATCAGCCGCAGCGCTTTGCATCAGTTTCATCGTCGGCGTAACCGCCGTCAGATCGGCATCGGTCGGCAGGGTGATCAAAACGGTATTGTTCTCGTGATCGATCTCCCCTGCGCTTTCGCCGACGTTGAATTCATAAAGGCGTGTCGCAGCGTCGGTGATCCCGTCGGCAAACAGCCCGGCCAGAATCTCGTATCCGGCGTCGTTGGGATGGATCCCGTCGGCAAATTTGTCCGCCATCCCCTTGGTGTTGGCGTTGGTCTCGATCAGAGGACATCCCATCTCCTGGGACACACGGCGCTGGATGGGCGCGATCTGACCGGTGATGACGGTATCATTGATATTCCAGTTGCGGTTATACGCCGTCGGAGACGTCGCCAAAATGACGATGGGATGGGACGGCAGATCCCGGTAGACGTTGATCAGATCCCGCAGCTCCTGCTCGTAATTGCCGCTGAGGGTGTTCCAGTTTTCGTCCTTGGAATCGTTGGTGCCCAGCATGATGGTCACCACGTCCGGCTCAAACGCCAGGCTTTCGGTATAGGTATTGGTCAGGACGTAATCGTTGCCGCCGGCGGCGTTTTTCAGCAGGGTCTTGCCGGAATTGCCGAAATTGTTGACGATATAAGACGATCCCAGCAGTTTTTGCAGCCGGCCGACGTAGTTGGTGGAAGCACCGGTCGCGCCGACGCCGGCGGTGATGCTGTCACCCACGCAGGCCACCTTGACCTTGGGATTTTCGTGGGTGCGGATCAGTTTGCCTTCGGAGATTTTCAGAGTCATCGGGCCTTCGAACCGGTTGACGCTGTCGATGTACATCCGGAAGGTCTGCACCTGCGACCAGTCCATCTGGTTGGTCTGCTCGGTCATCATGGTGACCGGGAAGTAGAAAATGTTGCGACCCAGATGCACGTCCAGCTTGTTGACGTTGACGAAAGCGTTGTTTTCGTTGGGCGCGTTGGGCGAGCGCAGCAACACCCGTCCGTTGCCAAACATCCCGGTCTCTTCCCGATCGGGTTCGCGGGTGATATCCACAATGGCGAAGAAATAGATCTGATCCATGTCTTCATCCGACAGATCCACCATGTTGCTCAGCGCCGTCCAGTTGACCTGCAGGGTCTGCATACCGTTGGTGGAAGCCGACAACTGCGGAATGGTGGCCAGCGTTTCGCCGAAGTTGCGCAGCTGCAGCCCGTCGATGGCGGCCTTCAGCGCGGCCTTCGCCTCGTCCACCTGCGATTTGGTGGCCTGATCGAAGGTATAGATCCCGCTGGCGAGGGTGTAAGCCTCCCGATAGGTCTGCACACTGGCGGGAGTATACATTTCCTCCTGCACCCGGGTATCCAGAAGCTTTTTCAGCGCCGTCTTATCCGGAGACAGATCGGCCAAAGGCGTGCCAAGCACCCGGAGCTTTTCGACGTCGTAGCCCGTCGCGCTGCTTTGATTCATCGAAAGCCGCACGTAGCGGGCGTTGGCGGAGACAGCGGACGATTCGGTTTCGCCCTTGCCATCCGTCACGCTGACCGCATCGGTCCATTTCTCGCCGTCGGAGGAGAGCTGCCAGACGTAATCGGTGGCGTACCGATCGCCCCAGATCACCTCGGCGGAATCGATCTGATGCGCTTCGCCCAGATCGATCGTCAGGGAATCGGCGGCGCGATCGCTCGACCAGCCCTCTTCCCCGTCGCCGGTCACCTGCGAGGCATCAATGCCCTGGCTGTCGGTCACCGGTTTGTTCCACGCGGCGTTCTGGCTGTCGAGTTGGATCTGACCGTAGATCTCCAGCTCCCAAATCGACATACCGTATTGAAACAGCGCCGCTTTCACGCCGGTGATACGCAGATACCGGCCGGCAGTACCCGCCGGCAGCGCCGTCTGCACGCTGCCGCCGCGGCAGGTCACGTCGGCGACTTTGTTGAAGGTGATTCCGTCGTCGGAAACCTCAACAGAATACTCGGAAGCATAGGCGTTTTCCCATACCACCTTGACCCCGTCGAGACGGGCGTTCATCCCGAGATCGACCGTGATCCAGTTGTTGTCCCGGCTGCGCTGACCGGCCCAACGGGTGGATACATTGCCGTCCACGGCAAAACGTCCCTCAAACGTATCACTGGAATCGAAGGAAGTCTCTACCTCACGATTCAGCGCGATGTTGGAACTGGTTTTGAAGGAGATCTCCCGCACCTGCACGTTGTCGGCGTTTGCCGCATTCGTTTTCAGCCGCCAGTAACGGCCGATGCTGTTGAAGGGCACCGTTTCGATCCCACCGGTCGCATTTTCTTTGGCGTAGACGGTAGTCCAGTTGAAGCCGTCGTCGGAATACTGCACCTCGTAAGCGGTGGCATAATGCTCTCCCCAGCGGATCAACAGGTTGCCGACGTATTGCTTTTCCTGCATATCGTAGCTGATCCACGCCTTGTCGGTTCCCGATTCCCAATAAGTATCCAGATCCCGGTCAAACGCCAGGAACGCGTCGTGACCCGCCGCGGCGGTATCGGACATGATCTGGGTACTGCCGCCCAGCGTCAGGGTCATCGATTTGCCGGCGTAAGGATTTTCCATCGAGATGAACTCGGTGGTGGTCGGCGTACCGTTCGCCGTCAGGGTGACGTTCACGGTGGTGTTGGGGCTGAGATTGGACACCGATTCGGTGATAAAAGTCTGGGCGGTCGACTCGTCAATGATCAGCCCGCAAGGGCCGTCCACGCTCACAATTTTGCCGGGAGCGTATTCCAGCGATCCCGCCTCGTAGAAGAGGATCTGGGTCTGTTTCAGCCCTTCGTGGCGCACCGCCTGCACCTTATCGGTGTTGGCAATGATGACGATATCGTGATTGTTCTGGCTGTAATCCGCCACCTGCGCCTCGCTGGCGTTGGGCACCACGATATAGGCGTAGGAGGCGTTTGACGGCGCCACGCCGTGGTCGATCCAAAGCTGGAACGCCACCGTGCCGTCATCCTCAAGAACCGGCATCGAGCCGTCCTGGGCGTAACCGGTACCGCGTACCTGCGGATATTTGCCGAACTGGTTCTCGTTGACCACGTGAACCGCAGTCGTTTCGGGGAAGACGTAGCCGATCTTGTTGTTGTAGACGTAGTCGGCGTTGAAGGTCGCGTCGGTGGTGCCTTCGGCCACGGCCGTGCCGTTGACGGTCACGTCACCGCCCGACTTGGTCTGGTTGACGGTGGTATGGATCGCCGCCGTATGGTTGGAGTTGATCCCGGCGCCAAGCGCCACGTACTCGTCTTCAAAGAAGAAGGTGCCGAGTTTGCCGCGGGTACGGCGATTGGTGCCGTCATGTTTATTATAGGTATAAGCAATAGCGCCGTAAGTGCCGTTGGACACACCCCAGGTATCGTTCTGACCGTTGTCAAACCCGTAATGGTTCGCCAGCGCAAAAGGCGCCGTGACGCCGGGAATATGCCGCCAGTCGAAGGTGGGATAAACGCTGAGATACTCGTCGCCGTCGATCATCACGCTGGTGGTGGAATCGGCAGTCCAGAAAATCAGGTTGCCTTTGTCCCCGTCAGGCCAGGTGGCGCGCCATTCGGC
>JBMNVL010000100.1:0-7070 GCA_050946775.1 Acutalibacteraceae bacterium
GGCGGTGCCGGAGCTTTTGCTGATCTGGCTGGCGCTGGTGGCGTGGTCGTTCCATAACGTGTCGGTCATCCACATCGTGCTGACGCTGGTGTTGCTGGCGATCATGATGGCGGTGCAGATCCGCCCCGTTTTGCGGGGGTGGAAAAGCCTGTTCCGAATGGAAGGGGACGCTTTCGCTCCGGTGGCGGTCGCGTCGACGGTCACTTTGATCCACACGGTGGTGCAGATGTTCAACACCCCGCAGATCGCCTCGCCCGACACGGCACCGTTGCTGCTGCCGTCGGTGGCAGGGCTGGGACTGTTGTTCAGCGCCATGGGCCGCCAATGGCGGGTCGCGCGTATTCGCAACAACTTCCGGGTGGTGTCCTACGAGGGCGAAAAGGTTGCCGCCTGCAAGATCGACGATCCCGAGCAGGCCCGTCAGATCGGCCGCACGGCGGTCGCCATGGGCGTGCCGGAGGTTTGCTATTTCAAAAAAGCCCGCTTTTTGAGCGGCTATTTGCGCCATTCCTATACCGACGATCTGGCCGACGAGCAAACGCGGCTTTACCTGCCTGTTTCCCTTGGCGTGGCACTGCTTTTGAGCATTCCGATGTTTATTTTGTCGGGATCGGTCTTCACGGCGTTGTCGGTCTTTACGGCGGCGGTGTGCATCGCCGCGCCGATGGGACTGGTCACGGCGATCCATCTGCCCTTGTGGCGGGTGTCCCGGCGGCTGGTACGCCAGGGCGCCATGGTTTCGGGATGGGACGCGGTGGAGGAATTCGGCGGGGTACACGCCATTACGGTGGACGCGCTGGATCTGTTTCCCGAAAACAGCGTGCTGCTGCACGGAATCAAGACGTTTTCCGGCACCCCGATCGATCGGGCGATTATTGACGCGGCGTCGGTGGCGATTCAGGCCGGCGGTCCTCTGGCCGGTGTCTTCAAACGGGTCCTCGAGGACAGTGAGAAACTGCTTCAACCGGTGGAATCGCTGATGTACGAACAGGATATGGGTGTGTCCGGCTGGGTTGGCGGCCGGCGGGTGCTGGTCGGCAACCGCAAGCTGCTGGAAAACCACGGGGTGGACGTGCCCAGCCACGATTACGAGCTGCGCTATACCCAGGGCGATCGGCGGTTGGTATATTTGTCCACCGCCGGTGAGCTTTCGGCGATGTTCGTGGTCAGTTATCTGGCGGACGAAGAAATCGGCGACGCGCTGGAGACCCTGACAGGCGAAGGCGTTACCCTGCTGGTGCGCACCTGCGATCCCAACGTCAACGAGGATTTGATCTGCAAGGCGTATGATCTCGACCGGTATTATGTGGAAGTAATGGGCGCTTCCGCCGGACGGCTGTATGTGCGGCTGCAAAACGAGGAGTTTGCCGACCGGGAAGCGCTGATCGGCTCCAATGGCTGGCTGCAGGGGAAAGCGTTGGCGCTGGCGTCCTGCCGGCGGCTGAAAGCGGCGGGCCGGATGGCGATCATTACCCAACTCGCCGGCGCCGTTCTCGGTCTGGCGTTGACCGCTTTCGCGGTGTTTTACAACGGCACGCCCTTCGCGGCGTTCCACACGACGCTGTATATCGCGCTGGTGACCGGGTTATCCTGGCTGTTGCCGCGTTTCAAACGGGTATAAAAGGAGAAAAGCACAATGACACAGGAAAAACGGTTTTCCCGGCCGGTCGCCGGGAAATCGATGCCTTTTCTGGTCTACACGCCGGAGGAATATGACGATCAGCCGGATAAACGCTGGCCGCTGGTGATCTTTTTGCACGGCGCCGGGGAGAGGGGTACCGATCTCAAGGCGGTGCGCCGTCACGGACCGCTGCGGGAAGTGGAACGGGGACGTGCCTTTCCCTTTTTGATCGCCGCGCCGCAATTGTCGGGACAGGAATACTGGGGCGGGTATATCGAATCGCTGAACGCCTGGCTGGACGATCTGCTGGCGGAATACCGGATCGACCCTGATCGGGTGTATTTGACCGGCTTGAGCATGGGCGGCACCGGTACCTGGCTGTGGGCGATGGCGTCGGCTGGGCGTTTTGCGGCGATCATGCCGATGTGCGGCACCGGCATTTGCTGGTGCGCCGGCAACGTGGCGGGGTTGCCGATCTGGACCTTTCACGGCAGCGCCGACGAGATCATTCCAGTGGAGGAAAGCATCCATATGGTCAACCGTGTCAACGCGTCCGGCGGGAACGCAAAACTGACCATTATGGAAGGGTATACCCACGATTGCTGGACGGATACCTACGCCCGCGAGGACGTATACGAATGGCTGCTCGAACATCGTCGAGAGGAATAAACACAAAAAAGCACGTTCCAGGAGCGTGCTTTTTTTCAAAAAACACATTTTTTTGCTCGAAAAGTATATGGTTTTTCCGGCGTGATCCGCTACAATATGTTCATAAGGAGAACTTTTTTGGGGAGGTATGCATCATCATGAAAGGATCGATCAAAAAAGGACTGTCAGCTTTTGCGGCAGCGGCATTGACCGCGACGCTGCTGGCATCGCCCATGGGAGGAATGCTTGTGTCCGCAAAAGAAACAACGCCGGCCAAAGGCGCGCAGGTGCCGCTGCAGGCGTGGTATACCGCGCCGGCGCCGCTGACAGCCGAGGGTTGGGAGCAGCAGGCGACCCAGCTTGGCAACGGCTACATGGGCGCCATGGTATTCGGCGGCGTGCAGCGCGACCGGATCCAGACCAACGAAAAGACCGTCTGGTCGGGCGGCCCGGGCGCGGATGAGAATTTTAACTACGGCATCATCACCGATTCCGCCAAAGCCAAAGCGGCTCTCAACGAGATCCGGGCGATCCTGCAAAAACGGGTCAAGCTGCTGACCCCGGCGCACTATGAGGGCAACCGGCTGGTGACCGCCAACTACAGCTACGGCGAGGACGAGGCGCGGCTGGTGGAGCTGTCCAAGGAGCTGTACGGCGATCGATCCGCCTACGGCAGTTATCAGACCCTCAGCGAGATCGATATCGTCGATCCGTCGGGCAACGACGCCTACGCCGATTACCGCCGGGTGCTGGATCTGCGCACCGGCACCGCTTCGGTAACTTACAAGCAGGCCGGGGTGACGTATACCCGCGAGTATTTCGTTAACTACCCGCAAAACGTGATGGTGGTGCGGCTGAAAGCCGATAAGAGCGGCGCACTCAACCGGGATATTTCGCTGGACAGCGTTCAGCCGCAAAAGATCATTTCCGGCGACGTGGTGAACAATACCCTGACCATGCGGGGACGTCCCTCCAACCACGGGGAAAACGGTGAGGTGTTCGTTCAGCAGATCAAGGTGATCGCCACCGGCGGCAGCGTGGTGACGGTGGGCGACACCTCTCACGTGCGGGACGCTGACGAGATTTTGATCTACATGACCGCCGGCACCAACTACAATTTCCGGGACGAGGAAGACGAGCCGGTCTTCAGCAGCGAGGATCCGCTTGTCGCCGTGCAGGCGCGGATCGCCGCGGCGGTGGAGATGGGCTACGACGGCCTGTATGCCGCTCACGAGGAGGATTATCAGGCGCTGTTCGGCAACGTGGAGTTGAATCTCGGCGTCAGCGCCATGCCGGCAAAACCGACCGATCAACTGTTGGCGGCTTACGGCGGCCGGACGGAGAATCCCAATACCGCCGAGGAAGACCGGTATCTTGAACAGCTATACTATCAATTCGGACGGTATCTGCTGATCGCTTCCTCCCGCGCCGGATCGCTGCCGGCCAACCTGCAGGGGGTGTGGGCCAACGGCCTGAACACCCCGTGGGCAGGCGATTATCACGCCAATATCAACGTGCAGATGAACTACTGGCTGGCCGAAAGCACCAACCTGTCGGACTGCCATATCCCGATGATCGACTATCTGCGTTCCCAGGTGTTTGCCGGGGAGATCTACGCCCAGTATTACTATGCCCGTCCCGATGGCGGCGACGTGCGCGGCTGGGCGGTCAATGTCGGCTGCAACGCTTGGAACCACGTTTCCTCCAACGATTCCGACGTCGGCTTTGTGCCGACGGGCGGCGCGTGGATGTGCCAGGATATCTGGGAGCATTACATTTACACGCTGGATGAAGACTTTTTGCGGGAAAACTACCCGGTGCTGATGGGTGCCGCGCTGTTCTGGGTCGACAACCTGTGGACCGACGAGCGGGACGGCAAACTGGTGGTCAACCCCTCTTATTCCCCCGAACACGGGCGGCTGTCGCTGGGCACCACCTTTGATCAGGGCGTGGTCTGGGAGATCTTCCGGGAAGTTCTCGCCGCGGCCGAGGTGCTGGGCGACGATTCGCCCGAGGTTGAGGAGATCCGCGGGGCGCAGGCAAAGCTGTCCGGCCCGCAGATCGGGCTTGGCGGCCAGTTTATGGAATGGAAAGACGAAACCTCGCAGGACGTCTCCGGCGACGGCGGTCATCGCCACGTCAACCATCTGTTTATGCTTCATCCCGGCAGTCAGATCGTGGTCGGCCGCAGCGAACAGGAGGACGCTTATGCCGAGGCGATGAAGGTGACGCTGAACACCCGCGGTGACGGCGGCACCGGCTGGAGCAAAGCGTGGAAGGTCAACTTCTGGGCGCGGCTGCGGGACGGCGACCGTTCCCATACCCTGCTCAGCGAACTGCTCAAACAATCCACCGCTTCCAACCTGTTCGATCTCCATCCGCCCTTCCAGATCGACGGCAACTTCGGCGGTACCGCCGGTATGACCGAAATGCTGCTGCAGACCCAGGGCGACGCCATCGAGATCCTGCCGGCGCTGCCTTCCGCCTGGGCGACGGGCAGCGTCAACGGGCTGAAAGCCCGCGGCAACGTGGAAGTGGATATCGCGTGGAAAAACGGCCTTCCCGCCAAAGTCGTTCTCCGCCCGGCGGCCGATCAGACCGTCACCGTCAAAGCCGCCGCCCTGTCCACCGCGACGCTGACCGATTCGGCCGACAAGGCGGTCGCCTTTACCGGCGTGGACGAGGACACCGTTCAGCTGAACGTAAAAGCCGGCGAGACCTATACCTTTACCGATATCGTGCCTCAGTATACCAATGCGGTCACCCTGTCGGAGACCGCGGGCACCTTTAACGCGCCCAAGACGGTCACCGCTTATATCGACAATCCCGACGCGCAGATCCGCTATACCCTCGACGGCACCGACCCGACGGCGGATTCGACCCTGTTTGGCGGCGCCATCGCTCTGCCGGCCGGCAACGTCACGCTGAAAGCGGCCGCCTTTGACGGGGATACCGCGTTGGGTGACCCGGTCAGCGGCGCCTATCTGGTGCTGCCGGCCAACATCGCCACCGGTACCGCCGCCGATCAATCGGGCGCGACCATCGGCGGCTACCCCATCGAGCGGATTCTGGATAAAAATCCCGATTCCCGTTGGGCGACCACCCAAAACGGCACGCTGGTCTTCACGGTGGACTTTGGCAAAACGATGACGCTGGATATGATCTCGATCGACGAATTTGCCGAAAAGGATCAGCGCTGCCGCACCAACGGGATCAAGCTGGAGTACTGGAACGGGTCGGATTGGGCGCTGGCCGGCAATTCGGCCACCGATCCCGGCAGCTTGGTTGCCATCGACAACGATTTAGCGGCGCCGAATTATCACGCCTACAAGTTCCTCTCCTTCCCTTCGGTCACGACGAACCGGATCCGGGTGTCGCTGTCGGGCAACCAGATCAGCGTTTGGGAGCTTGGCGTCTACCATCAAAACGGCGCGGCCGATTCCGGTTTCCTGCGCACCCTCGTGAACGCCTGCTCCGATCTGAGCGCAACCTCCCCGGCCTTTGAGGAGGCTTTGGATACCGCGACGGCGCTTTTGGCGAGAGGCGACGCGGCCTATAACGAATTGGCGGAGGCTTACAACGCTTTGGCCGGGGCCAAAGCCGCTCTTTCAACGGATGAATCGCCGGACGTGTTGCCGGGTGACGTGGACCAAAACGGCGAGGTGACCGCCGCCGACGCGCTGATGGCGCTGCAGGCGGCCACCGGCAAGATCGAGCTGAACGACGATCAGTCCAGGGCGGCCGATGTGGACGGCCAGCCCGGCGTCACCGCCGCCGACGCGTTGATGATCCTGCAGGCGGCGACCGGTAAGATCGACCTTGTTGTGGAAACGAATCCCGAGCTGCCCGGCGGCACGTCGGGCAATCCCGATCAGCCCGGCGGACCGGTCCCGGCTTTGCCCACCGCCACCCAGGCGCAGCTGCAGCAGGGGATGGACCGCGACGTCGATTTGAACAAATACACCGATATTTCGGCGGACCGGTACCGCTCCGCTATGGACGCGGCGACGGCCGTGATGGCTCTGGATCAACCCCAGCCGGCGCATTATTACGCCGCGCTGCAAAATCTCAACGACGCGTATAACGGACTGGTCGAGCGTCCGCAGGACAACTGGCTGGGTGTCTTCACCGGGCTGGGCACGGCGCACGGACCGCTGTCGGGCGGCAACATTCTCTATGCCGACTGGACCACGGCGGACAAAGCGCCCATCGACCTGTCGGGATATGGCGACCGCTCCGATCTGCGGCTGCAGTTCGACGTCACCTTCCGCTCGCTCGATCCCACGGTGGATCCCGGCAAGGTGTGGAGCGAACTGATCTACAAGCTGCGTTCGACCGACACCTCCGAGGGCGAAAACAACGTCGGCTGGTCGATTCGTCCCCGTGACGTCGCCGATCCGGCGCACTTCACCGTGTCGCTGCCGCTGAATACGTCGCCGCAGCATACCAGCCATACGATGGATTGGTCGCAGGTGCAGCGGATGCTGTCCTACTGCTATCTCAACGACGCGTATAAACCCACCGCCGACCAGTACCGGATGGTCTTCTCGGCGCCGCGGATCGTTGATCTGGCACCGGTTCGGGAAGGGCAGGCGGCTCTGCAGGCCGAACTGCAAAAGCCGGTCAGCACCGCCGGCGCGTCGGCGGACGCCCTTGCCGCCTATCAGCAGGCGAAGGCCAACGCCCAGACGCTTGTCAATGCCCCGGCGGACAAGGTCAGCCTGTACGATCTGAACAAGGCGACGGACGATTATCAAGCGGCGGTAAACGCGCTGTAACCTTATTTTAAAAAACATCCGCA
>JBMNVL010000101.1:0-7035 GCA_050946775.1 Acutalibacteraceae bacterium
GTTGTTCAGCTGTACAATAAGAATCATCAAGCCTTGTTTCGATATCAGAGGCATGTGATTTTATTTCTTCAAAATGCGAATCTATATATTCATCTGACATAGCAATACAAATGAATCTTATCCACCGAAGATACTGCTCTTCAAAATTATTTCTCCAATCAAAAGGTATATAACAGCCCTCAACAATAAGGTTCTGCTCATTCTCAATAGCAGTCTTTATTATCTCTCGAACGATTGGCCAAAGATAGTCTGTAAGTTCATCATCGTCTTCTGGGGTGAGATCAGTAATGCCGCTACGAATAAGTCCCATTTTCAAATGGTCAATTGAAAAATAAGGGTATTTGTATTTCTCAAGCATCCGTTACGCCAGAATCGTTTTCCCGACATGGGATGCTCCCGTTATAATTATTACCATCTTTACCTCCGCAAATCCCGATTTGTTGAGTTCTTTTCACGGTTCATTATAACATAAAAATGTGAAATTATCAAGTGATATTGCGCCTGCGGCGCAGTGATATTGTCCCTTCGGTACAGTTATATTTCTCGCTGACGCGAGAAGTTATATTATATTCGCCTCCAAACTGGGCGAAGCCCAATATCACTCGCCGCAGGCGAATATAACTGAAAGAAACCGCTTTTGTCTACCGGACAAAAGCGGTTTCTTTCATGGTCGAGATGACAGGATTCGAACCTGCGGCCTCTGCGTCCCGAACGCAGCGCTCTACCAAACTGAGCCACATCTCGTTATCAGCCGCGACCGTGCGATCACGACTAAAACAGTATACCGCAGGGCAGGGGATTTGTCAATCCCTTTTTTCGCTTTTTACTCCATATTTCCGCTGAGCGTCATGATGGCGGACAAAGCGGCGATGGGCGCGGTTTCGCACCGCAGGATCCGTTTGCCCAGCGTCGCGGGCGTAACGCCCATGGCGGTCAGCTCGTCGATCTCTTCGGGAGAAAAGCCGCCCTCCGGGCCGATCAGGATCGCCAGCTGCGTATGAGAGGGATCGATCCGTTCGCTCAGCGGTTTTCCGCCGCCTTCGTAAAAGACCAGCGTTTGAGAAGGGGAGAGCTCTTTTATCATATGTTTCCAGGAAAGAGGCGCCTCCACCGCCGGAATGATTCCGCGGCCGGATTGTCCCGCCGCCTCGGCGGCGATCCGCTGCCAGCGTTCCCGCTTTTTGTCCGCCTTGTCGGCGTCGGCTTTGGCGATGCTGCGGGCGGTGACGACCGGCACGACGCGGGTCACCCCCAGCTCCACCGCTTTTTGAATGATCCACTCAAGCTTGTCGCTTTTGGGCAGTCCCTGATACAGAGTCACCGAAAGGGTCGGCTCGGACGTTGTGGGCTGACGGCGTTCGATGGTTACCGTCACTTCCTGAGGAGTGATCGAGGAAATCGGGCCGGTATAGTCCCATCCACGGGTGTCGCAGACGGTCAGCTCCTCGCCGATCCGCATCCGCAGAACCCGCCCGATATGATGGGCATCGGCGCCGGTGATCCGGGCGGTATCCCCGGCAATATCGCTTGTAAAAAACCGCGGCATATTATTCCTTTCTTTGACAGCACAGGCAGACCCAGCCGCCCTGTTCGCGGCGCTCGGTCACGGCAAAGCCGCATCCGGTCAGCGCCCGCCTGACGTCCTCTTCCCGGGTGTCGATGATGCCGCAGGTGACGTAAACGCCGCCCGGCGCCAACAGAGCGGGGATGGACGGGGACAGGGCAATGATGGCGTCGGCGACGATGTTGGCGACCACCACCTGATACCGCTCGCCCTGCAGTCCCTTGGTCAGATCGCCCTCGACCATGGTGTACCGCGGCGGCGCCATGCCGTTGCGGGCGCCGTTTTCCACGGCGGTCTTGACCGCCAGCGGATCGATATCGATCCCTTTGGCGGACTTGGCGCCCAACAGCAGTGCCGCCATCGACAAAATACCGCTGCCGCACCCCACGTCCAGCAATTCGGTATCAGGGGTAACGTATTGCTCCAGCGTTTCCAGCACCAGACGGGTGGTATCGTGGCCGCCGGTGCCGAAGGCCATACCGGGATCGATCGACAGCACCGCCCGGCCCTGCGGGTCGTCCGCCCGTTCCCAGGTGGGGCAGATCAACAGCTTTTCCCCAACGGGAAGGGGCTTGAAATACTGCTTCCAGTTGTTGGCCCAATCGGCCTCTTTTACGGCGTTGGTCAACACCTCGTGGGGAATCCCTTCGGCGGTCAGCCGCTCCCGCAAAAAGGCCACCGCTTCCGCGGGATTGCCCTCGGGACTGACGTACAGGTGGATGATCGCCCTGGTGCGATCCCGCCCCAGCAATTCCTCGTCGATCAAATCGATATGGGCGATCTCCCGCGCCCCTTGCTCCAAGTCGCTGTAATCCTCGATATACAACCCGTAGGGCACCACCATATGGGCGATCGCCTCGGCCCGTTCCACGTCGGCGCAGGCGACCGTGACGCAAACTTCCATCCAATCCATCGTACGTTTATCCTTTCAAGAATTTTTCCAGAGCGGAGCGATCCAATCCGTCGGCAGACGCCATGAACTGCGCCAAATGACCGGCGATGATCCGGCAGCCGCCGGCGCGGTCGCTTTCCAAATTGAGGGGCATCACCGGGTCGTGGACGCTCAGCCGCAGCAGCAGCCAGCCGTCGCCCTCGTTTTCCCCAAAGGAGATCCGTACCCCTTCGCAGCTGTCGGGCGCCACGTTCCAGCCCTTTTGACAGGCGTAGGATTCCAGCTCATCCAGCACCCGCTGACCGTAGGCTTTGAAATCCGGCTCCCGGATGGCGAAGCGCAGCTCCACCCCTTCCGCCGGTTCCTTCAATCCGGCGATCAGGCTGTCCAGTGTTTTTTTCTGTTTTTTGAGCTGAGCCATCTTGATGATGATCCGGGTGATCAGATAAGCGCCGTCGTCGAGGAAATAATTGTCCTGCAAGGCGGCGTGGCCCGACGTTTCGATCGCCAGGGGAGAGGCGATACCGGCGGCGTTGAGCCGCAGGGACTCGTTGATGACGTTTTTGTAGCCCCGCTTGAACCGGCGGTGTACCCCACCCAGATCCTGCTCGATAAAGGTCTTCAGCCCGTCGGAGGTGATGGAATCGGTCACGACGGTGCCGCCGGGACATCCCTCCAGCGCAATGGCCGCCGCCAGTGCCACCAGCCGGTTGCGGTTGATCTCCTTGCCGCGGCTGTCGACGCATCCGGCGCGGTCGACGTCGGTATCGAAGATCACCCCGAGATCGGCGCCGGCGTTGACGGTAGCGGCGCAGATCGATTCCATGGCCGTCTCGTTTTCGGGATTGGGGATGTGGTTGGGGAAGTGTCCGTCCGGCTCGAGAAACTGGCTGCCGGTGATATCGGCGCCGAGCGGCGCCAGTACGTCGGTGGCGTAAAAACCGCCGGCGCCGTTTCCGGCGTCCACCACGATATGAAATCCCGCAAGCGGCTTGTCATCTTCCGCCGCGCCGACGCCTTCGCAGATCAAACGGCGCAGCCGTGCCGCGTAATCGGTCATATAATCGACTTCACGGCATGGCCCCGGCGTTGCCGCCGCTTCGCCCATTCCTTGAGCGGCCAGCGTCAAAATGGCGTCGATATCGCCGCTTTCCACACCGCCGGAGGGCAAAAAGAATTTCAGCCCGTTGCGGTGATAGGGATGATGGCTGGCGGTCAGCTGCACCGCGCCGTCACACCCGAGATCCACCGTGGTCATAAACATCGCCGGGGTGGAAGCCAAACCGCAGTCCAGTACCGTCGCACCGCCGCGGGTCAACGCCCTGACAACATCGTCCCGCAGACGGGGTCCGGACAGGCGGCTGTCCCGCCCGACCGACACGGTTTGCTTTTGCGCCGGTTTGCCGTTTTGTTGGCACAGCCAGCGCAAAAATCCGTCCGCCATCCGCTCGACAGCCCCGTCGGTCAGATCGACCGGCCCGTCGACGTCGGGCAAAGCGACGCCCCGGATATCGGTGCCGCTTTTGAAATGTTTCCATTCGTTTGTCAGCATAAAACCACTTCTTTCAACCAAACTAAAATCAATAACACAGTAAGGACGGGATAACATGGAGCACCTGATCGAAATGACCGGCATCACCAAACGGTACGATACCGCGAGCGAAACGGTCTACGCCCTGCGGGACGTGGATCTGACGGTGGACAGGGGCGAATACGTCGCCATCGTCGGCCAGTCGGGATCGGGAAAATCGACCCTGATGCATCTGATCGGATGTCTGGATACGCCGACGGCCGGTGCTTACCGGCTGGACGGGCGAAACGTCAGCCGGTTGAGCGACAAAGCGTTATCGGCCATCCGCAACCGGGAGATCGGGTTCGTGTTCCAAAGCTTTCATCTGATCGGCGGATTGAGCGCGGTGGAAAACGTCGAGCTGCCGCTGAGCTATCGCGGCGTTGAGAGACGCCGCCGCCGGCTCATCGCCGAGGAAAGCCTGCGCCGGACCGGCCTTCAAAGCCGGATGCGTCATACCCCGGGGGAAATGTCGGGCGGTCAGCAGCAGCGGGTGGCGATCGCCCGCGCCATCGCCGGCGATCCGCCGCTGATCCTTGCCGATGAGCCGACCGGCAATCTGGACAGCCGTTCGCGGGAGGAGATCATGGCGCTGCTGGATCAGCTGCACGAGCAGGGACGTACCGTGGTGGTGATCACCCACGATCCGTCGATCGCCCGGCGGATCCCAAGGGTGGTGCGCATCGCCGACGGGCGGATCGTCAAAGACGGTTGATCAGCCTTTTGCGTCGTACCAGGTATCGCCGATATGGGCGTCGACCGCCAGCTTGACCGAAAGGGAAACGGCGCCCTCCATTTCCTCCTGCAAGATCCGTGCGGCGCGATCGGCTTCCTCCCGCGGAGCCTCGACGATCAGCTCGTCGTGGATCTGCAAGATCAGCCGTGCGCGCATCCCTTCCCGGCGCAGACGGTCGTATACCCGTACCATCGCCAGCTTGATGATATCGGCGGCGGTGCCCTGAATGGGCATATTGCGGGCGACCCGCTCGCCGAATCCGCGGGTGACGGCGTTGGACGCACGCAGCTCGGGCAGCGGCCGGCGCCGGTGGAACAGAGTGACGCTGTATCCCGCTTGCTTCGCGGTGTCGATCAGCCCTTTCATATAGCCGTCCACGGCGCTGTAATGGCGCAGATAATCGTCGATATACCGCTTGGCCTCGCCATAGGTAACGCCGATATCCTGGGACAGGGAATGAGGGCCGATGCCGTAGATGATGCCGAAGTTGACCGCCTTGGCGCGGGAACGCATCAGCGGCGTCACCATCTCCACCGGTACGCCGAACACCTGCGAAGCGGTGATGGTGTGGATATCCTCGCCGGTGTTGAACGCCCGGATCATGGTGGGATCCTGCGCCATATGCGCCAGCACCCGCAGTTCGATCTGGGAATAGTCGGCGTCGCAAAGCACCCAGCCGGGCTGGGCGATGAAAAAGCGGCGCATTTCCCGGCCGAGCTCCTGACGGACCGGAATATTCTGCAGATTGGGCTCGGCGGAGGAGATCCGCCCGGTGCGGGTCTCGGTCTGGTTGAAGGAGGAGTGGATCCGGCCGCTATCGTCGATTTTGGGCAGCAGCCCGTCGCAGTAGGTGGATTTCAGTTTGGACAACGTCCGGTAGTCGAGCAGCATCGACACTGCCGGATGCGCGTGACGCAGCCCTTCCAGCACCTCGGCGTTGGTGGAATAGCCCGACTTGGTCTTTTTCCCGGCCGGCAGTCCCAGATCCTCGAACAACGCCTTGGCGAGTTGTTTGGGGGAGTTGAGATTGAAGGCGTATCCCACCGCCTCGTAAATCGACGCCTGCAGCCCGTCGATCTGCTTGCCGAGCGTTTCCCCGAATGCGGCGATGCCCGCGCGGTCGGCCAAAAACCCGACCCGCTCCATATCGGCCAGCACGATCGACAGGGGAATCTCCATCGTTTGCAGCAGATCCCACTGGTTTTGCGCTTTGAGCTCGTCGCTCAGCCGGTCGCAAAGCGCGGCGAATCCGCTCTCGTCGGCCGCCGCGCCGTATTCCGCCGCCAGCCGGGAAAACCCGTATTCACCCGACAGGGGATTGAGCAGATACCCGGCCAGCATGGTGTCCATGACCACGTTTTTCGGAAAGATATCCCGCTCCAGCAGCCGGCGATAGAGCGGCTTGCCGTCGTGGGTACGCTTGGCGACGCTTTCGTTTGCCCAAAGCGCGGTAACGGCGTCATACGACGGATCCGCCGTCGAAACGGCTGCAAAGCGGTCCTGCGCGCCGATCCACCAGCCGCGCCATTCGTCGCCCTCCCATACCGGGAGCAGATCGCAGATCCCAGCTTGCTTTGCGCTTTCCAGCAGGGCGGCAGGGGAGTCCTCGCGCCGCGTGAGAGCCGGGACAGATTCCGTCGCCGGCGCGGGCATTACCGTTTGATCCAGTCCCCATTTTTCCATCAGCTTGAACAGCTCGAGCCGGGTCATCAGCGCCGCGAGCGGTTCCCGATCCATGGGGCGCAGGGCGTAGTCGTTCATATCGAGGGAAACCGGCGCCTGCCGGCAGATGGTGCCGAGCTTTTGACTCAAATAAGCGCTGTCCTTTCCCTGGCGCAGCTTGGCTTTCAGCGAATCCCGCAGATCGCTTTCCTCCAGCCCGGCGTATACCGCGTCCAGCGAGCCAAAGCGATGCATCAGCTCGAGCGCCGTCTTTTCGCCCACCCCCGGCACACCGGGAATGTGGTCGCTGGCGTCGCCCATCAGCGCCTTGAGATCGATCAGTTGGGACGGCGTCAAGCCGTATTTTTCGGCGATGGCCGCCTCATCGTACGCCACCGTTTCGGGACGGCCCATCTTGGTGGCCGCCAGCAGCACCGTGGTCCGTCCGTCCACCAGCTGCAGCGAATCCCGGTCGCCGGTGGCGATGTAGCAATGCCCCTCCGGCAGCGCCGCCGACAGGGTGCCGAGAACGTCGTCGGCCTCGTATCCTTCCTTTTCCACCACGGCGATGCCCATATACCGCAGCAAATCCTTGATCAGCGGCATCTGCT
>JBMNVL010000102.1:0-6865 GCA_050946775.1 Acutalibacteraceae bacterium
AGCGGGCGCTGCTGCAGTATTTCCGTCCCGAAAACCGGCAAAAGGTGCTGGCGGCTCTCAAAGCGGCCGGCAGGCAGGATCTGATCGGCACCGGGCCGAACTGTCTGGTGCCGCCCGATCGAAGCGACCGCCAAAAATCAACCGCTCCAAAACAGCCGCCCAAAAAGCCGACCATCCGCTCCCGCGCCAAACAAAAGAAAAAATGATTATATGAAAACCGCCGGGCGTTGAACGCGCCCGGCGGTTATGTAATATCCTTATAGCTGCGTGATCTTCCCGGTGGCAAATTGCAGGATCATCAGCGCGTCAGAAGCGCCGACGCCATCCACCCCGTCCACGTTGGCCGCCCGCTCTTGCTCGGCGGTCAGCGTAACCTTTCCGGTGGCCGCCTGCAGCGCCATCAGCGCATCCGCCGCGGTGACGTCTTCGTTGCCGTCGACGTCACCGGGCACACCGGCGGTCGGATCTTCCACCGTTACGGTGAAGGTGAGCGGCTGCTGATCGACGTAGACCGTGACGGTCAACTCGCCGGTTTCGTCCAGCAGCTGCGGTATCACCAGGCATTCGCCCGCATACGGCTCGGAAGTCCCATCCTTATAAATCAAGGTGATCTCGATGCCGGTCAGATCGACGGTCTCACCCGGCTGATAGACCCGTTTATCGGGAAGCCTGGTGATCCGTATATCCTCCAGCACCCGGTACCCCGTCACGGTAAAGGCGGCGGTAAAGTCCTCCCAGGCGACGGTGATGACGGCTTCCTCATCCTGCGTGGCCGTCCATTCGCTGACGGTATAACCCTCGGTAAGCGCTTCCGCGTGGCCGTCGCCGTAGATCACCCGGACCTCCATCCCGGCGGTATCCAGCGATTCGCCGACCTCGTAAGCGGTTTTGTAGGGCGGACTCGCGATATAGAGCATCACCGGACCCAACATACCGGGAATCGGCTCGACCGTGACCGGGACCGTGACGAACCACCAACTCCCGTATCCCACGGTAATGGCGCTCTCGCCCAGCTCGACGGCCTGCCACGGCAGCGCTTCAAAGCCCTCGTCGATCTCTTTCGTGGTGTTGTCGTTGTATGTAACCTTCATCGTCATCCCGGTCAGGTCGGGCGTTTCACCGATCATATAGACGGTTTTGTCGGGCATCGATTCGATTTGCACGCCGGTGATCACAAGCGGCACGTTGACGGTAAAGGATCCGCTCCATTCGCCGTAACGAACGCCGATCTCGTGCTCGCCCACTTTGCTGGCAGTCCACATATCGACGTCGATCCCCTCGGTGACGTATTCGTCACCGTCGGTGTAGTGGAGCTTGAGCGTCAAACCGGTAGGATCGACGCTTTCCCACAGAGCGTACTCGGTCTTGAAGGGCGGCTGGTCAATGGTGATCTCCAGCAATTGACGTTCTACCGTTACGTCAAAGGAGACGTCGTACCCTTCGTAATTGACCGTCACCGTCTGTTCGCCGGCGGTGGCGGCAACCCAGTCGGGCGCGGTGAAGCCGTCGGTGATCCGCACGATCTCGCCGTCGTTATACCGCACGTCCAGCGTCAAACCGGTCAAATCCAGCGATTCGCCAACGGTGTACGCGGTTTTATCCGGCGGCTCGACCAGCATGACTTCCGCGATCTCCCGGCTCACCGTCACGTTGAAGTCGACGGTAAAGACATCGTACCAGACCGTGATTGGGAAAGTGCCGGTTTGCGAAGCGGTCCAATTCTCCACCACAAAACCGGACGACACCGTTTCCGTCGTTTTGTCGCTGTAGGTCACCGTCAGCGTCAAGCCGGTGGGGTCGAGCGGCTCGCCCAACGCATAAGCGGTGCGACTGGGTGGCGTCGCGATTGCGATACCGGTGACATGCGGCATCTCAAAAGAACGCTTTTCCTCAACCGTCCTGCCGGTGCTTTCCCGCTCGTTGGGATTGTTGCGCAGCGCGTAGATCACCTTGCTGCCGTCGACCGACAGGCCGTAAATGTCGCGGTCGTCCTGATTTTCAAACAGTTCCCGGGTGTTCTTGCTGTAGGGATCGATCGCCATAACGGTATACGGCGTGTTCCAGATCAGTTCCCCGCGATACCGGCCCAGACCGGAATAATACCCCTGCCAATAGGAGTTTTGCCCCTGCACCATCCAGAAATCGTCCAGGGTGTAAATCGATTCGGTACGGGTCCATTCGGTGGCCTTGATGGCGTAAGCGTTCCCTTGAGAGCCGATGAAATACCATTTGCCGTCCATTGGCACAAAGGGCGTTTTCACCCCTTTCCACAGGGCGTTTTCATACTGTTTGCTATTGCAGACCCGTTGCTGTTCGGACGCGACCCAATCCTTGTGAATATCGGTGCGCCCGTCGCCTTTTGTTTGGATGGACTGATCGCTGATCAGAAAATACTCGTGTCCCACGGTGCCGTGGGTACGGCAATCGTCCCAGGTCACGTCGACGTGGTACCAGCTGTTGCCGATCTGCACGAGATTCCAGCCGTGATGCATACTCTCGCTGGACGCGTAATCCACCGGGATATCGAACCGCCGCAGCAGCGCCATATAGGTGTAGGCGTACGCCTGGCAGACGCCGGTGCCGCTCGTCAGGAAGGAATACGCGTCATAATTCGAAAAGGTATAATCGTACTCAAAATGGGTAACGAGATAATCGTGCAGATACAGCGCGATCTCCCAGTCGGTCCAGTTTTTGTCCACCCCGGCCGCGATCGCATCCAACGCGGCGTTGTATTCGTTCATTTTCTGCGCCAGCTCGTCCGTATCGTACCGATAGGAAGGCGTGACGCGGGTTACGGCATTGGAAACAGGAGAATAGCTGTACCCCACGTTGGAAAGGAAGAACAGATCGGGATGGGTATCGACCAAGCGCTGATACAATCCCTGAAAATCGGAAGTGGGGATTTTATACCGCGTAAGATCAATGGACGTCGCCTGCTGGATCATCCCCTGATACAATCGATCTATTACAGCCGCCTCGTCCACGTCCGCGACCGCCGTTACGACGGGCACGACCTGCACGATCAGCAAAACAGACAATATGGCCGCCAACCATCTTTTCACCTGCATCGCCTCCTGTTTTTCACAGTATACCATAGAAAATTGCCGCGTACAACCGCCAATTTCCGGTTACGCTTCCTCGATCAGCCGCCGCAGCGCGTCGATCGCCGTTTCGATCGCCGGCGCGGTATCCATCACCGGATCGTCCGGTAAGCCGGCGGCACGCCGTTCCTGATTCCACAGGGTCTGCAGCACGCATCCGGCACGTACGCCGCGTACCGCCGCCACCGTAAAGAGCGCCGCCGCTTCCATTTCAGACGCCAGGCAACCACCGGCGATCCAGGATTTCCAACGGCTTTTGAGGGTATCTCCCACCGGCGATTCCTCCGGCTGATGCTGGCCGTAAAAGGAATCCTTGCAATGCACCACGCCGGCGTGGATCCGTCGGTTTTGGTGCTCGGCCGCTTCCACCAGCGCCCGCGTCACCTGCAGATCCGCCACGGCGGGATACTCCACCGGCAGATACTCCAAAGAGGTGCCTTCCGCCCGAATGGCGGCGGTGGCAGCGATCAAATCGCCGGCCAAAACCGACGGCTGCATGCCGCCGCAGGTACCGATCCGGATGACGGTGTGCACACCGCAGCGCGCCAGCTCTTCGATGCAAATCGCCATCGAAGGCCCGCCGATGCCGTGCGACATCACGATCACCCGCTCCCCGGCCAGATTACCCGACCAGGAGGTGAATTCCCGGTTTTGCGCCAGGGGCATAGGATCGTCCAGATACCCCGCCAGCGCCGAGACACGTCCCGGATCGCCGGTCACAAGCGCCCATTCGGCGCCTTGCGCCGGGGTGATCCCGATATGATAGCCAATGGAAAAAGCGCTCATACGATCCTCCCAAAAGGGGGCTGTAACCCCCCGTTACAGCCCCCGGATGGTCTTTATTCCGCGTCGTCGCCGGCGTGTTCCGCGATCACCTTCTGCGCGACCTGCTGGGGCGCTTCCTCGTAGCGTTCGAACGCCATCGAGAAGAATCCGCGGCCCTGGGTCATCGAGCGCAGCGCGGTGGAGAAATCCGCCGTTTCGGCCATGGGGACCTCGGCCTCGACGCAGGTCATGGAATCGTCCTCCTCCGACGGAGTCATGCCCAGCACCCGTCCGCGGCGTTTGGTCACGTCGCCCATCACGTCGCCCGTCACGTCGTTGGGCACCGTGATCTGCATCGACGCGATCGGCTCCAGCAGAACCGGTCCGGCCTGCGGGATGCCGGCCTTGTAGGCCAGCGACGCGGCGGTCTTGAACGCCATTTCGGAAGAATCGACCGGGTGATACGACCCGTCGACCAGCGTCGCCTTGACGCCCACCAGTGGATAGCCCGCCAGCACGCCCTTCTGGGCGCTGTCGCGGAAGCCCTTTTCGACCGCCGGGAAGAAGTTTTTGGGCACCGAGCCGCCGAAGACGGTCTCTTCAAAGATCAGCTCGTCGCCTTCGCAAGGCTCGAACTCCATCCAAACGTCGCCGAACTGGCCGTGACCGCCCGACTGTTTCTTGTGACGCCCCTGCACCTTGACTTTTTTGCGGATGGTCTCGCGGTACGGCACCTTGGGCGCCTGCATGGCGATCTCCACGCCGAATTTGGTTTTGAGTTTGGAGGCGACCACGTCCAGATGCTGCTCGCCAAGACCCGACAGCACCTGCTCGTGCGTCTCGGCGTTGAGCTCGAAGGAAATGGTGGGATCCTCTTCCATCAGCCGCTGCAAACCGGTGGCGATTTTTTCCTCGTCGCCCTTGTTTTTGGCGACGATGGCCATCGACAGGCTGGGCTTTTCAAACTCGATGCCGCTCAGCACCACCGGGCGCACCGGCGAACACAGGGTATCGCCGGTATTGGTGTTGTTGAGCTTGGCGACCGCGCCGATATCGCCGGCACCGATAAAGGGCGCGTCCTCTTGCTTTTTGCCCCGCACGGTGAAGACCTTGCCGATCTTTTCCTGGGCGCCGGTGCGCATATTGAGCAGCGACATATCCGGCGCGACCTTGCCGCTGATCACCTTAAAGTAGAGGAGCTTGCCGACGAACGGGTCGACCACGCTCTTGAAAACGATCGCGGCGGTCTGGGCGTCCTCGTTGACGGCCAATTCCACCTCGTTGCCGGCGGGATCAACGGCTTTTTCGCCGGCGACGGTCTCCGCCCACGGTGCCAGCCAGCGCAGCCCGTTGAGCAGCTGATCCACCCCTTCGAGATTGAGAGCGGTACCGCAGAAGACCGGCGCAATCTCGCCTTTGCGCACACCGGAGGCCAGACCCATGATCAATTCGTCGGGAGTAAACTCCTCGCCGGAGAAATATTTCTCCATCAGCTCCTCGCTGGTCTCGGCAACGGCCTCGTTGATGGCGGTGCGCAGACCGTCCAGCCGGTGGCCCATATCCGGGATCGGCACCTCGGTCGACTTGCCGTCTTTATAGGTATAGGCTTTATATTCAACCAAATTGACGTAGCATTCCACCTTGTGATCAACCACATGGGGCACCACGATCGGGCAGACCATCGGGCCAAATTTGGCTTTCAGCTCCTCGAACACCTTGTAGAAATCGGCGTGTTCGCTGTCCAGCTTATTGATGAAGAAGATGTTGGCGATCCCCTTTTTGCGGGCGGCGCGAAAGCCCTTTTGGGCGCCGACGGTGACGCCGCTCTTGCCCGACAGCACGATCACGGCGCTGCCGGCGGCGCGCATGCCCTCGCTGAGACCCGCCGAGAAATCAAACAGACCGGGAGTGTCCAGCAGATTCATTTTGGTATCCTTCCATTCCAGCGGCAGAATGGCGGTGGAAACCGACGCGCCGCGGCGGATCTCTTCCGGATCAAAATCACAAACGGTGTTGCCGTCGGCAACGCGGCCCAGGCGATCCGCCTGACCCGTCAAATAAAACGCGGCCTCGGCCAGCGAGGTCTTACCGCTGCCGGCGTGGCCGATCAACGCAATGTTACGAATGTCTTTGGCTTTGTACTGTTTCAATGTGGGTAACTCCTCTCCAAGCGGTATGATCAACCGCCGCCCAACGGCGACGGCAAGCAATTGTCCACAAAAACTGCCTTTATTATGTCAACTGCTTTGATAATTATAACCTATCCTATTGGAAATTTCAACTATAAATTCGCACTTTTCCCAAAAAATTTATCCACGCCGCCCAATCCTGCGCTTCCCTCCATTGCGAGGTCCACCGGCGTGCCTTTTTTGCTCACCGACGCCTCTTTGTCCGCGACGGTTGGGTCGGGAGCATCTTTTTGGCTTGGAAGAAAAAAGCACCCCTTTCAGGATGCTTTGATCAACAGTATGAAATTGCCAAGCGTTTGGGAATATGGAGAAATCAATCCAGAAATTCAATACTTTCGATTTCCTCTTCCTTAATTTCCGTTAAACTGCGCGGAATACCGATATCGATATCCATGGTCGCCACTTCCGGATCGTTATCGATTGGAGGAGTATAGCAGACACATTTCCCCACAAAATGGCGATGTCCGTCTTTTATGGTTACATCCACTCTGTGTCCATTGGCAGCGCGCATTTGTTTTTGCATAATTGTCATGTCAGTTGCCATTGTCTACGATCTCCTTTACCGCTTTTTCGGCGAAATCATCGCAACCTTGAACCCCAAGAGTATGTCGTGATTTTAGTATGTTTGATCCCGCTTTTGTAAAAAAACAGGCAGGAGCAAAAGTCCTGCCTGTTTTCTTGGTGGAGATAAGCGGGATCGAACCGCTGACCTCTTGAATGCCATTCAAGCGCTCTCCCAGCTGAGCTATACCCCCGTTTGCAACGAGATATACTTTACCACATCTTTTTTGGAATGTCAAGGTTTTCCGC
>JBMNVL010000103.1:0-6861 GCA_050946775.1 Acutalibacteraceae bacterium
GCTCGTCGAAAATCACCGCGTCGGGCGCCAGACACCGCACCGCCTGCAGCAAGCCCCGCGCTTTTGGAAACCGCTCCAGCACGTCGCATCCGGTCAGCCGGCCATCGTCGGATAATTCGCCCCGTTCGTCCACCACGACGACGCGAAACCGCCGGCCGCTTTTGCCGCCGGCCAGCTGCTCCGCCAGATCCCGCAAAAGACTGGTCTTGCCGCTGGACGGCTCACCGCAGATCAGGGTGGAGCAAATCCGCCCGTCCCGGACGACCGCGGCCGCCAGCTCGTCGGCGCAGCCGGGCCGCGGGCAGGAAACGCGCAGACAAAGCGAACGGATCTGCCGCATCCCGATCAGCCGGTCGCCCTCCATCACCGCCCGTCCCGCCAATCCGACCCGCCCGCCGCTTCCGGTCAGCAGATACCCTTGCAGGATCTCCTGTTGATGGGCGTGGATCGAATCCTCGCACAGCCGCATAAAGCACTCCTCCACCTGCCCGGCGGTGCTGCGCAAAAGCCGGGGCACCGCCAGGGCGGTCAGCCGTCCCTCCCGGGTGACCCATCTTTCGCCCGCGGCGGTGGACAGACTGACCGGCTCGTCCGCCCGCAGGCGGATCTCCCGCACGCCGTCTTTCTCCTCTTTGGAAAGCCCGTTCAGCGCCCCGGCGATCTCCCCGGGCAAGCAGTCGATCGCATCGTTCCATCCCATCATTTTTCTCAGCCCCTTCGATGCATCCTATGCCTGTCCCGCGGCGATTAGAACGGCCGGCTTGTTCGTCATAATGTACAATTCGTTACCAAATATTTTTGATAATTCTACCATGATTTGTCTTGACTTTTGAACTTTATACTGGTAAAGTGGAAGATGCTTTTGCAAAAAGCGGAGAGATTGAGAATAAAGAGAAAGAAGGAAACCGCATGAAAACTACCAGCAAATGGCTGGCGGTGGTGCTTTGCCTGTGCCTGCTCGTGGGCACGTTGGGCGTGGTATCCATCGCCGCCGACACCGTATCCCCCGGTCAGTACGACCGGGATTCGATCCCGGACGTCGCCCATATCGCCGGGCTGAGCCTGTCCGTTGACCCGGACGACACGGCCAACGTCTGGGGCTTCGGCGTGACCACCGGCACCGGCCCGTTCGACGCCGACGACGCCCGCGGCAACGATTCCACCAACGCCAACGCCCGGGTGCGCTCGTTCGACGCAATTACCTACAACGTGGAAGCGACGGTGCAAAGCAACGATCCTTCCCGTTCCTATCCCGAAGGCCGGGTGGGCTATCAGTTCGTCATCCCGGACGATCCCGATCTGGTACTGGATCTGTCCTCGATGGACTGGGCCAAGGAAAACGCCCACGTGGACGTGGTCGGCGGTGAGAGAATCTACACCGTTTACCGTCAGCTGCCCACCATCAACGGCGACGCCATTCCCGGCGGGTGCACCGTCCCCTTCGTGGTGAAGGTGGGCGGCAAGATGGAAGGCTACACCATCATCCCCCGCGTCACCGCCTGGGTCGAGGGCAACGCGCAGACGCTGGATCTGACCATGCCCACCGTCACCGTCACCTCCGTGCCCAAGCTGAACGTGCAGCTGGTGCGCTACGGCATGGATGCCAACGGCGCCTATGACTTTACCGGCAAGCCCGTCAACGCCTCTTACGGCCAGGTGGACGGCTACAGCGCCGTCTACGGCTTCGTGCTGCAGCTGAGAAACGACAACGCCGACAAGGGCATCCGGGGCATCGAGATCCCCACCGGTCCGATCTCCTTCGACGTGGATATGACCTCCACCTTCCAGTCCGGCGGCACTACCCAGACCGTCGGCGGCGATTTCACCCCGCTGCTGCACTCCATTGACGAAAACGGGCAGGGCAACCAGGTGCTGTATATGCCCAAGACCAAGGGCGACGCCAACAACGCCTGCAAAGACAGCGGTACGTGCACCGCCGAGCAAAACGGCAACGTCATCACCTTCACCGTGAGCGATTACGTGATCGATATGAACGCCTTCCCGCAAAAAGACTGGTACGGCAACACCTCCTACTATATGCAGGACGGCAAGCCCGGCACCGGCTGTATCTCCGCTTTCAAATTCACGGTTATCCAACCCTCCAAGATCAACGGCGTGACCTTCAAGAACACTTACGGCAACGCCGGTACCCTGCAGGTCGACGCGCAGGTGTCGGCTATGCGCGCGACCAGTCTGACCGGCGACACCGTCACCACCCAGACGGTGACCACCGACGACGCGGTGACCTACGCGCGTGATCTGACCGTCGGCGGCAGCCGTTCGCACGAGATCTTCTACAGCAATCCCGGCAACGTCACCGCCGGCACCAACGCCCACAACAAAATGGACGGATCTGACTCTGCCGCCTGCGGCGCTACCGTCGCCTTCTCCGTCGTGTACAACGAACGGGAGATCGGTCTGCGGGACGTTGAAGAGCACACCGTCGCCTTCAACCAGCTGGTCAAATTCGACGATCGGGCGCTGGAGGTGGCCGTTGACGATTCCCGCAACAAGTGGAGCAGCTATTCCTATCAGTGGAACGCCAACGTTCAGTTCGCCGCCAAGCCGGACGGCAGCGGATGGGATCACGCCGGCAAACAGCCCGAGGACGAGGGCTATGACGACGAGCTGCTCAACGCCCGCGAAGAGGATCTGGTCTTTTACGATTCCTATGAAGATCTGGAAGCCGACGGCGCGGTCTGCGTCGGTCTGCTTTACCGCTACCGCGGCTGCCGCAACGTCAACGGCGGCCTGCAGCTGGTCTATCAGTCCTTCCTGCGGGTCAAGCCCGACGCTGCCGCCGCCAACCACGTGTATATGCTGCACGCCTCCACCAATGCCTGGCTGGCCCGTGACGTGCAGGACGTTGCCGCCGCCAAGATGGGCAAATCGGTCGACGACATGGATCTGGAGGATTACATCCAGTACGCCAAGCAGTATTTTGACGCCGACAACGCGGCGGCGCCTATGGCGCACTCGGTCGACATCGACCCGTCTTACGTCAAGGCGACCTACGACGAGAACGGTTACCGCGGCGGCGACAGCGCCGGCAACAGCCGGGGCGACAGCCTGTACGTCGTGCCCTACACCGCGCAGGTCTCCCTAATGATCGCCCAGCAGGAAGCCGGCAGCGAGAAGGTGACCTTTGATCTGGACGGCGGTTATCGCTACGTCGATTTCGTCGCCGCCAGCAGCCTGCGGTTCGGCCAGCAGGTGGATCTGACCTCACAGCAGACCACGACCGTGACCATCCGCACCACCATCGACAAAAACCTGACTTATATGCCCGGCAGCGCTTATCTTGGCGGTGAATACCACGAGCAGGGCAATATGCCCGGCGTGGTGGCCGGCGGCGATGCGATCGAACCGGTCGCCACCGAGACCGACGCCGAAGGCAACACCGTGCTGGTGTGGGTGATGGACGACGCCATCGTTCAAAACGGCGATCTGCCCACCCTGCACTTCACCTGCGAGATCAGCGACAAGGTCTATCCCGAAAACGACGTCGATAACCAGCAGTCGCTGCTGGCCAAAGCGACCATCCGCACCACCGAGGATCGCCGGGAGTTCCTGGAGACCAATGAGAATCTAAGCACCACCGGTCTGACGGTGGTCAAAACCGCCGCCTTCAACCTAACCAAGATCGGTTCCGGTGCGCTGGAAGCGACCGACGAGGGCTGGTACGACGTGATCGTCAACAACTCCAGCGATACCCACAAAAACAACCTGTACGCCATCGACGCCATGCCCTATGACGGGGTGAACGGTTCGGTCATCAGCCCCGACAGCGTCTATACCGTCACCTCGATGACCCTCAACACCACGGCCATCAAGGACGTCAGCGACGTGAAGGTTTACTACACCGACGACCCGCAATTTGCCGGGAAGACCTGCAACGAGGTTCCGCTCGCCACCATTCTGGCCGATTGGACGCAGGCCTCTTTGGACGCGGACGGCAACGTGACCGGCGACGGTCTGATTGGCGGCTGGCCGGTCGCCTTCGCCTACGTTGACGATCAGCTGCGCTCCAACAGCTCGGCGCTGTTCCACTTCACCTACACCGCCGACGCCAACCGCGGCGACGTGCTGCGCAACCTGTTCACCACCGAGGATCTGATGAAGATCCAGCAGACGAAGGTCTACGTCCGCGAGATCAGCGGTTCGGTCTGGCAGGACAAGGATCAAAACGGCCTGATGGACGACGATCTGCCCCTGAGCGGCCGTCTGATCCGCCTGATCAACACCGAAACCGGCGCCGTGGTCGCCACCACGACGACCGACGCCAACGGCAACTACATCTTTGAGAAGCTGCCGGCCGGCAGCTACGCGGTGTCGACGGATCAGACCGATGACGACGAATTTATTTGGAACGTCACCCGCAAAGGCGACGCCGACGACACCCTGACCTCCAAGGCCGACGGCGTCTACGGCGAAGGCGATAAGCTGACCGGGGCGACCATTCCCTCGATCGTTCTGCCCGATCTCAACACCATGGTCGCCGCACAAACCGATTTTGCCGAAATGCCGCATCAGAACATCGGTCTGGTCAAAACCGCCCGGCCGCAGCCGACCGAGCCTTCGACTGAGCCGTCGACCGAGCCCTCGACTGAGCCGTCGACCGAGCCCTCGACTGAGCCGTCGACCGAGCCGTCGACCGACCCCTCGACTGAGCCGTCGACCGAGCCGTCGACCGAGCCTTCGACTGAGCCCTCGACCGAGCCGTCGACCGAGCCGTCGACCGAGCCCTCGACCGAGCCTTCAACCGAGCCTTCAACCGAGCCCTCGACTGAGCCGTCGGAACAGTCCGATAACGTGACGACCCCGTCCGATACGCCCGTCGAGCCCAGCGAGTCCGCGACGCCTCTGCCCACCGGCGAGGTCACCGATCCGTCCGATACCCCCACGGAGCCTGAAGAATCCGCGGCTACTATGCCCACCGGCGAGGTCACCCAGGCCACGCAGCCGGGCGACGCCGAGAGCGACGAAACCACCGACAGCGTGGACACCACGACCACCGCGACTTTGTCGCAAGACGAGTCCACGGTTGACGAGCCCGTTTCCCGCGCTCCCCAGACCGGCGAGACCTTCGCCTGGGTGCTGCTGGCTCTGATGGCCATGGCGACTTCCTCTCTGCTGCTGCTGAAGAAACGCCGCGCCTGATCGCAAGCGTAAAAAAAGCCGTCTGCTGAATTTCAGCAGACGGCTTTTTGCTGTCTTGTTGCGGCAGGATCAGTCCGGCGCAGACTCTCCCGCCATCTCCAAAAAAGCGGCTTCATCCACGATCCGGATCCCCAGCTGCTGCGCTTTGGTCAGCTTGCTGCCGGCCTCTTCCCCTGCCACCACCACACTGGTTTTGGCCGATACACTTCCGGCGGTCTTGCCGCCCAGCCGCTCGATGATGGCGGCGGCTTCCTGCCGTTTGAGATGCGGCAGTGTGCCGGTCAGCACAAAGGTCATCCCGGCAAAGCGGGCGTCCTGCGACGCCGTTTGGGCGGCGGTCATGTTCACCCCGGCTTCCTTGAGCCGCTCGATGAAATGCCGGGACTGCGGCATAGCGAGAAACCGCACCACGCTGTCCGCCATCACGGCGCCAAATCCGTCGATGGCCGCGATCTGCTCCGCATCGGCCTCCAAAAGCGCCTCCATGCTGCCGAACCTTGACGCCAGCAGCTTGGCAGCTTTTTCGCCCACGTGGCGGATCCCCAGCGCGTAGATCACCCGGTAAAGATCGGCGGATTTGGACGTTTCCAGCGACGCCAGCAGATTGTCGGCGGATTTATCGCCCAACCCCTCCAATCCGGCGATATCCGCCGCTTTCAAGGTGTAAAGGTCATAAGCATTACAGACGAGGCCCTCCTCCACCAGCTGTTCCAGCACCGCCGGGCCGAGCCCCTCGATGTCCATTGCGTCGCGGGAGGCAAAATGGATCAGATGCCGCAGCCGCTGCGCCGGACATTCGGGGTTCTGGCAGCGCAGCGCCGCCTCGCCTTCCTCCCGCGTCACCGGCGAGCCGCAGGACGGACAGACCCGCGGCATCCGGTAAGGCTTGGCGTCCGGCGCGTGCTGGGCCACCCGCAGCACCTCGGGGATGATATCCCCGGCCTTGCGCATCACCACTTTGTCACCGATCGCGATCCCTTTTTCGGCGATAAAATCCTCATTGTGTAAAGTGGCGCGACTGACGGTGGTGCCCGCCAGCGTCACCGGCTCAAAGACGCCCGTCGGCGTCAGCACGCCGGTACGCCCGACCTGCACGTCCACGTCCAGCAAGGTGGTAATCTTCTCCTCCGGCGGGTACTTGTACGCCACCGCCCAGCGGGGATATTTCGCGGTGCTGCCCAACGCCTCTCTGTCTGTAAAGCTGTTCACCTTTACAACCGCGCCGTCGATATCAAACGGCAGTGTGGAGCGGATCCGGCCGATCCGTTCGATCTCCTCCATCACCTCGTCGATAGAGGAGGTTACTTTATAAAATGGAATAATGGGCAATCCCCATTCCGCCATGGTTTGCAGACTTTCGGCGTGACCGGGGACCGTTTCGCCCTCCACCAGCTGCAGATTGAACAAAAACAGCGCCAGCTCCCGCCGGCGGGTCACCCGCGGATCCTTTTGCCGCAGGGATCCGGCGGCGGCGTTGCGGGGATTTTTGAAGGTCTTCTCCCCGTTTTGCTCCTGCTCCTCCACCAGCGCGGCGAAGGACTGCCGGGGCATATACACCTCGCCCCGGACGATGGCGCGGCTCACCGGCCGGGTCAGGGAATCCGGCAGGGTGCGGATGGTGCGCAGATTGGCGGTCACGTCTTCGCCGGTCGTGCCGTCGCCGCGGGTCGCGCCGCGGATCAGCCGGCCGTTTTGGTATTC
>JBMNVL010000104.1:0-6831 GCA_050946775.1 Acutalibacteraceae bacterium
TCCTGCTGTGGGTGGCGCCGCCGCAAGGGTCGATCGGCATCATCGGCGGCGCGGATTTCCCGACGACGTCATTTATCGCATCGGTAGCGTTGTCACAGATATTTAATCCGTTTTACACGACGCTGTATCTTTTTTTGGTGATGGTGGCGGTGGGTCTGGCGCTGTATATCCCCGCCAAACGCCGCCTGCGGAAAGAGTCACTCATCCCCGCTGAGGAGGAAACCGTATGAAAAAATCCTTTTGGCCGCGCTACGCGTTGCTGGCGATCCTGCCGGCGGCGGCGCTGCTCTTTTATTCGGTAATATGGATCGCCCGGGAGATTCAAAGCTTTCAGACGCTGCGGGTAGTGGCAGAACATATGGAGGGCGGATTTGCTGCAAAAGTATCCTTTTTGCTGACCTCTTTGCGGGCCTGGCCTATCCCGGTCTTCACGCTGTTGACGGCGACCGCGCTGCTGACGCCCTTTGCCAAAACCCGCCGCGCCGCGTCCGTTATGCGGATCGTGGCCGGGTGCATCGTGGCGGCTTGCTTGATTTGGACGGTGGTGGGGATGATCGGACAGCCGTCGACGACCCAGCCGCCGACATGGTTGGATTATTGGGGGATGAGATGGAGCGCCCGGCTGCAAACGGTTGCCGTTATCGCGCTGGCTGTCGGCTGCCTGTCACCGGAAAAGTGGCGTGTCGTGCGACGGGTGACCTGCGTTCTCGCCGCGACGTTTTTCCTGGTGTCCCCGATTTTGTCGGTGTTTCCGCTGGGGGTTGACGACCCGATCCTTTCTTCGTTGATTTTTTGGATGAACAGTCTGCCGCCGTATATGGTTGCCGCCGCCGCGATAATAGGCGCCAACTGGCCCTTCCGATCACAGCGCCCCGTTTCCATTGAGGAAACGGCGGTCGATCCCGCTACCGATTGAATCCGTTTTTCATCCCGCTCCTGCCGATGGGCAGGGGCGGGTTTTGTCGTTTTGCGTTGGCTTTTTTGCGGACGGGTCGCTTTTCAGCGGAAGAAACCGAATCCTGGGGAAGAAAAAATGGAAAATTCTGGAAAAATTTTGCTGGCAACTATTGCAATAATTTCCAAAATATGGTAATATAACCACGACACCAAATACGAAATATGGGGGTTTTACAATGGAAGAGAAAATCAAAGTCTTATTGGCCGACAACAGCGAGCATTTTGGCAAACCCTGCGCCCAGCAGATGCGGGGACACGGGCTGGACGTCCTGACGGTGGACAAGGACGGCAAGCAGGTGCTGGAAGCCATCGCCCAGCGCCACCCTCAGGTGGTGCTGATGGATTTCTTTATGCCCCGGCTGGACGCCATCAGCGTCATCAAGGGAATGGCGGGTCTGCATCTGGCCAACCCGCCCCAGATCATGGTGATGTCCAGCTTTGACAATCCCCATCTCGAGCGGGAAGCGTTGACCGCCGGGGCGGATTATTACTTTCTCAAGCCCTTTGACGCCGACGATCTGGCCGAGCGGATTTTGTCCTTTTGCCGCCAGCCGTCGGCGCCGGCCCGCGGCGACGTCACCCTGTCGCTGCTCCACCCGCCGATGACCTCGCTGGAAATGCAGGTGACCGCCATCATCCACCAGATCGGCGTGCCGGCGCATATCAAGGGCTACCAGTATCGGCGGGACGCCATTTTGATGGCGATCGACGACGAGGAGATCATCAACGCCGTCACCAAGCGGCTTTATCCGGCGGTGGCCAAGAAAAACGCCACCACCTCCTCCCGGGTGGAGCGGGCGATCCGCCACGCCATCGAAGTGGCGTGGGACCGGGGAGACGTCGACGTGCTCAACTCCTATTTCGGCTACACCATCCACAACGGACGGGGCAAGCCCACCAACTCGGAATTCATCGCCATGATCGCCGACAAATTCCGCCTGCAGTTAAAGATCGGCTGACAGCACACGAAAAGAGCGGTATTGCCCGGCGCAATACCGCTCTTTTTATCCCCGCAGCCGCAGATCCTCCTTGCGGATACACCCCAGCAGCGCCAGCAAAACGGCGCAGACGAGCGCCGTCACCGCCCCGCCGACGGCCAGCGTGGGCAGATCGCCCATCGGCCAGAGCTGCACCCCGGCCAGCGCGATCCCGCCGGCGGCCGCCGTCGCCAGGGCGGGCTTGACGATCCACTGTCCCCATTGCAGCCGCAGACCGGTCACCGTCAGCAGCCGGTGGAGATTCAACCCGCAGGTGAACAGATTGCTGATCACCATGATGAACAAAAACCCCGCCATGCCGTACCGGGGCACGACCGCCGCGATCAGCCCGATCCGCAAAGCCGAGTCCGCCACGCCGTAGATCAGCGAATGGGTCTGCTGATCCAACCCTTTGAGAATGCCGTCCACCACGCTTTCCAGATACATCACCGGCATCAGCGGCGCCAGCACCCGCAGCAAAAAGCCCACCTCGTCGCTGTGGTAAAACACCTGCCCCAGCTCCCCCGAAAAGCCGGTGAACAGCCCGCCCAACAGAATGGCGGCGGTCAGCGTCAGGTGGAGGGTGTGGTTGACCGCCCGTTCCACCCGGCGGGTCTGCCGCAGGGCGCTGGCTTCGGAGATCTCGGGGATCAGCAGGGTGGACAGGGCGTTCAAGAAGGACGCCGGGAAAAAGAGCAGCGGCATCGCCATCCCCTTCAGCGCGCCAAAGGAGGCCAGCGCTCCCTCCCGCGACAGGCAGTAGCGGGTCAGCATGGCCGGTACCAGCACGTTTTCGACGGTGCGCAGCGCCGTGTTGAGATACCGCCCGGCCGTGATGGGCACCGCGATGGCCATCAGCCGGCGGGTGATCCGCCCGCCCGGTGCTCCCGCCGCCGCCAGCCGCCGGCGGTCCAGCCGGTAGGCGATCGCCTGATAGCCGCAGGAGGCGATCTCCGCCGCCGCGTCGCCCGCCAGAACGGCGGCGCAGCCCCAACCCAGTCCCCGGGGAAGCCATCGCCCCATCAGCAGCACGATCGCCCCGATGCGCACCGCCTGCTCCAGCAATTGCGCCCGGGAGGGCGTCGCCACCCGCCGCCGGGCAATGAAATACCCCCGCAGACAGGAGGAGATCCCCATAAACGGCAGGCTGACCGTCAGGATCCGCAACGACGGGATCGCCCGCGGATCGTCCAGCCATCGCCCGGCGATCCATCCGGCGCCGCCGTAGATCGCCGCCGCCGACAAAAGGCCGATCCCGGCGCTGATCGCCGCCGCGCGGCGCACCACCCGCCCGACGGCCGCCGTCGATCCGGCGGCCAGCTCGTCGGCGCAAAGCCGGGTGACGGCGGTGCAGATCCCCGCCGAGGCGAAGGTGGACGCCAGCACGTAGATCGAAAAGACCAGCTGGTACAGCCCCATTCCCTCGGCGCCCAGCCGGCCGGCCATGTAAACGCGGAAAAAGATCCCCACCGTGCGCAAGATCAGCGAGGTGGCGGTCAGAATGGCGGCGTTTTTGACGAATACCTTGCGGCTCATGGCGTTTCCCGCAGAGGCGGCGGGTCGCTTTGAGTCAGGGCGTTGGCGGCCGCGGCGATCATCTCCCAGGTGATCCGGTCGGTGATCCCGGTTTCCTCCAGACGAAACCACCGCTGAAACGCCGCCACCGCGTCGGCGGTCTGAGACCCGTAGACCCCGTCGATCCCCAGCAGCGGCAGTTCCGGCCAGCGGTAGGAGAGGGATCGCAGATAGCCCTGCAATTCCCGGATATACATCGCCTCGTCATACCGCAGATCGTTGTTTGGCAGATCCCGGATCATACCGTCACCTCCCACGCGCGGCCGGGGTATTGGCCCATTCGCTTGCGAAAGCCGACCGCCAGATCGGTGTAAGCGCCGGCCAGCGCTTCCCAAAGCGTCTCGTCCACCCGCAGCGCCGCCGGCGCGCCGACCAGCCGCTGAAAGGCGCCGACCGCCGCCATGGTCTGGCCGCCGAACACCCCGGTGACCGGCACCCGGGGCAGGGTGGGAAAAACGTCGGCGAGATCCGCCAGATACCCCTGCATCTGCTCGACGTCCTCGCCTTGGGCGCCCATTTCCAGCACCCGGCCGGGATAGCAGACCGCGCCCGGCGGCCAGTCGGCGACCCGGTCGATCCCGGCCGCGGCGCGGTCCAGAGCGTCCCATAGCGGCCGGTCGATCCCGCCGTCAAAGCCGACGCCGACGGCTTTCGCAAAGGCGGCCGCCGCGTTTAGCGTGTCCTCGTCGATCCGCCTGCCGGGAGGGGCGTCGGGGAGAGCGGGATAAAACAGGGCGATCAGTCCCAGCCGGGCGCGAACCGTCGCCGCGTCGCCGCCTTCGTCGCCCGCTTGCAGCCGGCGGTAAAATTGCCGCGGTGTGCCGGGATAGCCCCGATAGGCGCGAAACCGGTCGTCGGCCCGGCGGATGGGGCGGTAGACCTCGTCGATCCGCCGGCGGGTGGGCGGATCGGGTTCCCCGGTGACCGCCGGACCAAACAGGGATTGAAACGCCCGCACCGCGTCCCGGGCCGGGTCGTTAAACGCACCGTCCGGCCGGGGGATCTTGGGGATGCAGGGGTAGGCGAAGCTGATCCGGTTGAGCCGGATCTGCCATACCCTTTCTTCGTCGTGGATGGTATCGGACACCGGATTCCCTCCTTTACAGCGCCTGCCCGTCCTCGGGCAGCGGGATCAGCTCCACCGGCTGAAGAGCGGCGACGCCCTCGGCCACCTCCACCTGCAGCGCGTCGGGCGAGGCAAAGCCGTCCGCCCGCAGCTTGAGCCGGTAGATCCCGACCGGCAGCTCCACCGACAGGGTGAATCCCTCCCGGTCGGTGATCAGGGTGGTCGAGCGGTCGGGATCGTCGGCGTCTTCCCGCCACAGATGGACCGTCCCGCCTTCCACCGGCAGAGCGCCGCCGGCGGCGAAAAGCCGCGCCTGCAGGTGCCCGAACGCCGTCGCGGCGGGCGCCGGGGCAATGGTGACCTCCACCGCTGCCTCTTCCTCGGCCGCCTCTTCCTCGGCCGCCTCTTCCTCGGCCGCCTCTTCCTCGGCCGCCTCTTCCTCGACCGGCTCTTTTTCGACCGGCTCCTCCTTTGGCGGTGTTTCTTTGGCGCCGGTGTCGCCGGGTGCCGCCGGCGGACGCATGCGCATCAGTTCCCGGGAATAGTCCCGGATCAGCCGTTCGATCTCCTGCCGCGATTCACTCATCGGGGATCACATCCTTTCCTGATGAATGTATATGCGCCCCGAAAGGCGAGTAGACGATGAATGCAAAAAGAATAACGGTTGCGAAAAACGTGGCGAATTCGCCGCGTTTTCCCCAATAATTCCTCGCGTTTTGAAGGAAAGGGCTGTAAAAATTGCATTTTTTACAGAAAATCGCTTGACATTCGCCTTCGTTTCCCGTATACTGAAAGCTCAACGAGGAAAGGATGTGCCCATCATGTCTGTTCAGAATATCCATCAGGCGGCGTTTGAGAACATGTGCGGGGAATACCGGCAGCACAACCAGATCGGCGCCGACCTGTTTGAGAGATACGGCGTCAAGCGGGGCTTGCGCAACGCCGACGGCAGCGGCGTTATGGCCGGGATCACCGGCATCTGCAACGTCCACGGCTACGTCATCAACGAAGGCGAAAAGTCGCCGGTGGAGGGTCGTCTGGTCTACCGCGGGGTGGACGTTTACGATCTGGTGCGCGGCTGCGTGGAGGAAGACCGCTTCGGCTTTGAGGAGGTGGCGTGGCTGCTGATCTTCGGCCAACTGCCCACCGCCGACCAGCTGGCGGGCTTCCGGCAGGTGCTGGAGGACGCCCGTACCCTGCCCAATTCCTTTGCCGAGGATATGATCATCAAGGCACCCTCGCCCAACATCATGAACAAAATGGCCCGTTCGGTGATGGCGCTGTACTCCTACGACGAGGCGCCGGAGGATCCTTCGCTGGAAAACCGGCTGCGTCAGGCGGTCTCGCTGATCGCCATGCTGCCCAGCATCATGTATTACGCTTATCAGGTCAAGCGGCGGTATTACGATAAGGAAAATATCTTTCTCAATCAGCTGCGTCCGGGTCAGTCCACCGCCGAGACCATTCTCAACGGTCTGCGGATGAACGGGGAATTCGCCCCCGAGGAAGCCCGGCTGCTGGATCTGTGTCTGATGCTGCACGCCGAGCACGGTGGCGGCAACAACTCCTCCTTCACCGCCCGGGTGCTGGCCTCGACCGGCACCGATCTGTATTCCGCCGTCGGCGCGGCGATCGGCTCGCTGAAAGGGCCCAAGCACGGCGGCGCCAACGCCAAGGTGATGCAGATGAAGGAATACATCCAAAACGGGGTCAAAAACTGGGAGGACGACGACGAGGTGCTGCGCTTCCTCAAGCGGATGATCAACAAGCAGGAAGGCGACCGTTCGGGGCTGATCTACGGGATGGGTCACGCCATCTATACCCTGTCCGATCCGCGGGCGGTGCTGCTGAAAAAGCACGCCTGGCAGGTGGCCGAGCACAACGGCTTCGGCGCCGAGTTCCGGCTGCTGGAATCGGTGGAACGGCTGGCGCCGCGGGCGTTTGCCGAGGTCAAGGGACTGGACAAGCCGCTTTGCGCCAACGTCGATCTCTATTCGGGACTGGTCTACCAGTCGCTGGGGATCGCGCCCGAGCTGTACACCCCGATGTTCGCCCTGGCGCGGATCGCCGGATGGTGCGCCCATTATCTGGAGGAGGCCTTCACCGACGGCAAGATCATGCGCCCGGCCTACAAGCCGATCACCAAGCCCCGTCCCTATCAGCCCCTGGCCGAGCGGGGATAAGCCAATACCGTTTTTCATCCCGCCCGGTGATCCGGGCGGGATGTGTTTCTTACGAAAAATCAACGATTCCGGC
>JBMNVL010000105.1:0-6708 GCA_050946775.1 Acutalibacteraceae bacterium
TACGCCGGCGGGGTGATGTCCAACGCGCTGCTGCGGCAAGCCCTGTCGGGCCGTTTCGGCGCAAGCTTTGCTCCGCCGGTCTATTCGGCGGACAACGCGGCGGGGATCGCCCTGCTGGGAAGTTTGAGGTGAGAACTGTGGCACAGCCTACCCAAGTGATCACCGTCAGTCAGCTCAACCGGTACGTCAAGTCCCTTCTGGAGGGCGACCGCAATCTGCTGGCGGTGTATATCCGGGGAGAAATCTCCAATTTTACCAACCATTACAAATCGGGACATCTGTATATGTCCTTGAAGGACGAAGGCGCGCTGGTCAAGGCGGTGATGTTCCGCGGCTACGCCTCCAAGCTGGTCTTCGCCCCGGAAAACGGGATGCGGGTCATCGTGCGGGCGCGGGTGTCGCTGTACGAAAAGGACGGCTCGTTCCAGATCTACATCGAGGAAATGCAGCCCGACGGCGTCGGTGCGCTGCAGATCGCGTACGAGCAGCTCAAGGCCAAGCTTGAGCAGGAGGGATTGTTCGATCCCTCCCGCAAACGCCCGGTGCCCCGGTATCCCCGGCGGGTCGGGGTGATCACCTCGCCCACCGGCGCGGCGGTGCGGGATATCCTCAACGTGCTGGGCCGGCGGTATCCGCTGGCCGAGATCGTCTTCGCGCCGGTGCTGGTGCAGGGCGACGGCGCGCCGCCCCAGCTGGTCGAGGCGCTGCGCCGATTCAATGAAAAAGGGGCGGCCGACGTCATCATCATCGGCCGCGGCGGCGGCTCGATCGAGGAGCTGTGGGCCTTCAACGACGAGACCGTGGCCCGGGCGGTGGCGGCTTCCGCCATCCCGGTGATCTCCGCCGTCGGCCACGAGACCGATTTTACCATCTGCGATTTTGCCGCCGATCTGCGGGCGCCGACGCCGTCGGCCGCCGCCGAGCTGGCGGTGCCCGATACCCGGGAGCTGCTGGGGAAGCTGGCCCAGATGCAGGCGATCAGCCGGCAGGCGACGACCCACCGGCTGCAAGTCGAGCGCAAGCGGCTGGACGCGCTGCGCGCGCGGCGCTGCCTGTCCACCCCGCTGTTTTACGTGGAGGGACAAGCCATGCGGCTGGACTACGCCACCCGGGCGTTCGCCAACGCCGCCCGGGTACGGCTGACCCAGACCGACCGGCGGCTGGCGTCGCTGAGCGGCAAGCTTGACGCGCTCAGTCCCCTGAAGGTGCTCTCCCGCGGCTACAGCATCGCCCAAAAGGAGGGCGCGGTGGTCCATTCGGCCGCGGCGCTGGCGCCGGGCGATAAGCTGACCCTGCGGATGAGCGACGGCGCCGTGCGCTGCACGGTAGACGGAAAGGAAGAGATATCATGACGGACAATCTGACGTTTGAACAGGCGATCACCCGGTTGGAGCAGATCGTCGGGATATTGGAGAGCGGGCAGTCCACGCTGGACGATTCGCTCAAGCTGTTTGAAGAAGGCACCAAGCTGACGGCGTTTTGCTCCAAATCGCTCAAGGAGGCGGAGCAGAAGATCGTCAAGCTGATGGACCAGACAAAGGATCCGGCCGATCAGCCGTTGCCGGAGGACGCGGTATGAGCCTGTACGATCCGACGCTGAACGGCCATCTGCGGTCGATCGAGGACTACCTGCCGACCTGTCTGCCTCAAAAGGACGGGCTGCGGGACGTGGTCTGCGAGGCGATGGCGTACGCCTGCGCCGCCGGCGGCAAACGGATCCGCCCGGTGCTGACGCTGGAATGGTGCCGCCTTTGCGGCGGCGATCCGGCGGCGGCGCTGCCCTTCGCGGCGGCGGTGGAGCTGATCCATTCCTACTCGCTGATCCACGACGATCTGCCCTGCATGGACGACAGCCCCATCCGCCGGGGCAAGCCCTCGGTCCACGCGGCCTTCGGGGAGGATATGGCGCTGCTGGCGGGCGACGCCCTGCTCAACCGCGCCTTTGAGGTGATGTTGACATCGCCGGGTGATCCGGCGCGCACCCTCGCCGCGGCAAGGGTGCTGGCCGACCGGGCCGGCATCGCCGGGATGGTGGGCGGTCAGGTGATCGACCTGCAAAGCGAGGACAAAACCATCGATCTGCCCACCCTGCAGGCGCTGCAGGAGGGCAAGACCGCGGCGCTGATCCGGGCGGCCTGCCAGATGGGCGCCATTCTCGGCGGCGGCAGCGTGCGGCAGATCGCCGCGGCGGACGCGTTCGGCTTAAAGCTGGGACTGGGGTTTCAGATCGTCGACGATATTCTCGACGTCACCGTGACCCAAAGCGAGCTGGGCAAACCGGTGGGCGCCGACGCCGCCCGTCAGAAAAACACCTGCGTGTCCCTGCTGGGACTGGAAAACGCCCGGCGGCTGGCCGGCGAGTACACCGACGGAGCGCTGGCGGCGCTGGCGGATTTCGGGGCGGATGCCGACGGCCTGCGGGAGCTGGCACGGGCGCTGTTGACCCGTTCGCATTGACCGGGGAGAGAAGGATCGTCATACATGGACGTGTTTGTTTCGTTGATTCAAAACCGGGTGCTGCTGGCGGCCACGCTGGGCTGGTTTTTCGCCCAAATGGCCAAGGTGGCGCTGGAATGGCTGCTTCACCGGCGGTTTTCGGTGGAGCGGCTTTGGGGCGCCGGGGGAATGCCCAGTGCTCATTCGGCTATGGTCTGCGCGCTGACGGTATCGCTGGCGCGGTTTGACGGGGTGTCGTCGCCGGTCTTCGCGCTGGCGGTGATCTTCGCCTTTGTCACCATCTACGACGCGATGGGCGTTCGCCGGGAAGCCGGCGAACACGCCAAGCTGCTCAACAAATATTTCAACCGTCCCCATGACGACGAAAACGGGGACGAGACCGAAGACGTGGAGCTCAAGGAGTTCATCGGCCATACCCCTCTGGAGGTGCTGGGCGGCGTGCTTCTGGGGATCCTGGTCGGCGTTTTGGTGCCGGCCTGAACGAAGGACGTGATCGTTTGTCACAGCCAATCGAACAACGCCGTATGCCCTCGCCGCAGGAGCTGAAGGCGATGACGCTGCCGCAGCTGGCGGCGCTTTGCGATCAACTGCGGCGGGATCTGGTGGAAACCGTCGCCGGTACCGGCGGCCATCTGTCCTCCAATCTGGGGATCGTCGAGCTGACGGTGGCGCTTCACCGCCAGTTCGATCTGACCCGCGATAAGATCGTCTGGGACGTCGGCCACCAATGCTACGTTCACAAAATGCTGACCGGGCGGGCGGACCGTATGGATACCCTGCGCCAGGAAGGCGGCCTGACCGGTTTTCCCGATCCGGCGGAGAGCGAAACCGACTGCTTTATCACCGGTCACGGCAGCACCTCGATCTCGGCGGCGAGCGGCTTTGCCACCGCCAACACCCTGGCCGGCCGGGACGATTACGTCGTCGCCGTTATCGGCGACGGCGCGCTGACCGGCGGGCTGGCCTACGAGGGGCTTTCCAACGCCGGGCGCAGCCGGGACAAGCTGATCGTGGTGCTCAACGACAACCGGATGTCGATCAACGGCAACGTTGGATACGTGGCGCACCATCTGGCGCGGATGCGCGCCCGGCCGAAATATATGCGCGCCAAGCACAACGTCGAGTGGATCCTCAAACATATCCCGCTGATCGGCGGTGGGATCTACCGGCTGCTGTGGAAGATCAAAAACCGGCTGAAAACCATGATCTACCGCAACAGCACCATCTATGAGGAGATGGGCTTTTACTACATCGGCCCGGTGGACGGCCACGACCTGGGCGCGCTGCAGGGCGCTTTGCAGATCGCCAAAACGGTGGGCCGGCCGGTGCTGCTGCACGTCGAGACCGTCAAGGGACGGGGCTACGAGCCGGCGCAGCGTCAGCCCGACCGCTACCACGGGGTATCCGGCTTCAACGCCGCCGACGGCGCTCTACCGCCGGCGAAGGGCTGCTTTTCCACGGTGTTCGGGGAGGAGCTGACTGCGCTGGCGCAGGACGACGGGCGGATCTGCGCCATCACGGCGGCGATGACCGACGGCACCGGCCTGTGCGGCTTTGCCGAGCGGTTTCCCGATCGCTTTTTCGATACCGGCATCGCCGAGGAACACGCCGTGACCTTTGCCTCCGGTCTGGCGGCGGCGGGTATGCTGCCGGTCTTCGCGGTCTATTCCACCTTTTTGCAGCGGTGCTATGACCAATTGCTCAACGACACCGCCATCATGGGCAACCATCTGGTGCTGGCCATCGACCGCGCCGGAGTGGTGCCCGACGACGGGGTGACCCATCAGGGGATCTTCGACGTGCCGTTTCTGGCCACCGTTCCCGGCATGACGCTCTACGCGCCGTCCTGCTACGCGGAGGTGCGCCTGCATCTCAAGCAGGCGCTCTACGACGTGACCGGCCCGGCCGGGGTGCGGTATCCCAAGGGGGAGGAATCCCCGCTGGCGGCTGGTTTCCGGCCGGATTACGCGCCGTTCACGTTTTTTGAAGCGCCGGGCGCCGATACGTTGCTTGTCACCTACGGGCGGCTGTATTTCGAGGCCGTCGAGGCGGCGCGGGCATTGGCCGCCGAAGGCGTTTCGGTGTCGATCCTCAAGCTCAACCGGATCCTGCCCCTGGATTTGGCCTGTCTCGACGGGGCGAGCCCTTACCGGCGGATCGTGTTCTTCGAGGAATCCGCCGGCGGCGTCGGCGAGAGGATGGCCGCTTCGCTGATGGCAAGAGGTTGGCGGGGCGAATTTGAACATCAAAAGATCACGCCCTTCGTCGGCACCTGCAAGGTGTCCTCGGCCCTGCGGCGGTTTTCGCTGGATGCCGCCGGGATGCGGCGGGTGATCCTGCGGGAGAACGGAAAATGACCGCCCGGCTGGACGCGGCGCTGGTGGAGCGGGGCATGGTCTCGTCCCGCCAAAAGGCCAAGGAACTGATCGCCGCCGGGATGGTCACCGTCAACGGCGTCACCGTCCAAAAGGCGTCCCGCCCGGTGGACGAGGGCGACGCGATCGGGTGCGTGGATACCCTGCACCGTTACGTCGGCCGGGGCGGTGAAAAGCTGGAAAAGGTGCTGCGCGAGACCGGACTGGACGTTCGCGGGCGGTGCTGCGTCGATATCGGCGCGTCCACCGGCGGGTTTACCGACTGCCTGCTTCAACACGGCGCGGGAAAGGTCTACGCGCTGGACGTGGGTCACGATCAGCTTCATCCCCGGCTGCGCGCCGACGGGCGGGTGGTCAGTCTGGAAGGGACCGACGTGCGCCGCACGGCGGACGTTTTGGAGCGGATGGGCGCTGATCGGCCCACCGTCGGGACGGTCGATCTGTCCTTCATTTCCCTGCGGAGCGTCTGGCCGTCGATCGCGGCGCTGATGGGCGACGATCCCGCCGTGGCGGTGCTGATCAAGCCCCAGTTCGAGGCGGGTCGCGCCGCCGTGGGGAAAAAGGGGATCGTGCGCGATCCCGCCGACCACCGGGACGTTCTCGGCGGGCTGCTGTCCTTTTGGGAGGAGAGCGGCTGGTCGGTCGAATATCTGAGCCATTCGCCCGTCACCGGCGGCGAGGGCAACATTGAGTATCTGGCGCTGATCCGCCCGCTTAACGGCGGATCGCCGCGGCGGTGGACGCCGCGTGCCGTGGTAGAGGAAGCGTTTGCTGCTTTGCGGTAAACGGCGAGGAGGGAGCCGTATGAAAACGATAGCCGTGATCCCCAACGCCCAGGCGGTCGGGGTGACCAGGGTCTTCCCGGCGGTCTGCGAAGCGCTGCGGGACAGCGGCGCCGAGGTGTTGACCGCCGGCGAACCGGTGACCTTTCCCGGCGCCGAGATCGACGGGCTGATCCGCCGCGCCGACGCCGTGGTGGCGCTGGGCGGCGACGGCACCATCATCCACGTCGCCAAGCGGGCGGCGGCTTATGACCGGCCGGTGCTGGGCATCAACTGCGGCAATCTCGGCTTTATGGCCGGGCTGGAGGCGGACGAATTGTTCCGCCTGCCGGCGCTGATCCGGGGCGAATACACCGTGGTCGAGCATATGATGCTGGCCGTGGAGGTGCAAAAGGAAAAGGGCGATACGCAGACGTTTTTCGCCCTTAACGAGGCGGTGATCTCCCGCGGACCGCTGTCGCGGATGATCGAGCTGGAGATCGCCAACCGGGACGAGACGGTGATCCGCTACCACGCCGACGGGGTGATCCTCGCGACGCCGACCGGATCGACGGCCTATTCGCTGTCGGCCGGCGGACCGGTGGTCGACCCGTCCATCAAGGGGCTGCTGATGACCCCGATCTGTCCCCATTCGCTGACGTCCCGCGCCTATATTTTCGGGGACGACACCGTTTTGTCGGTGCGCTCTCCCGGTCCGCAGGGCACGCAGGCGTACCTGTCGGTCGACGGGGAAGACGGGGTGGCGCTGGCGTACGCCGACCGGGTGTCGGTCGGCAAAGCCGCCTTCAGTGCCCGGCTGATCACCATCAAGGAGCAGTCCTTCTACAAGGTGCTGCATCAAAAACTGTCACAGCGGCAATAACGGGCTTTGCCCCGATTCGAAGAAAAGGAGTACGCACATGAAAACCAGAAGACACGCCAAGATTATGGAAATCATCCAAGCGCATCCCGTGGATACTCAGGAGGGATTGCTCACCTATCTGCGTCAGGACGGCTTTGACGTGACCCAGGCCACGGTGTCGCGGGATATCAAGGAGCTGCGGCTGGTCAAAGCCCTCGGCCCGGACGGCGGGTATCGCTATACCGCGCCCAAG
>JBMNVL010000106.1:0-6602 GCA_050946775.1 Acutalibacteraceae bacterium
GACAACCCTCGTCAAGATAGGTCTCCCCGACGGCGTGATATCCCTGCTTTTCGTAAAAGCCCTGCACGCGGCATTGCGCCGAAAGAAAGACCTTGGTATAGCCGGCGCTGGCCGCCTCACGTTCCAGGCGCGCCATCACCGCGGCTCCGAGATGGCGGTCACGATACTCCCGGCGCACCGCCACCCGCCCGATATGTGCCGCGCCGTGGTCATCGAACATCCGTCCGGTCGCGACCGGCCAATCGCCGTCGTAGATCACCAGATGCGTCGCACGGCAGTCGATCTCGTCAAATTCCTCCCGGAAGCCCTGTTCCTCCACAAACACGACCGTGCGCAGCAGACGGGCGTCATCCGGCAGCGAGGAATAGATCTTTTCAACGAATGCCATACGCCATCCTCCTTTTTTGAAAAACGCGCCGCACACCCGTTGGGGTATGCGGCGCGTTTGGCGACCCGGAACGGGCTCGAACCGTCGACCTCTAGCGTGACAGGCTAGCGTTCTAACCAGCTGAACTACCGGGCCATATCTGGTGGGAACAACAGGGCTCGAACCTGTGACCCCCTGCTTGTAAGGCAGGTGCTCTCCCAGCTGAGCTATGCTCCCGCATTCGCCGTTTGGCGGCGACGAGGGATATCATACACGATTTTGAGCGATTTGTCAACGAAAACTTTTAAAAAAAGCAAGGCCGGGCAGAAAGTATCTGCCCGGCCGCGTTTGACACGATCAGTCATCCCACGGATCGTCGGCCCCGTCGGAGCTGCCGATGGAATGGGTATCGTCGTAGATTTCCTCCGTCGTGCTGTGGTGGATCTGCGTCGCAACGGAGTCCTCACCCGTATGGAACTGGGCGATGTCCGCGCTGTAAATGGTTTGGCCGTTAACGACGGCGTAGGCTATTGCAAAACGTTGCTTGTTCGGTTTGACGTTGAACAGATGGATCATATACTGCCGGTTGGCCGCCGTTTTGGAGGAAGGCGCCAAAAGGTAGGATCCGGACGCCACGCTCTCCCCTTTTTGCAGCGCCTGCAGGGTCTCTATTTTGGAGGCGAACGCCACGCCGTAAGCGCTGACCGTGCCCGACGGGATCGAGGTTTGGGCGATCACCGTCAGGGTAAACCGCTCGCTGCCCTTGCCCCACGAGGTCTGCTGCAGCACCACTTCGGGATCGGTCGGCAATTCCCCTTCGGTCACCGCCTCGATGACGTTGGCGCCGCTGACGTAGAAGGTGTAGGTATTCTTTCCAAACCCGACCTTGGCGCCGTCGAGCACCCAATACAGCACGTTATCCGCCTGCACCGTTACCCGGGTATCAAACGTCAGTCGGGTTTCACCCGACACAAATCCGTCGATATTGGTCACCGAGGCGCCGGTCACGGTCAGCGGATAATCGTCGACCCCTTCCTGGGTGTAGATCGCCGTAACGGTGATACCGGTTTGGCTGTCGACGGCGGTTTCATAGAGCGATACCGCGTCGGCCGGGTTCTCACTCCACCCGACGAAGCGGTAGCCGCCCAGAGCCGTGGCGGACGTGGTTTCAAGCAGTTCCTGCAGCTCCACCGCCGAGGACGCCTGTTTAACGGCGATAGTCTCGCCGCAGTGCCCGAGGAAGGTGACGCTGACCGGAGAAGGCAGCCGGGTGGTCATCAGTTTGACGTTGCGCACGTGCAGCGTCACGCTGGAGTTGTTGTCCCACGCAACGCCGGCTTTTTCGCTCTCGCTCTGGTTGCCGGTATCGTTGTAATAGTACAGTCCGACCTGGCTGAGGGTTTCGGGAATCTTGGCGACAGGCACCTCCAGCGTTACCGTCATCCAATCACTGGATTGGGCGGTTGCCGACGCGATGGGCGCCGAGCCCATGGACAAACCGCTCTTGAAGTACTGCGTCCAATCACTGCCAAGCCAAACGCAGCCGTTGCGAACATATTGCAGCCAGGTGGTGTTGGCGGGCGTCAGCGATGTTTCCACCTTGACGTCAAAGCGGAAATACAGTGGCCGGCCGTTCAAATTGGGAATTTGAATTTCGGAAAAAGTATAATCCAGCCGCGCGCAGTGGGCGTTCGCCGTGCGCTCGGTATCGGAAATCAGCGCGACCTGCTCCAGCGCCAGCTCCAGCCCCATATGCGCGTTCTGGATCGCCGCGACAGCGGCCTTGATCTGGTCGTTGGTGGCGGTCGCCGGCAGCGCCTTGGCGTCGGCGATGGCGTTTTTCAACGCGCGGATCGATTCGTTGGAGTAGTTTTTCAGATACGCCGCGTCATACCCGTCGGCGATGCGCAGCATCTGCGCCAGCTGGGTATCAAAGTCATAATCCCATCCCAGCTTCGAGGCGATAAACGCGGTCAGATCAAAGCTGCGGTTGATGGCGGTGACCACCGTCGGGTGGTTGCCGGTGCCGACGTTTTCCAGCGCGGAATCGATGCGATCCAGCGGGAAGAAAAAGAGCTTGTTGTCCCCGGCGTTGACCAGCTCCTGAATACCGGCCTGAATGGCGTCGGTACGGCCGTTGCCCATGATGCCGTAGGCCCACACGATCAGGGCGTTCGGGTTGTTTTGCCTCACCAGCTGGACGAACGCCTTGGCCTCGCTTTGGAAATAGGAATCGGGCTGATTGGCGCCGGCGTCGTTGGTGCCCAGGTTGATGATGACGACGTCCTTTGGATGGGACGTGAAATCGTAAGGATCGGTGCATTTGTTGTCCAGCCCCGAGATCTGCTCGTACACCGGGTACATCGATCCGCTGGGATTCTCACGGATAAATTTGATGCCGCTGCGGGCGATGACGTCGATATCCGCGCCGAAGGACGCGGCCGTCAACGTTGCATAGGTGCTGGTACCGTCCGACGTGTGGGAGCTGTAACCGAGTTTGCTGCCCACGTCGAGGTTGCCGAAGCCGGCGGTGATGGAGTCGCCGATCACCTCGATATGACGGGTCGCGTCAGCCGGAGCGGCGCCGAAGGTGCCGCCGACGGCGGTCAGATCCACAATGCCCCAGGTGGCGCTGCCGCCGTAAACGGCCTCGTTGCGCTTGCGCAGGGTAACGGTATGAATGCCGGCGGAAAGGCCGCTCACCAGCGTGTATTCGGCCCAGGTCGTTTCCATCAGAATGGTGTTGCGGGCGATTAGATCGCCGTCCACGTACACGTTGACGTACACCGGGTTGGGAGACAAACTGTTAGAGGTAAAGGTCGCCTTTGCCCCGGTGCCGTTAACGGTAAAGCTGATACCGGAATTGGTCCAGTCGAAATACAAAACGCCGTTGTTCGTATACGACCGTCCGTGCACCAGCACGTCGGCAGAGCCGATCGCCACCGTGGTGTCCCCTGCCGCCACGGCGCTCAAGGGCGCCATCGACATAAGCAGACACACCGTCAAAAGCGCGCCGAGCCAAATACGGGTTCTTTTTTTCATCTTTCTCCCACCTTCTTCTATCGTTACCGCATCCGCGGTAAATGCCGTTACCGGGTTTTCAGCAGCCGCTGAAGATCCTCCCTGGTGAACCGGTAGACCTTGTCGCAAAAGCTGCAGGTCGCTTCCACCATGCCGTTTTCATCCGGCAGATCCCGCACGTCCTCGGGCTTCATCGTCAAAAACGCCCGTTCGATCTTTTGCCGGGAGCAGGTGCAGCGATAATCGGGCTCGTATTCGTCCAGTACGTCGAATTCCATTCCGTCCAGCGCCTTGGCGACGATATCCTCCACCGTCATCCCGCCGTCCAGCATGGCCGTCATAGAGGGCAATTTGGCCACGTTTTCCTCGATTTTGTCGATCACTGATTCGGGACAAAACGGCAGCAGCTGCAGCAGCAGACCGCCGGCTTTTTTTACCGACAGATCGGGATTGACCAACACGCCCAGCGCGCAGACCGTCGGGGTTTGTTCGCTGAGCGCGTAGTAACTGGTCACGTCCTCGGCGATCTCGCCCGAGACCAGCGGCGTGCAGCCGATATACGGCTCGGCGCCGCCGGTATCCCGCATCACGTACAGCATCCCGTTTTGGCCGACAGCGCCGCTGACGTCCAGCTTGCCGTTGGGCTTGAGCGGGATCTCCACCACCGGGTGATCCACGCAGCCCCGTACGTTTCCAAGACTGTCCGATACGGTTGTCAGCGTACCGGCCGGGCCGTCGGCGGTGATTTTCAGGGTGAGCGAATCGTCTTGCCCCTTGAGCATGATCCCCATCATCGAAGCGGCCGTCAACAATCGGCCGAGAGCCGCCGTGACAACGGCGCTGGTTTGATGGATCTGCTCGGCTCGCGCCGCGATAGCGGTGGAATCGATCGCCATGGCCATCACCGTGGCGTCTTTTGTCAAACAACGAATGGCTTTGCTCATATCCGTTCTTATATCCCCTTTTGTTCTATCGCCCGGTTGCGCGCCACCAGAACGGCGCGCTCGGTGCGGTCGGTCGAAGGCTGATCGGTCATATCCTCATAAACCGCCAGCAGGTCGAACCCGGCTGCTTTCAGCAGCTTTTCCCACGTCCCGCGAGAGTAAGCGCGCTCCCGGATATGATCACTCATCCGGGCGTATTCGTCGCCCCTGTTTATAAAGAAATCCAGTCGCATATCCACTTCACAGGTGCGTTCTATCAACCGGTTGCGCCACACGCAGAGAAAATCCTCTTCCTCAAACACAAAGGCGTTGTCCGCCAGCACCTCGCGGTGCTTGTAGGGGGTGTTGACGTCGAAGATCAGAAGCCCCCCCGGACAGATGAACAGGCCCAACCGCCGCAGGGTGAGCGCGATATCGGCGGTGGACAGCAGATGGTTGAGCCCATCCATGGCGCAGACCGCCGCGTCGACCGTGCCGTACAGATCAAGGCTTCGCATATCCTGCAGCAGATAGAGGATCTCTTTGCCCCGGCGAGGCGTTTTGCTTTGCGCGATCGCCAGCATTTCGGGCGAAGCATCCACCCCGATCATCTCGATCCCGCGTTCGGCCAGCGGAATGGTCAAATTCCCGCAGCCACAGGCAAGATCCAGCAGCGTTTGGGGAGACGCCGTCCCGTGCGTTGCCAGCAGATCCAGAAAATACTTCGCCCGTTCTTCGTATGGATTATCCGCCATCAGACGGTCGTAAAAGGCCGCCAATGTGCCGTATCCGGTCATGATTGCTTGTCCTTTTCTTCCATTCGGGAAAAGATCATCTCATAGGAATCGCAGCCGTAGGCCAGCGACCGGTTGACCCGGCTGATGGTGGCGGTCGAAGCCCCGGTCTGCGCGACGATGTCGTTGTAAACCCGCTTGTCCCGCAGCATTTTGGCCACGACGATCCGCTGCGAGAGCGCTTTGAGCTCCGGCACGGTGCACAGATCCTCAAAAAACTGATAGCATTCCTCTATGCTGCGCAATTCCAGCACGGCTTTGAAAAGCAGCTCGGTATTCTGATCACGCAATTTCGGATTCATATCCCGCTACCTCCAGATAATATTAAGTGATATGGTATTATACTAACACTTTACGGCAGAAAAGTAAAGCGATTTTATGAAATCCTCCACCTTCTTTTCGATACCCGATGACTCATAAAAGCCTTGTCCCTTTACGTATAGTATACCAAATCGAAAAAGGAGGCCGGAGGATGCCCGTCTTGTACTTGAGTCCCTCCACACAGGAATACAATCCCTACATCATCGGCGGAAACGAAGAGGAATATATGAATTTGCTGGCGGACGGCATGGAGCCGTATCTGTATTCCACCGGCATCCGGGTGGTACGCAACGAAAGAAGCGATACGCTTGACGATATCGTGGAAAAATCCAACGCGCAGCGGTACGCTCTGCACCTGGCGCTGCATTCCAACGCCGCGCCGCCGTCGCTTGCCGGCCGTCTGCGGGGCACCGAGGTGTACTACTACCCCACCAGCGTTTTGGGACGGCGCGCCGCCGAGATCATCGCGTCCCATTTTCGCTCGATCGCGCTCAACCCTGATCTGGTGCGGGCGCTGCCCACCACCACTCTGGTCGAGCTCAACCGCACCCGCGCGCCGGCGGTGCTGATCGAGATCGCCTATCACGACAATCCGCTGGAGGCGACCTGGATCGCCGACAACCTGCAGGTGATCGCCCGCAATCTGGCGCAATCGGTGGCGATGGATTTTCATCTGCCGTTCATCGAAGCGCAAATGCCGCGTCCCGGTCGGGTCAGCGTCCATAGCGGCGTGTTGAATATCCGCAGCCGGCCCAGTCGAGACGCTGCGGTGCTGACCACCGCGCCAAACGGCGCGGCGATGCAGATCCGGGGCGAATGGCAAAGCTGGTACGTGGTGGAATATGAAGACGTCATCGGCTACGCCAGCGCTCAATACGTACAGGTGTAACGCCAATATGAAAAAGCGGGTCGAACGACCCGCTTTTTCAATCCGATCTTCATATTCACTAACCTCATCCAATCACCAGCCCGCCGTTGGGGCTGAGCACCTGACCGGTGATGAACGACCCGTCGTCGCCAAGCAAAAAGGATGCCGCGGCCGCCGTTTCCTCAGGGGTGCCGATCCGTCCAAGGGGCGTCTCGTCCCGCAGCGCGTCCATAGCCGCGCTATCCAGCATACCGTTCATCGGCGTATCGATCACCCCGGGCGCCAGACAATTGACCCGCACGCCCGAA
>JBMNVL010000107.1:0-6594 GCA_050946775.1 Acutalibacteraceae bacterium
GCGGGCGGCTACGCCGGCCGGCGAGACTGGGGGATAACGCCGCTTGTGCGGCGTGTCGCCCTTTGGGCGACTATCCCTCCGACCTCGCTGACGCTCGGCCACCTCCCTTTAGGCAAGGGAGGCGTGCGCACCCCGCAAAACGACACAAATCCGCGATAACCGCTGGCTCCCTCTGACGAGGGAGCTGTCGAGCGAAGCGAGACTGAGGGAGAGATAACGCGACTGGCGGTAATCCCTCTCTCCCTCCGTCTTGCCTTATGCAAAGCGTTCGGCAATCCACCTCTCCCAAAGGGAGAGGCAAGTCGGTTGCCGCAAATTCGCACAAACCCGCGGCAATCAATCCCACCAGTCCCGCAGGGCGCGTTCGATCTGCCGCGCCCATTCGACGATCTTCAATCGGGCCTCGTAGGATCCCGGCTGCTCCACGATATCCCGCTGCGCCGGGGTCAGCACGTCGTCCAGCGTTGCCGTCTCGCCGCTTGCCGACGCCACGCACAGCGGCGGAAAGGCCACGCACCACCAGTTGTGCCCCTCGCCCTTGCCGATGATCACCCGGATGGCGTCGTAATCGCCGGCCGGCAGGGTGCCGGCGTCGTACCGCCGGGTGGGAAAATACGCCCGGGTCAATTCCACCGCCACCGGATAATCGTATCCCGCGCCGGCGACGACCTGCTCGGCCGTCTGTTCCAGCTCGTCCAGCCGCTGACGTGTCACCGCCTTGGCGGCGGCCGCGTCGGCGATCCCGTCGAAGAGACCGGCCGCTCTTTCGATCACCGCGTCGCGCACCCGCAGCTTGAGCGCCTGATCGGCTTCGGTGTCGGAATTGGCCAGCACGTGCAGGCGCAGCACCCGCTCCCGTATGCCGTCGCATTCGCCGCAAAACCCGCACAGCGACACCAGCGCCGTCATCGCCAGCCCCATGGCGATCGCCTTGATCCCTCGGTTCACCGTCATCGTCCCCTTTCACCCCGAGTATGGGCGAAAAATTCCAGAATATACCAGCGACGCCAAAATTTTCCGGGTGGAATAGTTTTTTCGGCGGCAGACATACTAATGCCGATGAGAGATTGCTCTCGTCGGCATACTCTGCAAAGGAGTTGACATGTATGCTCAACCGAATCGCGTTGATCCTGACCATCATCGGCGCGCTCAACTGGGGCAGCATCGGGCTGTTTCAGTTTGATCTGGTCGCGTGGATCTTCGGCGGTCAGGACGCCGTCGTCAGCCGCGTGATCTATACGCTGGTGGCGTTGGCCGGCGTGTGGTGCATCTCGCTGCTGTTCCGCGAAAACGAGATGCTGGAAAACCGGGATCATTGATCCGCGCGGCCGCGAAAAAGCGACGGGAAGAGTCCCGTCGCTTTTTTTCTGGCATTTTTTCGCCGGATGCGCTATAATGGTGACCAAAAGGGGGTGCGGGGCGTGATACGGGCGGTTTTGATCGATATCGACAACACCCTGCTGGATTTTCACGCCGGGGCGAAGGAGTCGATGCGCCGGGCGTTTGCCGATACCGGTCTGGTTTTTGCCGAGGGGATGTTCGCCGTCTTCACCGCCGTCAACAACGATTTGTGGCGGCAGATCGAGCGGGGCGCCATCACCCGGCAGGAGCTTTACGCCACCCGGTTTGAGCGGGTGCTTGCCGCGCTGGGGATGACCGGAGACGGCCCGGCGGTGGAGGAGCGGTTTCGCCATTATCTCAGCCAAAGCGCCGTCCCGGTGGAGGGCGCATTGGCGCTGCTGGCGTGGCTGGCGGAGCGGGTGGAGGTCGCCGTCGCCAGCAACGGCCCTTATCAGCAGCAGCTCGACCGGCTGGAAAAAGCCGGCATGGCGCCTTACATAACGCGGTATTTTATTTCCGAGGAGATCGGCTTTCAAAAGCCCCGGCGGGAATTTTTTGAAAAGTGCCTGTCCCGGCTGGGCGATCCCGATCCGGCGACGGTGCTGATGATCGGGGATTCGCTGACGGCGGATATCGCCGGCGCGGCCGCGCTGGGGATGCCCACCTGCTGGTACAATCCCGACGGCGGCGATCCCACGCCCGATTGCCGGCCCGACGCCGTAGTCGACGATCTGGCCGCCATCCCGCCGCTTTTCGGCCTGGCGTAAAGCGACCCGGCGGGCAAAACGTGGCCCCTTGCGAGTGCCGCCGGTTGGTATGGCGGGAGGGAAAACCCCTCCCTTATGTGTTTGTTGCAAAATTGCAAAAAAAGATCCTTCGCTTCGCTCAGGATGACAACGCAACGAAAAGGAGGGTCATCCTGAGGAGCGCAGCGACGAAGGATCTTTCCTGCACAAACTTGCGGCGGGTAAAACGTGGCCCCTTGCGAGTGCCGCCGGTTGGTACGGCGGGAGGGAAAACCCCTCCCTGCGATGCCACCGCGGATTTGCGCGGCTTTTACGGGGTGCGTATCTATCGTCTAACGTCTAATATCTGCCGTCTAAATGCGCGCCTCACCCGTTCACAAATCCCATTTTCACTCAAAGGAGAACCGTTATGATCCATCTGTCCGGGGTAACGCTGCCCCTGTCCTATACCGACGCCGATCTGACCGCCGTCGCGGCGAAGGAGCTGCGCTGTCGGGCGGAGGAAATCGCTTTCTGCCGGCTTTTCCGGCGCAGCGTCGACGCGCGGCACAGGCGGGTGGTCTTCACCGCCACGCTGGAGATCGCCCTGACCGGGGACGAGACGGCCGCTTTGCGCCGCGCGCGCAACCCCAGGGCGGCGGCGGTGACGCCCGCGGTTTACCGGCAGCCCGTCGCGCCGGCGTGCGGCCGGCGGCCGGTGGTGATCGGCGCCGGACCGGCGGGGCTGTTCGCCGCGCTGATACTGGCGCGCGCCGGGACGCGGCCGCTGGTTTTGGAGCGGGGCAAGGCGGTGGACGAGCGGCAAAAGGACGTGGAAACGCTGGCGGCGACCGGCCGGCTGGATCCCTCCTCCAACGCCCTGTTCGGCGAGGGCGGCGCCGGCACCTTTTCCGACGGCAAGCTCCATACCGGCATCAAGGATCCCCGGTGCCGGACGGTGCTGGAAGAACTGGTCAAGGCCGGCGCGCCGTCGTCGATTTTGTGGCAGGCGCAGCCCCACGTCGGCACCGACCGGCTGCGCGTCGCCGTCAAGGGACTGCGACAGGCGATTCTCGACGCCGGAGGCGAGGTGCGGTTTTCCCACGCCGTCACCGGGTTCCTTCAAAAAGACGGCGCTCTGACCGGGCTGACGGTCGCCGCACCCGACGGGGAGATCACGGTCGAGACCGACCGGGTGATCCTGGCGATCGGGCATTCGGCGCGGGACACGGTGGAGACGCTTTACCGGCAGGGAGTGCCGATGGAAGGCAAGCCCTTCGCCGTCGGGGTGCGCATCGAGCATCCCCGGGCGGATATCGACCGGGCGCGTTACGGCGCGGCGGCCGGACATCCGGCGCTGGGCGCGGCGGCGTATAAGCTGGTGGCGCGGCCGGCGGGATGCCGGGGGGTGTATACCTTTTGTATGTGCCCGGGCGGCACGGTGGTCAACGCCTCCTCCGAGCCGGGCGGTCTCAACGTCAACGGAATGAGCGTTTACGCCCGGGACGGGCAAAATTCCAACGCCGCTCTGCTGGTGGGTGTGGATCCCGCCGACTGCGGCGAGGGCGCGCTGGCGGGGATCGCCTTTCAGCGAAAAATGGAACAAGCGGCGTTCGCGCTGGGCGGCGGGGATTATCGCGCGCCGATCCAGCGGGTGGACGATTTTTTGGCGGGGCGGGCGACCACCGCGCCGGGCGAGGTGCAGCCGTCGTACCGGCCGGGGGTGACGCCGGCCGATCTGCGGGAATGTCTGCCGGATTTCGTGGCCGATTCGCTGGCGGGCGCGCTGCCCCTGTTCGGGCGGCAGATCGCCGGGTTCGACCGTCCCGACGCCCTTTTGACCGGGGTGGAGGCGCGCAGCTCGTCGCCGGTGCGGCTGCTGCGGGACGAGAGCGGCCAAAGCGCCCTGCGGGGACTGTTTCCCTGCGGCGAGGGCGCCGGTTACGCCGGGGGCATCACCTCGGCGGCGGTGGACGGCATCCGCGCCGCCGAACGGCTGATCGCCTCGCTGTGAGAGCAAAACCAAAAATTTTCGCCCCAAGGGGTTGCCAAACCGAAAACTTTGGTGTATAATACCCCTGTTATCCGCCCGTGGCGAAGCTGGATATCGCAGTGGATTCCGATTCCAAAGGCCGGGGGTTCGAATCCCTCCGGGCGGGCCAGAAAAAAGCACTTGCAAATGCAAGTGCTTTTTTCAACTATATTCGTTCCTTCGGAACGAGTTATATTCGACCTTCGTTCGAGTTATATTGCTTCGCAGTGATATTCGTCCTGCGGACGAGTGAAGGAACGAATATAATATCACTTTTCGCGCAAGCGAAAAATATCACGTTTGCCGCAAGGCAAACATATCACATCGAGCAAAGCTCGATATTTCACTTTTTGTACTCTTTACTCTTCTCTTTTCACTTTTCACTCTTCTTTCCGTTCTTCTCCGCGACTTTTTCCAGTGAAGAGATAAGAGAGAAAAGAGAACAGAATCGGATGCATTGCTCCGCAAAGCATCCGACCGCGAGTTCGAATCCATCCGACAAAATCGCAAATCCATCTTTTTCATAGGCACAAAGGGATGAGAAACGGTTAAAAGAAGAATCCCTTTACGGCCGGCCGCGATCAGTCGCACAGCACCGAGACGCTGCCCATATTGTCGAACACCTCCACCGTGACCGCGTGGGAGAAGACTCCGTCGGGCTGTTCGGGGACGTGAACACCGCCCAGATTGTCGTGGCTGTGGACGACGACGTTCCATTCCCGGGGGAGATACAGCTTGACGGTGCCCATGTTGTCGTGCACCCGGATGACGCCGTTGCCGGGATAGGCGTCCCGGTTGGTGACGTAGGCCTGCACGGCGCCCATATGGTCGTTGATCTCGGCGTTTTGCAGATCGGCGGCGTCGAGATACAGGGTGGCGCTGCCCAGCTGAGAGGCGCTGATCACCCCGTCCTTTTGGCGCTTGGGAAGGATCGCCTTCAGCCCCACGGTGCCCAGCAGCGCCGCCAGCAGCACCGTCCAGTTGCTGATCAGATCGTCGCCCGGACGACCCAGCGCGTGGGCGATCGGCCCTTCAAAGAGCAAAAACCCGAACGCCAGCGGAAAGAGGATCTCGGCAAACTGCCTTTCGGCCAGCCGGTCGATCAGCCATGCCAGACACAGCGCGCCCAACAGGATCCGCCACAGCGAAATCTCGTACCCGATGCTGACGCCGGCGCCCTGCAGGATCAACAGCACCGCGGCGCCCACCAGCACCACGCCCCAGAACACGCTGTTGCGGGAACGCCAGCTCCATTTTTTCTCGTTCATTTTCCTAACCTCGTTTCTTCGATCACGTCCCGCACGGTTTTGTAGTACATACGGGAAATATACACGGTTTTGTCCGAGTCGGCGAAGGTCGCCAGACTGACGCCGGTCGGGGAACGGGAGATCGACCGCACCCGGGCGGTGTTGATCAGACAGCTTTTGGAGGCGCGGGTAAAGCCGCGGGGCAATATGGCCGCCAGCTCGTGCAGCCGCAGAGAGCAGGCGTAGCGGTCGGCGGCGTCGTGCGCCCAGACCCGCTCGTCGCTCACCTCGAAAAACAAGAGGGCGGCATAGGGCAGATAGACCTCCTCATCGCCCCGGCGCAGCGCGATTTCCGCCGGCCGGGACAGCGCCGTCTCCAGCGCCTGCCGTATCCGGCGCACCTGGTCGGTGAGCGCCGGCGCCCGCAGGATCAGCTCCTCCGGCTGATCGGGGTCGATCTCGATTTTCAGCTTCATCCGCTCACCTCCCGCGCGTAACCAAACCGGTTTCGGTCTACGGTTCCACTATACGCAATTTCCCGGTTTTTGTAAAGAGCTTTTCGCCCACCGGTCGATTTTTGCCCCTGACCGGTCGCCCCTTGCGGGGAAAGCGGGTTTGTGGTATACTCTTTCTATTCCACGAAAAAGGCGGTGAGGCGGATGAAGATCGGCTCGGTCGAAATCGCCGGCAAAGCGGCGCTGGCGCCGATGGCCGGGGTGGCGGATCGCGCCTTCCGGCAGACCTGCGTCGATTTCGGCGCCGCCTACGTGGTGGGGGAAATGGTCAGCTGCAAGGGGCTGTGCTTTCAGGACAAAAAAAGCCGCGAGCTGCTGACGCTGGACGACGCCGAACGTCCGGCGGCGGTGCAGCTGTTCGGAGACGACCCCGCCGTTATGGCCCGGGCGGCGCTTATCGCCATGGAATACCGTCCCGACGTGATCGACATCAACATGGGCTGCCCGGCGCCCAAAATCGCCGGCAACCATTGCGGCAGCGCCCTGATGCGGGAGCCGGAGCTTTGCCGGCGGATCGTGCAGGCGGTGGCCGGCGCGGTGGACGTGCCGGTGACGGCCAAGATCCGCAAGGGCTACGCCCGCGACGAGGTCAACGCCGTGGAGGTCGCCCGTGCCTGCGAAGCGGGCGGCGCGGCGGCGATCACGGTACACGGCCGCACCCGCGACCAGATGTACGCGCCGCCGGTGGACCTCGAGATCATCCGGCAGGTGAAGCAGGCGGTGGCGGTGCCGAT
>JBMNVL010000108.1:0-6516 GCA_050946775.1 Acutalibacteraceae bacterium
GTGCCCATACCGCTGGTGGTCAGCACGTCGTCAAACGCGATCGTCTGCCATTTGCCCCAGGGAGGATCGTAGCGTTTTTTCATAATGCCGCCTCCTTTATGCCACCGCGCGGACGTCCGTCGTCACACCCGAAGCGGCGGTCTTGAACTGAACCGCCGTGGCGCTGTAGACGGTAACGCCATCCACGATCGCATAGGCGCGGGCGTACCGGATTTTATCCGGTTTCACGTTCAGCAGATGCGCCATGTATTGCTGGTTGGCGCCGGTCTTGCTGGATTTCACTTTAACAACGGCGTTGGCAGGATCGCTCAAAAACGCCGTCGTCGGCACTTTGGAAGTAAAGATCACGCCGTATTCGCTCACATTGCCCGACGGGATGGAAGTCTGGGCGATCACCGTCAGGGTGAAGGTCTCGCTGCCCTGCGCGTAAGTCGCCTGCTGCAACACCACGGCGGGATCAAGGCTCCCGGCTTCCCCGGTCACGACCTCAATGCTGTTGTTGCCGCTGACGTAGAAGGTGTAGCTGTTCTTGCCAAAGCCCACCTTGGCGCCGTCGAGCACCCAGTAGGCAACGTCGCCTTCGGCGGTGACGGTGATCCGCTGGTCGAAGCTGAGATCGGTCGAGCCGTCCACGGCGCTTCCCAGCCCGTCTTTGGCGGTCACGCCGGCGCCGACGGTCAGGTGATAGCCCTTGGCGGCCGGTTCCTGCTCGTACACGGCGGTCACGGTGATGTCGCCTCCGGCGTCAAAGAGCTGCTCGGCGTCGGCGGGGTTTTCGCTCCAGCCGGTGAAGGCGTAGCCGCCCAGCGCGGTGGCGGTGGTGTTCTGCAGAACAGCCGCCAATTCTTCCGCCGAGGTCGCCGATTTGACGGCGATGGTCTCGTTGTATTTGCCGACGAAGGTGACGGTGATCTCCATCCGCGGATCGCCCAAAACGGGATAGTCGTTGGCCACGGCTTCCCAGGCACGCAAAGCGATCTGACGCTCGCTCAGCATCGCCTTGACCGCCTCGTCGGGACGATAGCCGTTGAGGGTATCAACGAAAGCGGCGGTCTTCATGTCGTTGAGCGCCGTTTGTGTCGCCAGTCCGTCGCTTTGGGAAAGCGGAGCAAAGTTGTTGGCGCAATCGTAGGTTGCGTTGGCGTCCATGGTAAAGCCCGCGCGACCGGACACCGCGGCGTAGTTGTTGCAGATATACACCGTGGCGGACGCCGCGATGTTGCCCACCAGACCGGCGCGATAGGAGCCGTTGCCGGTCAGGCTGCCGACCACGGCGTTGTTGATGAGATACACCGTGCCGCTGTTGATGAAGCCGTAGAGGCCGGCGATATACTGCTTGCCGTTGCCCGAGAAATCGGACTGACAAACGCTGTTGACGATCACCACGGTAGCGCCGGCGTTGTTGCCGCCCACCAGACCGCCGGTGAACCGGCCGCCGCTGACAAAACCGGTGTTGCGCCCGTCAACGATCTGCAGCGAAGAAGTGCCGCTGACGTGTCCCACCAGACCGCCGGTGTAGTCGATGCCGACGTTGGTCACCCCACCGGCGTTGACACAGCCGGTCATCACCAGGGTGCCTTCGGTGTAGGCGACGATGCCGCCGACGGCGGCGGTGGAACTGGAATTGGTCACAGCCGCGGCGTTGGTGCAGTTTGTCAAGGTAACGGTGCTGCCGCCAAAGACGGCGCCGACGATGCCGCCGACCCGGCCGTCGGTACCGGTGATGGACGAGGCGGCGGTGGTGCTGACGTTCTCCAGCGTTACCGCGCCGACGGTAGGATAAATCCGTCCCACCACAACGCCGGTATGCTTGGCGCCGGTCACGGTGGCGTCAACGGTGACGTTTTGGACAAGACCGCCGGTGATATCGCCCGCCAGAGCGCCGACGAACCGTCCCGTCCCGACGGTGGCGCCGGCGATGGTCAGATCCTGGACGGTGCCGCCGGCGATAGTGGCGAACATACCCTTCACCGAATCGGTCGAATCCACCGTCAGCCCGGAAACGGTATGGCCATTGCCGTCAAACGTGCCGCTCAAGGAGGTGATGGGCGTCCAGTTTTCGCCCGTCAGATCCAGATCGTTCATCAGCACGTAGGTTTCGCCCAAGGATTTGCCCTGCAGCGCCCGCAGATCGTCAACGGTGCGGATGTAGTTGACGCCGGGTTCGGGCTGAGGCGTACCGGTCAGGGCGTTGTAGAACAGCTCGGCCAGCATGCCGTAGCCGGTCTCGTTGAAATGGACGTTGTCGGCGTACCAGTCGTCGTGTCCGCCGTTCCAGGAAGAGGTCAGGGTGTTGATGTCCACCAGAGTAAATTGGTCGTTATCGGCGTAATTGTCGGCGTAATACTCTCTCAACACTTGCGCCACATCGGCCATTTTCACGTTGAGTCCGCCCGCGCCTCTGGCGCTGCAGCCGGTGGCGGGAGTGGCCAGAATAAACTGCAGATCGGAATTCCACGCCAGGAACTGGGCGATCATTTCGGTGTAGCAGTCAAGATAATTCGCTTTGGCGTCCTCGTCGCCCACCGTCCAGTAGAGGTTGGCGTCGTTGGTGCCCAGCATGATGATGACCACGTCGGCGTCCTCGATATCTTTTTGGTTGACCGGCTTGTTGGCGCGGTGAGAGGTCGACTGGATCTGATCATCCCGGTAGATGTACCGCCGGTCATGCTCGCCCATGGTACAGCCGTTGCGGCCGCGGTTGAGCACCCGGTAGTCGTCCCCCAGCATTCCCCACAGCTGCACCGGGTAGGCGTATTGCCCGGGATCGCTGATCCGGTCGCCGTAGGTGATGCTGTCGCCTACGCAAACGACGGTCGTCTGCGCGGCTGCCGTGGAATCGGGATCGGTCCAGCCGTAGATCTCCCACTCGCCGATCTGCCCGCGGCCTTCGCTGTTGGTGGAAGCGGTGATCTCCAGTCGCAGATACCGCACGCTCACCGGCGCGTCCAGCAAGACCGTGACGGTGTTGCCGTTGGCCGGATCAAACGCCAGCGGGATCGGCCCGGTGACGGGGATGTCGAAATGCAGCCCGCCCATACTGCCGGTGATGGTGGCGGTTTGGGTACGCGCCGCCCAATTGGCGGGCACTTTGAAGACAAAGTGGTCCACCACGTACACGTCGAGCAGATTCGCCGTCAGCGTCTCGGAGAAGACGGCGTCGGCGCCGTGGCTGTTGCTGTTCCAATACGTACCCTGATTGCCGTCAAACGCGGCCGCCGCTCCGCCGCCGTAGTTGTTGGTGGAGGCGTAAAAATCCGCGCCGGACAGATCCAGCTTGGCCGCTATCGGATGATCCGGCTCTTCGGGCAAGGCGACGCCGTAAACTTCCAGCTCGGAAAACTGGGGGCGGCCGTCGCCGCTGTTGGAAGTGACCTGGATCTTCAAAAATCCGGTCCGGGTGTTCGCGGGCAGCATCAGGGTAACGGTGTTGCCCTCACTTTTGACAAAGGAATAGGTCTGCGCCGCGATCAGGGTGGAAAACTCCACACCGTCGTCGCTGCCCAGCAATTCAATGGTCTGGGTGCGGTCGCCCCACGTGGGCGGGACCTTCAGCACCACGGCGTCCACTATACACACGCCGCCGAAATCCACCGTGACCGACGCGGGCATCGCGCCGCCCCTCCAATAAGAGGACGCGGAATTGTTGCCGTCGATGATCCGGGAAAGCGGATAGGTGCCGTCGGTGCTCGAGGCAGTCAACTGCTCCTCGGTCAGGGGCATTTTGCCGACCACCGGCATACCGGCCGAATCCGGATCGGCGTATCCGTAGATTTCCCATTCACCGAGCTGTGCCCGGCCCAGTTCGCCCGCGTCGGAGTTGGAGGTGATCTCGAGCTGCAAGCTGGAGGCCTTCACCGGCTCGTCCAGCGTCACCGTAACGGTGTGATTGTCCCCGCTGACAAACGACAGGGTGGTTTCTTTCACAGGGGTAAAGGTCAGCCCGTTGTTGCTGACGGAGATCACGGCACCCTCGTCGCGATCTCCCCAGCTGCCCATAGGAATTTTGAAAACGAAATGATCCACCACGTAAACGGCGTCGAGCTGCAGCGTCAGCTTGTGGGAACAGGGATTAGAGCCGGTCTTGTTACTGTTCCAAAACGAATTCTGGTTGCCGTCGATGGCGTTGGTGGCCGCAAAGCCGCTGCTGACGCTGGACGCCGACGCCGTTGCCCCCGACAGATCGATCTTTTCGACCGCCGGGGTATCAGCCAGCGCCATCGGCACCACCGCCAACAGCAAACAGACGCACAAGAATGCAGACATTACGCGTTTGATCATAAAAATGCTCCTTTCTGCGTTTACCGCAGGAGTTCAATTCGATTATAGCGCGATTTGAAATGCAATACCATTGTATTTCTGCGCATATTATATTGTAAAAATACGCAAATTCTTTTTTATGAAAAATAAAGCACGGCGCCCATTCAAGCCGAACGGACGCCGCGAAAAGGGAAAAAGGGGTATGCGCGATTCAGGCGACGAATTCTATCGGAAACCGGGCAATCTTGCCGGTTGCGTACTGAAGGATTGCCAGCGCGTCGGCCGCCGTCACGCCGGAATCGCCGTCCACGTCGGCGGCCGTCGTCTGCCGGCCGGGATGGAGGTTGGGGCAATCGCCGTCAGGATGAAGGTATCGCCCTGTGCCGACGGAACAGCCGCTGCAAGCAAATAGGCCGCCATCAGGCAAGCCATCCATCGTTTGCACATATTCCCCACTCCTTTTTCTTTGATTCCGGTTTTTATTGTATCGCACGTCAAAAGAGGTCGTCTTCCTGTTTTTTGCCGAATTTTTCCCGCTTTTTGCGCGTGTGCCCGCTTTTCTTACGAAGATTCCTCTTGCATTATAGCACCGCTTGATATACAATGCCATTGTAATTCTTTTCAAAATATATTGCAAAAACCGCTATTCTCAGGAAAGGGAGCGTACCTATGCCGACCCTCTGTCAGCACGAAAACCCGTCCATGCTGTTCGCTTATTCCCGCCACGAGGCGGCGCCGCAATCCTGGTTTACCCTGCACGTTCACGGACATTTGGAGCTGCTCTATTTCGTCTCGGGCGACGCCATGTTTCAAATTGAGTCCTCCAATTATTCGATGACGCCGCACACCCTGATGATCGCCCGGCCGATGGAGGCGCACAAGATGAATATGCTCTCCGATGCGGTCTACGAGCGATTCGTCCTCAACGTCGATCCTCAGCTCATACGGGAATTCGATCCCACCGGACGGCTGCTGCGCCCTTTTTACAACCGGCCGCTGGGCCAGGGAAACGCCTTTTCCGCCGACGAATTCGGCCCGCTCAAGCCGATGGATCTGTTTTTGGCGATGTGCCGTCCGGGCCTGACCGCCGAGCAGCGCCGGGTGGATATTTTGACCTATCTGTTTCCCCTGTTGGGGCAGTTGGCCGAAGTCTTCGACGCCCGGCAGGAGCACGCCGCTCCGCCGGTCGACAAGCAGAGCTACCGCGTCGTGGAGTATGTCAACCGCCATCTTTTTGACGAATTGTCGCTGGAATCGCTCAGCGATGAATTTTTCATCAGCCCCTCGCAGCTCAGCCGGATGTTCAAGCAGGCCACCGGGTCGTCGGTGTGGAACTACATTCTGCGCAAGCGGCTGGTCGCCGCCCGGCGGCAGCTGCAAAGCGGCCAGTCGGCCGCATTCGTCTGTTCCACCTGCGGGTTTCGGGATTATTCCTCCTTTTACCGCGCCTACAAAAAAGAGTTCGGCTGTTCTCCCGGGCAGGATCTTTCCCGCCGCTCGTCCCGTTGATCGGGCAAGCAAAAAAAGCGCCGCAACCACTTGACAAGCCGATTTTTTATGGTACAATAAAGAGCGTGCCTTGGTCGCGTTTGGTGACCGGGACGCCTGCATGGGCCTTTAGCTCAGTTGGTTAGAGCCACCGGCTCATAACCGGTTGGTCCCGGGTTCGAGTCCCTGAAGGCCCACCAAACCGGACAGGGCAAAGCGGGAGATCCCCGCGATCTCCGCTTTCTCTGTTTGTACAATATAGGGGTATAGCTCAGTTGGTAGAGCAGCAGTCTGAAAAAACCGCGTGCCGGGCAACGCCTGCGAGCGCCGCCGGGGGCGGATACAGCGAGCAGGGGTTGGCGCCGCGGTCGAAAAACGCGAGGATCAGCGCGAAGCGCCCGAAGCGTTTTTCGGGCACCGCAAGAGGATACGCCTGCGAGCGCCGTCGGGGGCGGATACAGCGAGCAGGGGTTGGCGCCGCGGTCGGCGATCGGTGAGCGCGAACGCGCCACACCGGAGCCGGGCACCGCAAGAGGGCCCGAGGCCCACAAAGTCGCACAAAAAAATATAGGGGTATAGCTCAGTTGGTAGAGCAGCGGTCTCCAAAACCGCGTGCCGAGGGTTCAAGTCCTTCTGCCCCTGCCATGATTGTGCGACTATAAAGCACAAAAGCCGAAAACCCTTGAGAAATCAAGGGTTTTTCGCTGTTTTAAGGGCAAATTTCAAAGCATAATTTTAGGGCACAAAATTGAATAAATTGTTCGACCA
>JBMNVL010000109.1:0-6395 GCA_050946775.1 Acutalibacteraceae bacterium
TGACGCAGATCGTCCGAGCGTTTTTTGGCGTCCGATTCGGCGGTTTGCGCCTGCGCGCGGGCAGTTTGCGCATCGGCCAGCTCCTGTTCCAGCTGCTGGCGCTGCTCCTCCAATTGGGAGACCACGTCTTCCATCCGGCGATTTTCCGCCGACACCAGCGATCTCGCCCGTTCGACCAGAGCGTCGTCCATCCCCAGACGGCTGGAAATGGCAAAGGCGTTGGATCGACCCGGCACGCCCACCAGCAGCCGGTAGGTCGGCCGCAGGGTCGCCACGTCGAATTCGCAGCTGCCGTTTTCCACACCGGCGGTATGCACGGCGTATTCCTTCAGCTCGGCGTAGTGGGTGGTGGCGACGATCCGGGCGTCCTGTTGTCGCAAACGCTCCAAAATGGCGATCGCCAGCGCCGCGCCTTCCACCGGGTCGGTTCCGGCGCCCAGCTCGTCAAGCAGCACCAGACTGCCGGTCGAGGCGTCTTTCAGGATTTTCACCAGATTGGTCATATGCGCCGAGAAGGTGGACAGCGATTGCTCGATCGACTGCTCGTCGCCGATATCCGCCAGCACCCGGTCAAACACCGAAACGGTGCTGCCGTCGCTGACCGGCGGCATCAGCCCGCACATGGTCATCAGCGTCAGCAGGCCGACGGTTTTCAAGGTGACGGTCTTGCCGCCGGTATTCGGCCCGGTGATGACCAGGGTATCGAACCGGTCGCCCAGCTCCACGTCGATGGGGACGACCTTATCGGGGTCGATCAGGGGATGACGCGCTTTTTTCAGCCGGATGATCCCGTCGTCGGTCACAGTAGGCATACCGCCCTTCATCTGGTAACCCAGCCGCGCCTTGGCAAAGATCAGGTTGAGCTCCACCAACACTTCATAATCCTGGGCGATGGCGTCGCCGAACTGCGCGACCTCGGCCGACAGCGCCTGCAGGATCCGCTCGATCTCGGCCTGCTCCTGTCCTTGCAGCAGCTTGATGTCGTTGTTGGCGTTGACGACCCCCATCGGCTCAACGAACAGGGTGGCGCCGGTGCCGGAGGAATCGTGCACCAGTCCCGGTACGTCGGCGCGATGCTCGGCCTTGACCGGCACCACGAATCTCCCGTCCCGGATGGTCACGATGGATTCCTGCAAAAATTTTTGATAGGCGGGGGAGTGGATCATATGATCCAGCTGTTCCCGCACCCTTTGCGACGCCGCCCGGATCTTGCGCCGGATATCCCGCAGGGTGGACGAGGCCTCGTCCGCCATCTGCTCCTCCGACAGGATGGACGCGGTGATCTTATCCTCCAGATACCGGTTGGGCGCCAGCACCGAAAACCGGTCGTCCAGACAACTGGAGATCCCCTCGCAATGGGCGCGCCATTCGGTAACCGACCGGATGCTGCGCAGCGTCGCGGCCACGTCGAGCAGTTCCCGCATGGAAAGCGCGGCGCCGGCCTGCGCCCGGCGAATAGCGGAATTGTTGTTTTTCAGCTGCCCGAAGGATGGACTGCCGAAGCGTTCCATCATCGTAAAAGCGGCGCCGGTCTCATCCTGCAGCCGCTTGACCTCGCTGAGCACCGGGACCGGGCGCAGATCCCGGGCGGCCTGCGCCGCGTCCGGTCCGTTGGTCTGCCCGGCCAACAGCTCGAGGATCTTATCCAGCTCCAGTATTCGTTCGTGCCGGTCCATGGTATCACCTGCCGTTCAATAGAATTACACGCACGCCTTTTAGTATAGCACACCCGTACCGTTCTTTCAAGGCAAACATAAGAGATTTCTCCCCGTAAAAAAGCACGATAAACGGACGCCGCCGCTTATCGTGCTTTTTGAATTTATTTTTTCTTTTTGATCACCGCGTTGGGGTCGGGAACGACCGTCTCCGGCGGCTGCTCCAGAATCTCGGGGTGTTCCAGGATTTTGCGGAACTTGCGGAAAGCAATCGCAAAATACGCTCCCGAGCAGATCCGCTCGTCCATCGTCACACCGATGGGCAGACACCGCTCGAAGACGATTTCGCTGCCCACCCGTTTGGGAACCTCCCGCATATTGCCGATTGCCAAAAAGATGCTGGTAGTGCCGAAATCGTAGCAGTGGTGCAGAATATGGTTGGTTTTGATACTGGCCAGATTGGTGATGCCCAGACTCATATGGAAGGGACTCGCGTCAATGATCGACTTGGGCAGCCAGCCGTGCTTATCCATCCATTTGAGGACCGGTACGCCAACCCGCAGCAGACCGGGGATTCTCAGCAGCTTGGTAATCAGCTCATCGGTGCTGTTTTCCGACTCGTTGCTCTGGTTGTCCTCGATGTATTTGGTGATCTTTTCATTGACGTCGAAAATGGTGTCGTGGATATCGAAATAACACTTGGACATGGTGCCGTGGGTCGCCGATCCGGCCTTGAGCACCACCATGCCGACCGCCAGCTCGTTGCGGGCATACAGCCGCTTGTTGACCACGAACCGGTTCAGCTCGGGAAATTCCGCCACCGTGCGCAGATACGCCGCAATGATCAGCGCCAGGTGGCTGGTGCGAAAGCCTTCCTTGCGTTTTTGGTTGAGATACTCGTGCAAAGGCGCCTGCGGGATGTTGATGGTGGTCATATTCATGGCGTCGATACGCCGCGCCATGATATGGGCGCCAACGGTATACATCGGGTCGGTGCCTTTGAGCTTATACGCGTCTTTTCTCATTGTCGTCCCTTCCTTTATAATCCCTCTTTAATGATCGTTCGTGCTATGTCAAAGCGACGGGTCGCTGTTGCTTTTTGGAGATAGCGGCGTTTGCAGTGAATGGTAAAAATCCAGCGTGTGAAAACCGCGGCCGAGCTGCGCCAGTAGAAATTGCTCGCAGACGGCGGCCAGCGAACGCCTCTCGGCGTCGGGAATGTTGAAGAAAAACGCCTTTTCCAGCGGCACGTTCAAAACGTGGCGCATCGCCGCCAGCACGGTGCCGGACAACGGCGCCGAGCCGGGAAGAGGGGTGCAGTCCGAGCAGCGCAGCGTTCCCGCCGTAAGCGACAGATACATCGGCTTGCCGCCGCCAGCGCCGCATCCGCCGCATCCGGTCAGATCGGGCATATATCCCGCCAGCGCCAGCATCCGCAGCTCGGTGACCGCTTTGATCTGGTCGATGGGGTATTTGCCGTCGCCCAGCAGATGCAGGGCGTTGAGATCCAGCCGCAGCCAGTCCTCCGCCGGCTCTTCCCGCGGCGCCAGCAGATCGGTCAGCTCGCACAGATACTGCGCCGCCGCCAGCCGTTCCACGTCCGCCCGCAGTTCAAAAAACACGTGCAGCGGCTCGGATTCGTCGATTATGTACTTCTCCCGCCCGCGGTAAAGGGTCAAGCGGGAGTGGGTGAGCAGTTGGGTCGCCGGTCCGTGGCGGCTTTTGATCCGCTGGGCGCCGCGGGCGGAAGCCCGCACCACGCCGCATTCCCGGGTAAGCGCCGTGACGAACCGGTCGGATTCACCGATATTGTTGTTTTCCCGAATAATCAGGGCGTCGGTCGTCACCCTCATGCTCCACAGCCTCCTGTGTTGCCGTCTCCTCGGCAGGATCGATCCCGCGATAGCGCAGATAGTCGGCCACCCGGCCGGTTTGGGTAAATACGTTCCATAAACTGGGTCGATCGGGCATCGGATCGTCTCCTTTTTTCTCATGCTGCTTTTATCATGAGCGAAAAGAAGGCGTTTATACCCGGAAAAGACTGGCGATCACTCCCGGTAGCCGAAGCTGTTGAGCAGTCCCTGCCGGTTGCGCCAATCCTCCTTGACCTTGACCCAGCATTGCAAATTGACCTTGGCGCCAAAGAGCGTTTCCATCTCGGCGCGCGCCGCCGACGCGATCTGCTTGAGCATGGCGCCCCGTTTGCCGATGACCATCCCCTTATGGGTGTCTCTTTCGCAGAAAATGTTGGCCTCGATATCCAGGATAGTGCCGCGATCGGTCTCCCGCTCGGACATCTGTTCCACCACCACGGCGATCCCGTGCGGGATCTCCTGGCGCAGGGACAACAGCATCTGCTCCCGGATCAGCTCCGCCGCCAGCACCCGCTCGGGCTGATCGCTGACGGTATCGTCGGGGAAGAAGTGAGGGCTTTCAAACGCGTATTTCGACAGCAGACCGATCAGCTCGTCCACGCCTTCGCCGGTCAGAGCCGATACCGGCAGGATCTCGTCGAAGGCGTATTGCTCCCGCCAGGCGTCGATGCAGGCCAGCAGAGCGGTTTTGTCCTCCAGCGTGTCGATCTTGTTGATCACCAGGATCGCCGGCAGCTTTTGCTGGCGGAACTGGGCGATCAGCGCCTCTTCCTCCGGCCGGATATGGGTGGAGCATTCCGCCACCATCACCGCCGCGTCTACACCCGAGACCGCCTCGGTGATGGATTTGACCATAAAATCGCCCAGTCTGGTACGGGGGCGGTGGTTGCCGGGGGTATCGAGGAAGACCAGTTGGGTCTGATCGCGGGTCAACACCCCCATGATGCGGTTGCGGGTGGTCTGCGGCTTGTCCGAAACGATGGCGACCTTGCGGCCGACCATGGCGTTAAGAAGAGAAGATTTGCCCACGTTGGGGCGACCTACCAGCGCGATAAACGCCGAAAGGGAAGGAGAATCCGGCATAATACCATCCTTTAAAATCACGGTTTGTTATACTTACGAAACACCAAAAACGCCGTCGGCGGTAAAGACAGGCCCAGCAAGACCGGTTTGACCGGATGCGCGGCGAAATCAAGGCCCATGGCGGCAAAGCCTTCCGCCCGGGTGAGCAGACACACTGCCACGCCGATCGCCGTCAAAGCGCAAAGCAAAACGGCGCCCGCCGCGGCGTCCTTGGCGGCTTTGGCGAGAGGATGCTTATCCGGGCTGGCCAGATCGACCGCCCGTTCAACGGCGGTGTTGATCGCCTCGGCCGCCAAAACGGCGCCCACCGTCAGTACCAGCGCCGCCCATTCGCCGGGGGAACGCAGAAAATACGGCGAGATGCAGAATACGTAGAACGCCGTCGCCAGATGAAAGCGGAAATGCCACTCCCGGCGCAGACATTCGCCGATGCCGCAAAGGGCGCACCAAAACCCGCGCAGTGCCCGTTTCATCGCTTACGCGTTGTCCTGCGGCAGATAATAGCTTTCGCCGCGGGGCAGTCCCACCGACTGCATGACGACTTCCTCGCGTTCCCGCATCCGCACCGCTTCCAGACCGCCGCTCACGTGGTCGTATCCCAGCAGATGCAGCATGGAGTGAACCGTCAGATACCCGATCTCCCGCTGCAGGGAATGCCCGTACTGCTCGGCCTGGGCGATGGCCTGCTCGACCGACAGCACGATATCGCCCAGCATCTGGGCGCCGGTTTCGGGATTGATGTCGTAAACGCCGTTTTCGCCCAGAGGAAAGCTGAGCACGTCGGTAGACGCGTCGATTTTGCGCTGGTCGCGGTTGATCTGGCGGATCTGATCGTTGTCCACCAGCGACACGTCGACCTGCGCCGGGCCCTCAAATTCCTCCGCCTGCAGCACCGCGTGACAGCAGCGGCGGATCAGCAAACGAACGCCCGTGGGAATCTTTACGGTTTTTTGCTTGTTTTCAATGACGACTTTGATTTTTTCCATACTCTCGTTTTCGCTTCCCTTCATCGTACTTTTCATATGCCTGAATGATCCGCTGGACCAATTGGTGACGTACCACGTCTTTTTCATTAAAAGTGATAATGGAAATGTCCTCCACGCCCTTGAGGATCCGCATGACCTCCTTGAGCCCGCTCTTGCGCCCGGCCGGCAGATCGATCTGGGTCACGTCGCCGGTGATGACCATTTTGGAATTGAAGCCAAGTCTGGTCAAAAACATTTTCATCTGCTCGGGAGAGGTGTTTTGCGCCTCGTCCAGGATGATGAAGCTGTCGTCCAGCGTCCGGCCGCGCATATACGCCAGCGGCGCGATCTCGATGTTGCCGCGCTCCATGTATTTGCTGTAGGTTTCGGTGCCCAGCATATCGAACAGGGCGTCGTAAAGCGGGCGCAGATAAGGGTCGACCTTCGACTGCAGATCGCCGGGAAGGAAGCCGAGGCTTTCACCGGCCTCGACCGCCGGACGGGTCAGGATGATGCGGTTGACCTCTTTGGCGCGAAAAGCGTTAACGGCCATTGCCACGGCGAGATAGGTCTTGCCGGTACCCGCCGGGCCGACGCCCAGCACGATGGTGTTGTCGCGTATGGCCTCGACATACCGCTTTTGCCCAAGCGTTTTGGGCTTGACCGGCTTGCCTTTGGCGGTGACGCAGATGCTGTCGGAGGACAGCTGGGGCAATTGCTCCTCGCTGCCGTCGTCCACCAGCATCAGCACGTAGCGGACGTTTTGCTCGTTGAGCTGTTCGCCGCGGTTAATCAGCTGCAGCAATCCGTCCACCGCC
>JBMNVL010000110.1:0-6319 GCA_050946775.1 Acutalibacteraceae bacterium
GCCCGTGCCTGCGAAGCGGGCGGCGCGGCGGCGATCACGGTACACGGCCGCACCCGCGACCAGATGTACGCGCCGCCGGTGGACCTCGAGATCATCCGGCAGGTGAAGCAGGCGGTGGCGGTGCCGGTGATCGGCAACGGCGACGTCGCCTCGCCCCGGGCCGCCGCCGAAATGTACGAGCAGACCGGCTGTGATCTCGTGATGGTGGGCCGGGGCGCGTTGGGCGCGCCCTGGATCTTCGCCCAGATCGAAGCGTATCTCACCCACGGACGGATCCTGCCCGACCCGCCGATTTCCAGGCGGATGGAGGTGCTCTGCCGCCAGGTGGAACGGGCGGCGGCGCTCAAGGGGGAAGCGGTCGCTCTGCGGGAGGCCCGCAAACACGCCGCCTGGTATATGAAGGGCTGGCGGGGCGCCGCGGCGCTGCGGGGACTCGCCGGACAGATCACCACCATGGCCGACCTTTACGCTTTGTGCGAAAAAGCGGGTAGATGTTAGATGTTAGACTTTAGACGTTAGACGTTAGACGCCTACCCGCCGAATTGCGCAATCTTTTGGGTTGCCCCTGGCTCTCCCTCTGGGAGAGCTGGCTGGCCGTAAGGCCAGACTGAGAGGGCGGTCGGAACCCTCTCCGTCTTGCCGCTGGCGCGGCAATCCACCTCTCCCATAGGGAGAGGCAAGCCGCGCCACACATATTTCATCGTTGCCCTGCGGGCGGATAATATCCGCCCCTACGGCACCCCGCGAAAACCGCGTAAACTTGCGGCGACGCCGTAGGGGAGGGGTTTCCCCTCCCGCGACTGCGCTTCAAACTTAAACGGGAGGCGCGCGACCCAAGCCAGCCGGGACTTCCGGGTGCGCACAGACCAACGGACTCGCACCAACTCACATCGTGCCGGTACGAAAAAACGGCCGGGCACGCATGCCCAGCCGTTGTGGATCGATGGATCACATATGTTCTTCGATATAGGACACCAGCTCACCGACGGTGTGGATGTAATTGATCTGCTCGTCGGGGATCTCGACGTTGAACTCGTCCTCCAGCGACATCAGCATATCCACCACGTCCAGCGAATCCGCGCCCAGATCGGTCTCAATGTTGGTATCGGCCGTGATGGACTCCTTGTCCACGTCAAACTGGTTGCTGACGATCGCCTGGATCTTCTCAAACACCATGGCACTTTCCCTCCTTATGCCCGGTCGCGATCGCGCCGGTCGAATACCCGTCTGATCGACGGACCAGTATTATAGTATGCAAAAACCGCCGCTTTGTCAATCCTTTTGAAAAATTTTTCCGCGTAGCCAAAGGAGAGGATCTTATGTCCGCGTACGCCGTGATCGGCCATCCCATCGGGCACACCATGTCGCCCTTTATCCACAAGCGGCTGTTCGCCCTGTCGGGGATCGACGCCGCCTACACCACCCGGGATATCGCCCCCGAAAATCTGGCGCGGGAACTGCCCCGGCTGCTGGAAACGGTCGGCGGCGTCAACGTCACCATCCCCCACAAACAGGCCGTGATCCCGCTGCTCACCCGGCTGGAGGGCCGGGCGGCGATCTACCGGTCGGTCAACACGATCGCCGTCACCGGGGAGGGTCCAGTCGGCCACAACACCGACGCCGCCGGGTTTTTGCACGCCCTGCGAGAGGGCGGCGCGGCCCTGGCGGGCCGGGTCGCCATCCTCGGCTGCGGCGGTGTGGGGCGTACCTTCGCCTGCGAAGCGGCGCTGGCGGGCTGTGCCGTGGTCAACGCGGTGCGTCCCGCCGACCGGTCGGCGGCCGAAGCGCTGCGGCAATTCGTTTTGGAGCTGGCGCCCGGCGTCGACTATACCATCGTGGAGCTGGAAGAGCTGAACGGAGCGTTCGATCTGCTCATCAACGCCACCCCGGTGGGGATGTATCCCCATTCCGACGCCATGCCGGTATCGGCCGCGGCGCTGGAGAAGGCGGCCGCCGTGTTCGACGCGGTGTACAATCCCCGCCGCACCCGGCTGCTGGAAGCCGCCGCCGCCAACGGCGCCGTCGCCATCGGCGGGATGGCGATGCTGGTGTGGCAGGCCGCCGACGCCCAGACGATCTGGCTGGGCACCCGGTTCGACCCCGCGGCCGTGGCCGGGGTGATCGAGGAATCGCTGGCGGAAATGGAGCGGGTGTTTCATGCGTAACGTGGTGCTGTGCGGCTTTATGGGCTGCGGCAAATCCACCGTCGGGCGGCTGCTGGCCGAAAAAACCGGGCGGAGTTTCGTCGATATGGATGCGTATATTGAAAAAGAGGCCGGCATGACGGTGGCGGCCATCTTCGAGCGGTACGGCGAGGCGGATTTCCGCCGCCGGGAGCGGGAAGCCTGCGCCGCGCTGGCCGGGCAAGACGGGCTGGTGATCGCCGCCGGCGGCGGCGCGCTGACCTTTCCCGAAAACGCCGCCGCGCTGCGGAAAACCGGCGATATTGTGCTGATGCGCGTCACCCCCGAAACCGTCCTGCGGCGGCTGGAGGGCGATACCACCCGCCCGCTGCTCGCCCGTCCCGACAAGGAAGCCGCCGTGCGGGAACTGATGGCGAAGCGACAGCCGCTTTACCGGCAGGCGGCGGCTTTTTCGGTGGACGCGAACGGCGATCCCGCCTCGGTCGCCGCCGCGATCCTGGCGGTTTTGGCGGAATAACGGCGATGGCCGGCGCCGCAAACGGCGAATAATATCCGCCCGCGGGATAACGCAGGGAAAAGATCCTTCGCTTCGCTCAGGATGACGCCGCAACAAAAAAGAGGGCCATCCCGGGCAACATTTTCGACCGTGCCCGGTGGGCGATACAGGGAGAAAATGGTGGGCGCCGCTCTCGGCGATCGGTGAGCGCGCATGCGCCACACCTCAGCCGGGCACCGCAAGAGGGCCACGCGGCAGCGACGAAGGATGTTTATCCCAAAACAGCGCACAAACTCCCGGCGGCGCCGCAGGGGAGGGGTTTCCCCTCCCGCCATTTTCCCCTCTCACCGGCAAAAAATGGTTGACAACGCGCCAAAAAGCGTATATGATAAGAAAAACGAATCGAAACGAGGGCTATCCATGTGCCGGTCTTGTGACCAATCCCGATTTAGCGGCGCTTACGGCTTCGGCTTTTACGGCTGGGGTTCTTTTCGCTATGCGCAAATCGGATAAGGCATGAGGCAAACGGCGCGGATCCTTTGGCTTTGACGGCGGAACTCATGCGAGAGTTCCGCTTTTTTCTTTGGAAAGGGTGTTTTGTGTATGATCATCGTGTTAAAATCCGGCGCGACCCAGCGGCAGGCGGAGGAGTTTTCCCGCCAGCTGTCCGAGCGGTACAACGTCACCGTCAACGCCTGGTACGGCGCGCAATCCACGGTTTTGGGCCTGCTGGGCGATACCGCCGCGGTCGATATCGAGTCGGTCGGCGCGCAGGATCTGGTGGAAAGCGTCAAGCGGGTGCAGGAGCCGTATAAAAAGGCCAACCGCAAATTCCATCCCGAGGATACCGTCATCGATCTCGGCGGCGGCTCGGTGATCGGCGGGGGAAAACTCGGCGTGATCGCCGGACCCTGCTCGGTGGAAAGCGAGGAGCAGATCGTCGGGGTGGCGCAAAGCGTGAAAGCCGCCGGGGCGGCGTTTTTGCGGGGCGGCGCCTTCAAGCCCCGCACCTCGCCCTATTCCTTCCAGGGCCTGCGGGCGGAAGGGCTGGAGCTGCTGCGCGAGGCCCGGGCCAAGACCGGACTGCCCATCGTCACCGAGATCATGTCGGCGGCGCATCTCGAACTGTTCGAGGACGTGGATATCATCCAGGTCGGCGCCCGGAATATGCAGAATTTCGAGCTGCTCAAGGAGCTGGGCAAGGTGGACCGGCCCATCCTGCTCAAGCGGGGACTGGCCAACACCATCGAGGAGCTGCTGATGAGCGCCGAATACATCATGGCGGCCGGCAACGAAAAGGTGATCCTCTGCGAGCGGGGGATCCGCACCTTTGAGACCATGACCCGCAACACCCTGGACGTGTCGGCCGTCCCGCTGCTGAAAAGCCTGTCCCACCTGCCGGTGGTGGTCGATCCCTCCCACGCGGCGGGAATCAGCGCGCTGGTGGCGCCGCTGACCATGGCGGCCATCGCCGCCGGCGCCGACGGGCTGATCATCGAAGTCCACAACGATCCGCCCCACGCTCTGTCGGACGGCGCCCAGTCGCTGACGCCCGCCCAGTTTGAAACGCTGGCCCGACGGATCGACGAGGTGGCGCCGCTGTTCGGCAAGACGGTGGCCAAGAGGGAGAACTGATGGAACAAAAAACGATCGCCGTCGTCGGGCTGGGCCTGATCGGCGGCTCGATGGCGCTGGCGCTGCGCCGGCGAACCGATCACCGGGTGCTGGGACTGGCCCGCAACCCGGCGGTCTGCGACGCCGCCCTGCGGCAGGACGCCATCCACGAAGCGGTTGAGCCGGCGGATCTGGCCCGGGCGGACGTGGTGCTGCTGGCGCTGCCGCCCGAGGCGACGGTGGACTATCTGCGGCAAAACGGCCGCTGTCTGCGCCCCGGCGCGGTGGTCAGCGACGTCTGCGGCGTCAAGCAGGCGATTGTCGCCGCCTGCGAGCCGCTTTGCGCCGGATACGGCGCGCGGTTTGTCGGCGCCCATCCCATGGCGGGAAAAGAGCACAGCGGTTTCGGCAACGCCGACGCCGATTTGTTCGTCGGGGCGAGTTATATCCTCACCCCGACGGCGCAGACCGACCCCGACGCGCTGGAAACCATGCGCGCGCTGGCGCGGCAAATGGGCGCCGCCCGGCTGACCGAGACCGATCCCGCCACCCACGACCGGATCATCGCCTTTACCAGTCAACTGCCCCACGTGCTGGCCGGGGCGTACGTCACCTCGCCCACCTGCCCCCAATACCGGGGCTTTTCCGCCGGCAGCTACCGGGACGTGTCCCGGGTGGCGACGGTGGACGAGCATTTGTGGAGCCGGCTGTTTTTGCTCAACGCCGACCCCCTGTGCGCCGAGCTGGACGGGCTGATCGCCCGCCTGCAGGACTACCGGGACGCCATCGTCGCCGGGGATCAATCCCGGCTGGAGGCGATTTTGACCGCCGGCCGCCTGCGCAAGGAGGAAAACCCGTAAGGGAGAGGCAAGACGCCTCCCCATCGGCAAAAACCGCATCCCACCGACGACAAGGAGAAAACCGTATGCAAACCATTCGCGTTCATACCGCCCGGCCCTACGATATCCTCGTGGGGCGGGAGCTGCTGGATCGCGCCGGGGAATGGGCGCGGCAGGTCAACCGGGGGAGCCGTGCCCTGATCGTCACCGATTCCCACGTCGCGCCGCTGTACGCCGGGCGGGTGCGCCGCTCCTTTGAGACGGCGGGCTACGCCGCCGACGTGTTCACCTTCCCGGCCGGGGAGGAGCACAAGCGGCTGGACGTCATCGCCGCCATTTATACCAAACTGGCACAAATGGGCGCCACCCGGCAGGATCTGCTGGTGGCGCTGGGCGGCGGCGTAACCGGCGATATGACCGGCTTCGCCGCGGCGACCTGGCTGCGGGGGATGGATTTCGTTCAGATCCCCACCACCCTGCTGGCGCAGGTGGACGCCTCGGTGGGCGGCAAGACCGGGGTGGACATCGACGAGGGCAAAAACCTGGTCGGCGCCTTCTGGCAGCCGGCGCGGGTGATCGCCGACGTCGACACCCTGTCCACCCTGCCCGACGGCGTTTTCGCCGACGGAATGGCGGAGGTGATCAAAACCGCCTGCATCAAGGACGCCGACCTGTTCGACCGGCTGGAAAAAGGGGTCGACCGGGGCGAGATGGACGCCGTCATCGCCCGCTGCATGGACATCAAGCGGGGCGTGGTCGAGCGGGACGAAAAGGAAGCGGGCGAACGCAAGCTGCTCAATTTCGGGCATACCGTCGGCCACGCTCTGGAAAAATATTACGACTACACCGGCCTGACCCACGGCCGTGCCGTGGCGGTGGGGATGGTGATCGTCACGCGGGCCGCCCAGCGGCGGGGATTGACCGCTCCCGGCACCGCCGGGCGGATCGCCGCCGTGCTGGAACGGTACGGCCTGCCGACCGCCGACCCCGCCGGGATGAGCGATTGGCTGCCCGGCGTGGCCAACGACAAAAAACGGGCGGGCAAGGATATCGACCTGGCGCTGCTGCGCGGCGTCGGCGACAGCTTCGTCTACCGCCTGCCGCTGGCCGAGCTGGGCGGCTTTTTGCGCGGCGAGGAGATCTGATCGCGGGCGGGGACGGTATAAATTAAAATCGTGCACAACTTGGCTCCCCCTTTGGCAAACGCGATCCAACTTCCGGAAGGG
>JBMNVL010000111.1:0-6191 GCA_050946775.1 Acutalibacteraceae bacterium
TCGCACAGCATGATGATGCGGTCGTTGAGCAGCCGGGAAAAGATAGCGTAGCTGCGCTCGCCGCGGCTGGTCTGCTCCACCACGTAAGGCACAAGACTCATATTGTTCATGTCGATCGACTCCTTTTTTGTGGGATACGGTGTCAGTATAGGCCGCAATCGGGAAGCTTATTCCCCGGCGACGGCGTTCTCCTTGACCAGATCCAGCGCCTTGCCGACCGCCAGATCCCGCTTGAGATCCTCCTCGGCCAACACCGCTTTGACCTTGTCGACGTCCAGCTTGTACATATCGGCGTATTTCTGGTACTCGGCGGTCATATCCTCCTCGGAGACCTCAACGTTCTCCAGCGCGGCGATCTTCTCCAGCGCCAGACGCACCTTGACCTGCTTCTCCGCCTGCTCCTTGAAGCCGTCGCGGAAAGCGGCCATATCCATGCCGGTGTACTGCAGATAGGTGTTCAGATCCAGTCCCTGGGACTGCAGACGGTAGCCGAAATCCTGCACCTGCTCGTCGATGCGGCGATCGTACATCGCCTGCGGCACGTCGGCCTTCAGCCCGTCGGCCAGCTGATCGAGCAGCGCGGTCTCAAAGGCGTTGCTGGCCTCCTGCTCGCGGCTGTCCTCCAGTTTCTTTTTCAAATCGGCCTTCAGCTCGTCGAGGGTATCGAACTCGCTGACGTCCTTGGCGAACTCATCGTTGAGCTCGGGCATCTCGCGGGTCTTGATCTCGTGCAGCTTGCACTTGAAGACGGCCGGCTTGCCCTTGAGCTCCTCGGCGTGGTAATCCTCGGGGAAGGTGACGTTGACGTCGAACTCCTCGTCGGGCTTCTTGCCGACGATCTGCTCCTCAAACCCGGGGATGAACTGACCCGAGCCCAGCGTCAGGGTGTAATTCTCGCCCTTGCCGCCCTCGAACGCCTCGTCGTCGATAAAACCCTCGAAATCGAAGGTGACGGTGTCGCCGTCCTCGGCGGCGCGATCCTCGACCGGCACCAGCCGGGAGTTGCGATCCTGCAGCTTTTTCACTTCACCGTCGACGTCCTCATCGGTGACCGGCTCGACTTTTTTGTCGGCCTTCAGGCCCTTGTACTCGCCCACTTCCACGTCGGGCTGCACGGTGATGACCGCCTTGAAGACCAGTCCCTCTTTCCCGACGCTGACGACGTCGAGATCGATCTTGTCTTCCACGTAGCGGTAGCCGGATTCCTTGATCGCCTCGTCCAGCGCGGTGGGATAGATGTCGTTGACCGCGTCCTCATAGAACACGCCGGTGCCGTACATCTTCTCGACCAGCGCCCGGGGGGCTTTGCCCTTGCGGAAGCCGGGGACGGCAATTTTGCCGATGTTTTTCTTGTACGCGCGGCTGACGGCTTCCTCAAAAGCGGCGGCGTCGACCTCGACTTCCAGCTCGACCCGGTTGGGGGTTTCGGTTTTGGTGGCGTTTTTCAGACTCATTTTTGACTTCCTCCTATATTTCCTCAAACAAAATACCAAATTAGTATACCATACTATAGCACAAAGCGCTACGGTTTTTTTGAAATAAATGTAAATATTTTTACGGGATGAAAAGCGGCGTAAATCCCAGCGCGTCGGCCGAGATCAGCCGCAGGGCGATCCCCTCCCACACCCCGTTGAAGGCTTTGCGGATGCCGGGACCGTGGACGTGGCCGTAATAACAGCGGGTGATCCCTTCCTCCTTGAGGGCGGCGATCATATCCTCGCAGACGTATTCGCCGAACACCGGCGGGTAATGGAGAAACGCCACCGGCGGCAAGCCGGTCTGCCGCGCGGCCGCCGCCGACGCGTGCAGCCGCCCGATCTCCCGGTCGAGAATCAGCCGGTCGGCATCCTCCTCGGCGTCAAAGAACCAGCCCCGGGTGCCGCAAACGCTGACCCGGCCGTCCACCGCGACGGCATCGTTGTGAACGATCCGCAGGGTGGAAAAGCCCCGCTCGGCGAAAAAAGCGTCCATCTTTTTGCGGGTGGTCCACCAGTAATCGTGGTTGCCCTTGATCAGCAGCTTTTGTCCAGGCAGGCGATCGAGGAACGCGAAATCGGCCGCCGCCTGCTCCAGATTCATCGCCCAGGAAACGTCCCCGGCGATCACCACGGTATCGCCCGGCCCCACCAGCGCCCGCCAGTTTTGCTCCAGCCGCTCAACGTAATGATCCCAGCCGCCGAAATCGTCCATCGGCTTATCGACGCCCAACGACAGGTGGGTGTCGCCGATCGCGTACAGCGCCATGGTCGATCAGCCCTCGATACCCAGCATCCGGTAGACGACCTGGCGCATCCCGTCCCGGTCGCAGACGTCGGTAAAGCGGGGCGTTTTGCCCTTGAGCGCCGCCAAAGGCGCCGGGATGGCGGCGCCGGTCTTGCGGCAAAGCGCCTCCACCTTCTCAAATTCGTCCAGCCCGGTCAGATCGCCGCCGACGGCGCTCAACACGCTGGAGGAAAATTTATAGGGGTTGGCGGTGGAGGCGATCACCGTCGGGGTGGCATCGCCGGTCTTTTGGCGGTAGTCCTCGTAGACCCGCACCGCCACGGCGGTATGGGTGTCGATCAAATACCCGTGACGCGAGAAAACGTCGGCGATGGTATCCGCCGCCTGCCCGTCGTCACAGCAGCCGCCGACGAACAGCGCCTGCAGCTTTTTCAGCACCTCGTCAGAGACGGTATACACGCCGCTTTGGGACAGCTCGCCCATCAGCCGGCGGATCTCGCCGTCGTCCTCTCCCGCCAGATCGTAGAGCAGCCGCTCGAGATTGGAGGAGATTAGGATATCCATCGAAGGCGAGGTGGTGGTGTAAAACTCCCGGTTGCGGTCGTAAGTGCCGGTGGCGATGAAATCGGTCAGCACCCGGTTGCGGTTGGAGGCGCAGATCAGCTTTTGGACCGGCAGCCCCATCTTGCGGGCGTAATAGGCCGCCAGGATGTTGCCGAAGTTGCCTGTGGGCACCGTAACGTTGATGGGATCGCCCATCGCAACGGTGCCGGCGGCCAGCAGATCGCAGTAAGCCGAAACGTAGTAAACGATCTGCGGCACCAGCCGTCCCCAGTTGATGGAGTTGGCGCTGGAGAACATCATCCCGTTGTCGGCAAGCTTTTGCGCCACGGCCGGATCGGTGAAGATGGTCTTGACGCCGGTCTGGGCGTCGTCGAAATTGCCCCGGATGGCGCACACGCCGACGTTTTCGCCCTCCTGGGTGGTCATCTGCAGCTTTTGCATCGGGCTGACGCCGTCTTCGGGATAGAAAACCAGAATCCGGGTGTGAGGCGCGTCGCGGAACCCCTCCAGCGCCGCCTTGCCAGTATCGCCCGAGGTGGCCACCAGAATGACGATCTCCTTGCCGGCGGCGGTCTTTCCCGCCGACACCCGCATCAGATGGGGCAGTATCTGCAGCGCCATATCCTTGAAGGCGCAGGTCGGGCCGTGCCACAGCTCCAGAATATGCGCGCTCTCGTCGAGCTGGCGCAGGGGCGCAACCGCCGGGTGGCGAAACCGTCCCGTCGCGTAGGCCGCGCGGGTGCATTCGCGCACCTCGTCGGGGGTGAAATCGCTCAAGAATTTGCTCAAAACCGCCGTCGCCCGATCCTCATAAGGCATCTTGCTCCAGGCCGACAGCTCCGTTTCGGTCAGGGTCGGCAGGGTCTCGGGGACGAACAGACCGCCCTCCGCGGAGATCCCGCGGGCGATCGCCTGCGCCGCCGATACCCGAATGGACGAATCCCGGGTGCTGGTGTATTGCATATCATCACGCCTTTCGCTTTCACGTCTACTCATTCACCTTATATAATACCGTATAAACGGCTCATTTGTCAAAGGTCGAAAAGGCCTTGTCAAAAAAATCGTAGCCATTGCCAAAAAAGAGCCGATCCAACAGCCATTCCTCGTAATTTTTGCGACACAAATATTCCCGCAATCGCTCCGCGATCCCGATTCCCTGCCATTTTTCCGGCAGGTCGACCCCGTCCAGATCGCCGCCGAGGGCGACCGTCCTCTCCCCGCCGCGGGACAAAAAGCGATCGAGATGCCGCTCGATCTGCTCGAGCGACAGCCCGCCCAACTGGTCGGCGCAAAAATTGAGCCCCACCAGTCCGCCCCGGTCCCGGAGGGCGTCGAACTGTTCGTCGGTGAGATTGCGGGGATGGGGATGCACCGCCGCCGATACCGAATGGCTGGCGATCACCGGGCCGGACACGGCGTCCATCACATCCCAAAAGCCGGCGGGATTGAGGTGGGATACGTCGGGGACAATCCCCTTTTCCGCCATCCGGCGGGCCAGCGCCTTGCCGAAAGGTTTCAGTCCGGCGCGCGGATCGCATCCGCAGCCGAAGCCGCATTCGTTCTCTCCGTTCCATGTAAAGGTAATTACCTTTACTCCTGCGCCCGCCATTCCGTCCAGCCGGGACAGATCGCCCGCCAGCGGCGCGGCGCTTTCCAGCGCCAGGATCATCCCGCATTGATGGGGCGCGACCGCCCGCCAGTCGGCTAGAGAGCGGATCAGCCGAAAGCGGTCGGGATAGCGGTCGACCTGTTCTTTGGCGAACGCCAGCACCTGCCGCGCCCGTTCCCACGCGGCGTCGCCCCGCAGGGCGTCGGGGGTGAACACGGCGAAGATCTGCCGCCACGCAACAAAGGCGCAGCCCCTTTCACCGTCCAGATGCAAGGAGTTGCGCCATAAGGATTGTCCGCTGTCGTAAGCCGCGGTCAGGGTATCGCAATGCAGATCAAAAAGCCGCACGCAGATCCCCCGCTTCAAAGGCGTTCAGCAGATGGTCGATCTCGACGGCCGCCATGGGGTCGTCGGGCTTGGTGACCACCTCCACCACGTCGAACCGCGGCTGCAGCCTGACCTCGGGATGATTTTTCAAAAACAGCGCCGCCGTTTGCAGCAATTTCTTTCGCTTTTGCAGAGTGACCGCCTCCTTGGGTGTGTATAACGCGTCCTGCCGGCGCGTTTTGACCTCTACAAAAGCAATATATTTCCGGTCGACGGCGATTATGTCTATTTCTCCCAACCGGCAGCGGTAGTTGGCCATCAGAATGGTGTAGCCCTTCTCCCGCAAAAAGCGGGCGGCCAGCATTTCGCCGGCCGCGCCCTTGGAAACGCCGGCCATCAGTCGGCCCTCCAATTTTTGAGAAAGCTCGGCCGGTGGATGGGCGACAGACCCTGTTTGGCCAGCGCCTCGTAATGCGCCCTGGTGCCGTAGCCCTTGTGCACCGCAAAGCCGTAGCCGGGATAGCGGGCGTCCTGCTCGATCATATAGCGATCACGGGTGACCTTGGCCAGCACCGACGCCGCCGCGATGGACGCCGAGGTGGCGTCGCCCTTGACGACCGCTCTGGCCGGCGAGGGCAGTCCGTCGGGCAGGCGGTTGCCGTCGATCAGGATCAGATCGGGCGTCGCGTTCAGCCCCTCGATCGCCCGGCGCATCGCCAGAAAAGTTGCCTGCAAAATGTTGAGCGACTCGATCTCCTCCACCGTGCCGAAGGCGACCGCCCAGGCCGTCGCCTGCGCGGTGATCAGCGGATAAAGCGCTTCCCGCTTTTTCTCCGACAGCTTTTTGGAATCGTTCAGTCCGGGGATGACGGCTCCCGCAGGCAAAATCACCGCCGCCGCGCAGACCGGCCCGGCCAACGGGCCGCGTCCGGCCTCGTCCACCCCGCACAGCACGGGATGGCCCTGCGCCCGAACGTCGTTGTCGTATTGGGTCAGCATACGGTCTCCTCCTTACCGCGGCCGCTCCAGCGAGATGCGGCCCAGTTTTCCGGCGCGGTATTCGTCCACCACGGCAATGGCCGCCCGCTCGGTGTTGACCTCGCCGCCCGAGATCAGCATTCCCCGCTTGCGGCCGATGGTTTGCAGCAACTCCCAACCGTCGCCCACAAAGGCGCTCTCGTCCAGCTTGTACCGCTCGATCAGCCGGTCGGGATAGTCCCGCTCCAACACGTTCAGCAGCGCACAGGCCAGCTCTTCCCCATCCAGCACCTGATCCCGGATGGCGCCGGTGAAAGCGAGATACAGCGCCGCGGTCTGATCCTCGAATTTGGGCCACAGCACGCCGGGGGTATCCAGCAGATGCACCCCGCCGTCGATGACGAACCACTGGTTTTGCCGGGTGACGCCGGGGCGATCCTCCACCTTGGCCTTGCCGCCGCGGGTCATCCGGTTGATGAAAGAGGATTTG
>JBMNVL010000112.1:0-6013 GCA_050946775.1 Acutalibacteraceae bacterium
CGTCGGCGGCTTTTTGCCGCCGCTCGTCCAGCCGGATCTTGCCGGTGGCCGCCTGCAGCGCCAGCAGCGCGTCGGCGGCGTCTACGTCGCCGTCCAGATCGACGTCGCCCGGCAAAACGGGCTCTTCAGCCGGCAGCTCTTCGCTGCCGATCACGGCGTCGGCCACGTTGAAGCCTTCCACCGCCAGGGTGACGGCGTCGCCGTTCAAACGGTGGCGGGCAAATTCCAGCGAGATCACTTTGCTTTCGCCCGGCATCAGGGAAACGTAGTTGTCGTCGTAGTAGACCGGCAGCACCCGCTCGCCGTTCTCGTCCAGCGTCTTCAGCCGGATCATCACCGCCGGCGCGTCCGACTCGTTTTGGAGGGTCACCGAGCCGGTCACGGTATCGCCGTCCACGGCAAAGGCGCCTTTTTGGGCGGTCAGGGCGACGGTCTTGAGAGCGTTCATCGCCTGGTATTGGCGCTCGTTTTGACGGTTGATCCAGGTGAAATTGTCCGCCACCTGCTGCCCGGCGGCGTTTTTCACCGCGGTGCGGATAAACTGCACCGCCGAAGCTCCGGCAACGGCGGGCAGTTCTTTCCAGACGGCCTGCTCGTCGGCGGCCATCGTCCGGGTCACCGAGGAGGTGTGGATCGACCGACCGTTGACGTCAAAGATTTCCAGCGTAAAGGTCAGCTCCTCCTCGCTCGGGGTGGCGTTGACCATCCACAATTCATTCGTGTTCTGGTTGAGGATCAGATTGCGGGGCTGGTTGGCCTTTTTCAGCCCGAAGTAGCCGCCGTTGGTGTCGTAGTAGTAGTCGTAGGTCTGCCAGACCATCGACGGCCAGGCCGATTGACTCATCCACATCAAGATGCCGTTGCTGCGGTTGGTGTACATCGCCTCGAACATCGCCTTGTGGTTTTCGTAGTTGACCATCTGGGCGATGCGAACGAACTCTTTAAGGCTGCTGTAATTGCCGAAGCTGTTGCGCATATAATTCTGGAACGAGCCGCCGCTTTGGGCGCTGCCCTGGGTGAAATCGTGGATGCCCCATACGTCGTCGATCGGCCAGGCGTGATCTTCGGTCAGCATGGTCATCAGGCTCTCGTATGCGGGAATATTGGGCATACCCCGTTCGCTGTGCAGGGTGTTGCCGGTGTTTTGGAAATACCATTTCGGGTTTTGCACCCCGTACGGGCCGAACCCGCTGACGGTATAATCCGCCGAATGGGGAATATAGTGGCGGGTGCCGTCCAGCTCGACGGTCAGTTTTTCCAGCGCGGTGTTCAGGGAAGCGGGCGGATTGCCCTCGTTGCGCCCGCAGTACAGCGCGATGGCGGCGTGGGAACGGTTGCGGGACACCTTGTCCCGGGCGTTTTTGAGGAACATCGCCTCGTCGTCGGGATTCGGACCGTCGCCGGGGTTGGCCAGCCAGAAATCGTCCCAGATCAGCACACCGTACTTGTCGCAGGCGTCGTAGAACGCCCGGTGGTTGGTCATGCCGACCCAGTTGCGGATCATGGTGAAATTGGCCTCGGCGTGCAGGCGCACCTTGATGTCGTAGTCTTCGGGGGTGGCGGCAAGGTTGGCGTCGTCCATACCCCAGTTGCCGCCCCGGCAGACGATGCGGGTGCCGTTGCAGCAGATGGTCATCGGCCGCTCTTTGTCGTAGGTAAACTCCCGGATGCCGAAGGCAAAGGATTGGCTGTGAGATACAGCGCCGTTCACCACCGCGTCGAGGGACGCGGTGTACAGCGGCTGATCGCCGTAGGTGTTGGGCCACCACAGCGCGGGGTCGTTCACCCTGACGGTGGCGACGGTGATCTCTTTGCTTTCACCCGCCGCCAGCGTCACCGGATCGCTCTCAAAGGCGAGATCGCCGGGGGTGATGACCCCCTTGACGGTGGCGGTGACCGCCTTGCCGGAGGGGTTGTTGATCACCGTCTTTACCGTGACGTCGGCCTTGGAAAAATCCTTGTGCTCCACGTCGAGATCGGTGATTGCCCACGGATCGGACAGGGTGACGTCCTGGGAATAGGACAGATACACGTCCTCGTAAATGCCCACGTTCCGCCCGCGGATGGTGGGAACCCAGTCCCAGCCGATGCTGGCGTGGATGGTGGGGTTGTCGGCGCCGAGGATGCCGCCGTTTTTGCCGGCGTCATTGATGTTCTGCAGGGTGACGGCGCCGGGGTTTTTATTCATATGGATGTAGACCGCCAGATAGTTTTCGCCGCCGTAGCGGACAAGGTCGGTGATATCGAATTTGCCGCGGATAAACGCGCCTTCGATCTTGCCGACGTTCTGGCCGTTGAAATACACGTCGGCCTTCCAGTTGACGGCGTCGAAGTTGAGCCAGGTGCGTTTGCCCCGCTGGCTTTCGGGGATGACGAAATGGTTGCGGTACCAGAAGTTGGTGGTGAAGAAGCTCTCCGACACCATCAGCTGCTGATCCGACACGTTGGGATCGGGGATGGCGCCGGCGTTGAGGTAAGAGGTCAGCACCGTGCCCGGCACCGTCGCCGGCAGCCAGGCGGAATCGTCGTACGCGGCGTCGGCAAGCTGTTCGCCGGTGGCGTCGACGTCGCCGGCGCGCTGCACCGTCCAGTTGCCGCCGGTCAGTTTTTGGGTGCCGTCGGCCTCGGGAGCGGGCATTTCGCCGATGGAATAGGTCAGATCGTTGGTGCCGTAGACCTCCAGTTCGCTCAAGGCGAACTGGGAGAAACCGGTTTTTTTGCACAGCACCCGCAGATACCGGGCGTTCACCGGGTCAAAATCGACCGTCCGCTCGCCGCTTTCGCCGTCGGTGACGGCAGCGACGGTATTCCACGTCTTCGCGTCGCTGGACACCTGCAGATCGTAGACGGTGGCGAAGCCGTCGGTGTTCCAGGTCAGCACCGCCTTGTCGACGCGGCTTTCGGCGCCCAGATCGACGTAGACCCACTCATTGGCGTTGCCCTTGCTGCGCCAAAGGCTGATGAAGGTCTCGGACGGTTCCCGCCGGATCAGGGACCGGCCATCGGCTTCAAACAATTCCCACTCGCTGAGCTGGATACGGGGCGGGGTGCTGCCGTCGGTGCCGATATCGCCGTTGTTGGCGGTGATGTTCAGCCGGTAATACCGGTATTCACCGGGGGTGGCGACGGCGTAGGCCTTTGTCTGTCCGCGGGAGGAGAAGCTTTCGTTTTGACGGGCGTCCAGATCGGTAAAGGTCTGCCCGTCGTTGGAGCCCTGCAGCACCCAGTCCTTGGGATCGCGCAGGGGCGCGTCGTTGGCGGAGGTGACGGTGTAGCTGGTCGCGGTCAGGGGATACCCGTCGGGCATGGCGACTTGCAGCCAGGCGGCGTTGTGGAAGGTCAGCCACTTGGTGGCGGCGCTGCCGTCGAACGCTTTGGTATAATCCTCGCCGGAGGGGCTGTCGCCCACGAGATATTGGGTGGAAAAGGAGATCGGCCAGTTGGCGTCCAGATCCAACCCGCTGCGGTGGAACAGGGACAGACCGGTCTCGTCAAACAGATCCCACTCCGAAAGCTGCAGCCGGTTTTGAGTATCGCCGTTGTTGGCGGTGATATTCAGCCGGTAAACGGCGTAACTGCCGGGAGTGGCGACGGTGTAGGTGTTGGTGACAAACCGCGCGGAGAAGGTTTGGCCTTCCCGCCGGTCCAGTTCGGTGAAAGTCACGCCGTCGTTGGAACCCAGCAGCGTCCAGGCGGTGGGATCGCGGTCGGGGGAGTCGTTGGCGGAGGTAACGGTGTAGGTGACCGCCGTCATCTGCCGGCCTTCCGGCATGGACGCCTGCAGCCAGCCGGCGCCTTTGAAGGTCAGCCATTTGGTGCTTTTGTCGGAATCGAACGCCTTGTCAAATTCCTCTGAGGCCGGGCTGTCCCCGGTGGGATACTGTGCGGTGTAGGTCGGATCCCACAGCTTGACCTGAGACACGACGCCGTCGGTGATCAAATGCCCCACGTCGTTGAAATTGGCGGCGCTGGACTGGTACACCGCCCGGCGATAAGCGACGTTGCGGTAATTCGGCTCCTCGGGTTCCGCCGCCTTGGCCACGGCGGCCGAGGCCGCCAGCATGGTCGCGCTGAGCAACAGACTCACTCCTTTTTTCACAATGGATTTCATGGGTTTGCTTTCTCCTTTCTCCTGTATGGGTACCGTATATACCCATTATAACCTGTCCACGGATGAACAGGTCAATACCTTTTTTAGTCCGCCTCAGCAAAAAGAAGTGATTTTGCCGGTGGCAAACTGCAGGATCATCAGCGCGTCGGCGGCGGTGACCTGCCCTTCGCCGGTCACGTCGGCCGCGTCGGCTTGCAGCTCATCCAACTCGATCTTGTCGGTGGCGGCCTGCAGGGCCATCAGGGCGTCGGCGGCCTCGACCTTGCCGTTGTCGTCCACGTCCCCGAGCATCTGCCAGGCCGGACCGTCGGCCGAAGGCGGCGCCTGCTCGTAGACCCGCATTTCCCACAGGGAGTAGCCCCATTTGCTGCCGTTGACCACCACCCGTTCGCGGCCTTGCATCCGCAGGTACCGGCCCCGGCCGTCCACCTCGATGGACTCGCTGCCGCCGCGGCCGTCTTCGGTTTCGTACAGATCGCGCCAGGTCTTGCCGTCGTCGGATACCTGCAGGCGGTAGCTTTTGGCGTAGGCGGCTTCCCAATCCAGCTGGATCTCCCGGATGTCGTGCGCCTCGCCCAGATCCACCGTCAGCCACGCGTCGTCGCTTTGGTTGGACGCCCAGCGGGTATCGCCGCGGCCGTCCACCGCCTTGTCAGGGGTACGGGCGGGATCGTCCTGTCCCGAGGCGGTCGCCGTCTTGCCCAGCGCCAGATTTTCCCGCTCGACGGCGGTCGGATCCTCATCCAGATACACCGTCACGTCGGTGGACTGACCGGCTTTCAGGGTGATCTGCCGGGCGATCCGCCCGAGAGACGAACGGCTGATCGCCGCGTCGGTTTCAACGCGGACGATGCCCTGCCGCTCGATCAGGGTCAGGGTCTGGTCAACGTCCGAGCGAAGGGTGGCGGTCACCTTGTTCTCGCCCATATTCCAGGCGAGATTTTCCACCGTGGTGCGGTTGCGGGCTTTCATTCCCCGGATCGAACCGGTTTTCAGCCCGTCGGCCAGCGCCGGCAGCAATTCCAGCACCCCGTCGTCAGAACTGCAGAGCATCTCCATCATGATCGCCGGCACGGCGTGGCAGGCGTCGGTGCAGAAGGTGTTGTGATTGCCGTTGTGGGAGGTGATCAGCCCGTCGTAATAAAAGCCGTGGGCGGCGATCTGGTGCAGACGGCTGCTCAGCGACGCGGCGTTTTTCAACCCGGCGGCGATCAGCGCGTCGTGCAAAATGCCGTGACCGATGTCGGCGGTAAAGTGGGCGTCACGTTTCGCCAGCGCCACCCCGGCGGCGTCAAACAGTTCGCCGTCGGCCTCGGGGGTGATGGCGCGATAGGGCCACACCCCGACCAGATGGCTGGAATGGCGGTGGTTGTAGTTGTCCTGCAAGCCTTCCCACGCCCATTCCTGCAAGGCGCCGTCCTCGTTGATCCGATAGGGCGGGAATTTGTCCAGCATCGCCTGCCAGCGCGCCGCGCCGCCGGCTTCGCCCTGTTCGGTGCCAAGAATATCGCAGACTTTGATCAGCGTTTCCAGCGTAAACCGGGCGCCGGCGATATCGAACGCGGAATTGTTCACCAGCGAATAGCCAAGCCCCGCCGGTTGGTTTTCGGGAGAGATCGACCCGGCAAATATGTAGTGGCCGTTTTCATCGGTCTCGGTCAGGAAATCCTCGTAAAAATCGCCCATCTGCCGCAGCAGCGGATACAGCCGCTCGCGCAGAAAATCCTCGTCGCCGGTCACCTGATAGTACTCCCAGAAGGGATACAGCATCCACCCCTCCTCGCCGGTGACGTACTGATAGGGATAATAGTAACTCAACGCCGAAATCAGCCCCGACGTCGCGCCTGGCGTGTTGCCGGCGGCCAACAGGCCCCGGCAGCCCAGCAGCTTGCGGGCGTTGGT
>JBMNVL010000113.1:0-5953 GCA_050946775.1 Acutalibacteraceae bacterium
CGCAGCCTCTTCAAAAAATACCGCAAGACCCTGTGGAACCCTTTTATCGGCGCCATCCAGCGCTACCGGCTGATCGAGGAAGGGGACCGCATCGCCGTGTGCGTGTCGGGCGGCAAGGATTCCATGCTGCTCGCCAAGCTGATCCAGATGCTGCAGCGGGTCAGCGAGGTGCCTTTCGAGGCGGTGTATCTGGCGATGGATCCCGGTTATAGCCCTGCCAACCGCCGCAGGCTGGAGGACAACGCCGCCCTGCTGGGACTGCCTTTGCAGGTGTTCGAGACCAACGTCTTCCGGGTGGCGGACCGGGCGGAAAAATCCCCCTGCTACCTGTGCGCCAAAATGCGCCGGGGCCATTTGTACAGCGAGGCGAAAAAACGCGGCTGCAACAAAATCGCGCTGGGCCACCATTTCAACGACGTGATCGAAACCACCCTGCTGGGGATGCTGTACGGCTCTCAACTGCAGGGGATGCTCCCCAAGCTGCACAGCCAGAATTTCGAGGGGATGGAGTTAATCCGTCCTCTGTACGCCGTCCGGGAAGAGGACGTTCTGGCCTGGAAACGGTACAACGGGCTGGATTTTCTGCAGTGCGCCTGCCGTTTTACCGAGCGGCGGGACGCGTCGGGCGACGGGATCGGCGATTCCAAGCGCCAGGAGATCAAGGCGCTGATCCACCAGCTGAAGCAAACCAATCCCAACGTGGAAAACAGCCTGTTCCATAGCATCCACGCGGTGTGCCTGGACACCTTTCCCGGCTACAAAAGCGGCGGGATCGAACACAGTTTTTTGGAGGATTACGATGGCGAAGACGAAGGAACTGCCCCCGTTTGAGGGGTTTTGCGAGCAGACCGGCGACTTTTTGTGGGGGATCGCCTTTCACAACGAACGAAGCTGGTTTCTGGCGCATAAAGAGGAATACGAGCGGGTGCTCAACCGCCCCTTCCGGATCCTGGCGTCGCAAACGCTCGAGCGGATGCGTCAGCGGTTTCCCAAGGAGGACTGGCAGGTGCATATCTCCCGCATTTACCGGGACGCCCGGCGGCTGTACGGCCGCGGGCCGTACAAGGATCACCTGTGGTTCACCGTCTACACCGACGAGCGTAACGAAGGGCCGTCCTTCTGGTTTTAGATCGAGGGCGGCGGCTTTTCCTACGGGGTGGGGGAATGGGGCGTTCCCGCCCGGCAGATGGAGCTCTATCGCCAGGCGATCGACGCCGATCCGGCGGCGTTTGAACGGTTGATCAAAAAGCTGGAAAAAGCGGGGGAATACCGGTTGTGGGGCGAGCCCTACAAGCGGCCCAAGGCCGACCGGGGCGAACGGCTCGACCCGTGGTACAACCGCCGTTCTGTCAGCGTCGGGTATGAACGCACCTTCGGCGGGGATCTGTTTTCTCCCGTTCTGCCGGATCTGGTGGTTGAGGGGTACGCCCGGCTGATGCCGGTCTACCGGTTTTTGCGGGAGGTGTATCGCGCCTTCAAGGCTGAACAGACCGCCGAGGAACACGCCACCGTGTACGGGTTTGAGATCTAATATGGAGTATACCGCGATCCGTTCCCGGCGCAAAACGCTGGGACTGCAGGTGACCGACGACGGGGTGATCGTGCGGGTGCCGTACGGGGTGAGCAATCTCGCCGTCGCCCGGTTTGTGGACGATCACCGCGACTGGATCGCCCGCCAGCTGGAAAAGCAGGCGGAGCGCCGCCGGGCGGTGGAAGCGCTGCCGCCCTTGACGGCGCAGGATATCCGCGCTCTGACGGCGCGGGCCAAGGCGGTCATTCCCGACCGGGCGGCGGTCTTTGCCCCGCTGATCGGGGTGGATTACGGGCGGATCACCATCCGCTGCCAGCGCACCCGATGGGGCAGTTGCTCAAAAAGGGGCGATCTAAATTTCAATTGCCTGCTGATGCTGGCGCCGCCCGAGGTGCTGGACAGCGTGGTGATCCACGAGCTTTGCCACCGGCTGGAAATGAACCATTCCCCGGCCTTTTACGCCCACGTGCGCCGGGTATGCCCCGACTATGACGCCTGTCAAAACTGGCTGAAAGGCAACGGTCCGCTTTTGCTTGGGCGGGTGAGAGGATAATACTTTTGCGCTTTGTCCTTATCGCGGGTCAGCCTTAACGCAAAAAATTTCAAAAAAACACTTGACAACCGCTTTTCGATGGGGTAAAATGCAGCTAAACCGATGAGGGAGAGTGAGTAGATCCGACTCCCTTCTCTTCCAGAGAGCCGCCGGCGGTGGAAGCGCGGCAGAGAAAACCGGATCGAATGGACTCCTGAGGGCGACCGGAAAGGCGCAAGGCCGAGTATGGGAGACGGAACGGATCCTCCGTAAAAGGGATCGGCGTATGACGGTACGCGATGAGTGGGCGCGGCATAAGCGCCAAGCAGGGTGGCACCGCAGGTAAATGTACCTGTCCCGGCAAATTTGTCCGGGACGGGTTTTTTGTTTTTCTCAGGAGGTACAACCATGAAACCGTTGACCAAACGATGGCGACGCGTACGCTGACCGTCCATCCACCCGCGTGATAGAAAAAAGGAGTAATCGTCATGGCTGAAAACAAGATCCCCTATAAAATTTACCTGTCCGAATCGGAGATGCCCACCCAATGGTACAACCTGCGGGCGGATATGAAGCAAAAGCCCGCGCCGCTGCTCAACCCCGGCACCGGCAAGCCGCTGACCGCCGAGGAGATGAGTGGCATCTTCTGCGAAGAGCTGGTGGCGCAGGAGCTGGACAACGACACCCCCTTCATCGACATCCCCGAAGAGATCCGGGAATTCTACAAAATGTACCGTCCCTCGCCGGTGGTGCGCGCCTACTGCCTGGAAAAGGCGCTGGGCACTCCCGCCAAGATCTACTACAAATTTGAGGGCAACAATACCAGCGGCAGCCACAAGCTCAACTCCGCCATCGCCCAGGCCTATTACGCCAAGAAACAGGGGCTCAAGGGCGTGACCACCGAGACCGGCGCCGGTCAGTGGGGTACGGCGCTGTCGATGGCCTGCGCCTATCTGGGGCTGGACTGCAAGGTGTACATGGTCAAGGTCAGCTACGAGCAAAAGCCCTTCCGGCGTGAGGTGATGCGCACCTACGGCGCCGACGTCACCCCCTCTCCCTCCACCACCACCAACGTCGGCCGCAAGATCCTGCAGGAGCATCCCGGCACCACCGGCAGCCTTGGCTGCGCCATTTCCGAAGCGGTGGAGGTCGCCGTGTCCAACCCCGGCTACCGCTACGTGCTGGGCTCGGTGCTCAATCAGGTGCTGCTCCACCAGTCGGTGATCGGTCTGGAGACCAAAACGGCGCTGGACAAATACGGCGTCACCCCCGACATCATCATCGGCTGCGCCGGCGGCGGATCCAACCTCGGCGGCCTGATCGCTCCCTTTATGGGCGAGAAGCTGCGGGGCGAAAAGGACTACCGCATCATCGCCGTCGAGCCGGCGTCCTGTCCCAGCTTCACCCGCGGCAAATTCGCCTACGATTTTTGCGATACCGGCATGATCTGCCCGCTGGCCAAGATGTACACCCTCGGCTCGAGCTTCATCCCCTCGGCCAACCACGCCGGCGGCCTGCGGTTCCACGGGATGTCCTCCACCCTCAGCCAGCTCTACCACGACGGCTATATGGAGGCCACCTCGGTGGAGCAGACGGCGGTCTTTGAGGCGGCGGAAAAGTTTGCCCGCACCGAAGGCATCCTGCCGGCGCCCGAAAGCTCTCACGCCATCCGGGTGGCCATCGACGAGGCGCTCAAGTGCAAAGAAACCGGCGAGGAGAAGACCATCCTCTTCGGCTTGACCGGCACCGGCTACTTCGATCTGGTCGCCTATCAGAAATTCAACGACGGCGAGATGACCGACTACATCCCCACCGACGAGGAACTGGCCGAAAGCATCGGCAAGCTGCCCGTCGTCCCCGGTCAGGATTGATCGACGGATACAAACGCAAAGCCCCCGGTTCACGGATCATCCGTGAACCGGGGGCTTTTGAACGGGTGGAAAAGAGTCGATCCCGGGCATGATCGGTTGCCCGGGTCGGCAAAGGGATACGCTTGCGGATCAGAAAGCCCATTTGCCCCGGCGGAAGATGGGAACGGTTTTGCCGTCGCGGGTAAGCGCGTCGATATCCAATCCCTCGTAGCCGATCATAAAATCGACGTGCTCCATCGAATCGTTGATCCCCAGCGCCCGGCACTCCTCGAGGGTCATATTCTCGAAGTCCTTGATGGTGTCGGCAAAGCCCATGCCCAGCGCCAGATGACAGGCGGCGTTTTCGTCAAACAGGGTGTTGTAAAACAGCAGCCCGGATTCGGAAATGGGGGAATTGACCGGCACCAGCGCGCATTCGCCCAGATAGGCGGCGCCCTCGTCCATGGCGATCATCTGCTCCAAAAGCGGCTGGTTCTTTTCGGCCTTGACCTCGACGGCCTTGCCGTCTTCAAAGCGGATGGAGAAATTCTCGATCAGCTGCCCTTGATAGGACAGGGGCTTGGTGGCGTACACGATCCCCTCGGCCTTGCCGCGCATCGGGGAGATGAAGCATTCCTCGGTGGGGATGTTGGGGTTGAAGAAAACGCCGCCGCGGGTGCGGTCGCCGCCGCCCTTGAAGACGGCCTCGGGAATCATGCCCACGGTCAGATCGGTGCCGTTGTCGCCCTTGTAGCGCAGCTCGGCGATCCCCAGACGGTTGAGATAGGCGCAGCGGTCGTGCAGATCCCGGTTGTGGGCTTCCCACGCCGCCTGCGGGTCGTCGGTGATCCGGGAGGTGAAAAGAATGGCTTCCCACAGCTTTTCGATCGCCTTGCCGCGCGGCAGGTCGGGAAAGAGCTTTTTCGCCCACGCCACGCCGGGAACAGCCGCGATGCACCACTGGTGCTGGTTCTCCAGCTTGTCCCAGTAGGGCTTGACGATCGGCCAGCTTTTCTGATCGGCCTTCGCCGTCTTTTTGTGATTGATGCCCCTCAACCCGTCGGGATCCTCGGAATCAAGATAGATCCGGCAGGGCAGGGTGTCCACGTAGTGCTGAAGACGGGCCTTTTCCCACTCTTCGACTCTGGCCAGCGTGGTGACGGTCTGGTGGCGGACGTGCAGCTTATACAGCGGCTGGTAATGGAAATCCACCGTGACCTTTTTCGCCCCGGCTTTGTAGCATTCATCCACCAGCAGCTCCACGAATTTCGGCTGATCGAGATCACAGCGGATGATCACGTCCTGTCCTTTTTGGATGTTGGCGCCGACCCGCGCGATCAGCCGGGCGTATTGGCGCAAAACGGTTTGTTTCATAGAGAAGCCTCCTCGTTGATGATTTGCCCATGGATCGAAAGGCCCGCTGCGAAACGCCAAACACCGTTGCCGCCGGCGTTTCGCATGCCTTTTCACGCTTTTTCAAGCCTATGCCTATCATTATACTATACCGGAACGAAAAGGACAACCATAAAATGAGGCAAAGAAAAAGGTTGGGCTTCGCGCTCTAAGCGGAGGAGCGCGTCGTTGAAAAAGAGAAAGTGGAATTTGCGAAAATGATGCCGCCGCCTTTGGCGGCTGATGATGTATCTCCGCTGCGCTCCGAAATGATGTTCGCCACTTCTTGCCGCAATGATGCGCTGTTTGCCCTCACGTGCCCGCAGGCACACATCATTGCCGCAGGCAACATCATACGCGTAGCACGCATCATTTGCCCGCCAGGGCAAACATCATTGAAAAAAGCACGCTTTCGCGTGCTTTTTTCTGGCTATGGGGTACGAAAAAAATGGATTTGCGTTTTTAACAGATGGATTCGAACTCGCGGTCGGATGCTTTGCGGAGCAATGCATCCGATTCTGTTCTCTTTTCTCTCTTATCTCTTCACTGGAAAAAGTCGCGGGGGAGAACGGAAAGAAGAGTGAAAAGTGAAAAGAGAAGAGTGAAGAGTACAAAAAGAAAAAGCCGCTGACGCGACTTTTTCTTTTT
>JBMNVL010000114.1:0-5918 GCA_050946775.1 Acutalibacteraceae bacterium
ACTTCTGTTCCTACTGCGGCGCCGCCCTGCAGGCAAAGGACGCCTTTTGTCCCCGCTGCGGCAAGCCGGTCGCGCGTACCGCGCCGGTGTCCCAGCCACAACCTGCGCCGGTGCCCCGGCCTCAGCCTGCGCCGGCGACCCGGACTTTGCCACAGCCTTTTCGTTTTGCCGCGTCCTCGTTTACCGGCGAGACGGCGCTGGGCGGACTGCAAGGCGGGATCGGCGCGATTGAAAGCCCGGGCAAGGTGATCGGCGACAGCGTAAAGGGCTTTTTCTCCTCCTTTACGTCGCTTTTCAAGGATCCCAAGCGGTGGATCCCCATCGCGGCGTTGGCGGTCGTGTGGCTGATACTGAACATACTGCAGACGGTCGGCTTTGATATCCTGCCGACCCGGGTGCTTTCCTTTCTCACCTTTGCAAACGGCGGGATGAGCGGCGGCATCCTCGGTGCGATCGGCGGCGTTATCGGCAAGGGCGTCTTCGCCGGTGCCGTCGTTTCGCTGATCGGACTGTTCACCCGCAAGGGCGGTGAAAAACGATCCTTCGCGCAGACGCTTAAGGGCGCCTTCGGGGTGTCGCTCGATTCTTTGTGGTCGTATCTGACCGGCATCGGCGGGGCGCTGCTGCTGTACCTGCTGATGGCTGGCGGCGATACGCGGATGGCCTTTATGGGCGGCGTGGCGGCGGCGTTTTTGTCGGCAAGAGCGGCGCTGTCGGGCGGATTTTTGCAAAAACTGTTCTCATCGTTTACGGCGAAAAGCCGGACGATGTCCTCCTCGTCTCTGACGGGCTTGATCCGGGGAATGTCGGTCGGCTTTGCCGCGGCGGCATTGATCGGTATGCCCGGCATGAGTCTTTTGCTGATCGTCCCCGGAGCGCTGCTGCTTGTCGGCGGCGGCGTGATGATGATCCTGCAGGCAACGGGTGTGGTCAACCTCGGAAAGGGGGCGCCGGTACAATGAAAAAACGGATATTTGCAAGTGTGGTTTTGGCTCTTATGCTTTTGCCGACGCTTTGCTTTTCGGCATTCGCCGAACAAGTTGGAACCGCTTTTCCGTTTTCAAAGTTCAGCGACAATTATTTCTGGATCACAAACGCTTATCCTGCGTGGGAAAGAGATTTCAGAGAAAGGGACAATTACGAACTTCAGTACACCGCCCCCGTGTATGTACATGTGAATAAGTATGATTACACAAAGGTGGAATACGAACAGTTTAACAAGATAGACAGCACGCTTGCAGAACAGTCGGCGACGTTTGACGTTTATGTGACCAACGGGCTTTGGGATAATATGCACGGCGACACCTATCCCAAAGTTGCCAACTACGACATTCAGTTTGAAACAGATCACGACGACGTAAACGGCCGTACAAAATCGCAAACCATGGTCAGGCAATGGAGAGAGGAGGCCGCAAAAGGGCTGCTGGACCGTTACACCGGCGTCCGGGAGGTCGTAGAGTATGGAGGCGGATGGCTTTACAGATACTCTGCCAAAAGGCTTAATTATGCCGACGAGGTGTCGGGATACCACGGGGAATACAAATATCTGCGCCCGATTCCCGAGATTCCGGGCACCTATCTTTTGATGTCCATACAATTCTCTGCGGTTAAAAGCTCCCTTGATTACGATCAGTTCAATGAAGCGGCTGTCCGAGCGTTGGAGCAGAAATGGACGGAGCGCTTTTTCAACACGCCATATCGTATCACCTGGAATGACGATTACTGGGATTACACGATGGTAGACAATCCGCAGAACAACACCGGCGTGACCCAAAACGCCCAAGACACCCCCGGCGAGGACGAGGGCGTGTTTGTGCCCACGGATATTGTGGAAGGCAATGACGACGGCCTGCCCGTGGCCGTCGCGGTCGGCGTGGCCGCCGCCGGCGCGGCGGTCGCCGGCGCGGCCGCGGCCTCCGGCGGCTCCGACGACAAAAAGAAAAAGCGGAAGGCGTACAAAATGTACGTCCAGAAGGATTTCGGCGACGCGATTAGGCGGGGCGGCGACAAGCCCGTCAAGATCCGCGCCAGAATGGCGGAGGTCGATCCCGGCGGCGTCGAGCGCGACCGAGGCGATCTGACCTCTCAGATCGGCGTTTCCGCCGAGGGGATGACGGTGCACGGCGCGGCGCTGGTCGGCCGCTACTGCGAGGCGACGGTCAGCGTGCCGAAGGAGTACGACAAGGACACGGCGGGCATCACCTTCACCTTTGCCGGCGAGGGCGGTAGCTTTACCAACACCGTCATTTTCCGCATCGTGGAAGGTCCTTCGCTGAAATTTGTCGACGAGAGGGATGGAACGCTTTATCACGAAAACTGCGGCATCGACGCCATCCCGGGCGACGGCTTCACCTACGTTGAGCGCTTTATGATCGTCGACGCGCCGACAGCGCCGAAGCTTTCGGACATCACCGCCGTCAACACCGGCGAATTCGACGTCAAGTTCGAGCTGACCGATCAGCCGGCGGTCTATCAGATGACCGTGAAGAACAACACCAAGCCCGAGCCGGAGCACGACGTCTTCGCCAAGGTGAAAGAGGAGCATTTTGAGATCCGGGTGGTCGTTGAGGGCGAAAAAGAGCCGCTCAAGGGCTACGTTACGATGAATCTGTACCCCGAGGGGATCACCGTTTCCTCCCGCGACGAAGGCCATAAGGGGGACGTGAAATACGTTCGCGTGCAGGCGTACGAGAAGGAATACGTCGGGGATCTGGACAGAAAGTGGCAGGTCAGCGAGATCCAATTCACCCTGGCGCACAAGGGCAAGGATAAAGCGATCATCGACCCGAAGGAAACCAAATACCAGTTCGAAAAACTCAAGGGCGCCGGCGGCAAGGGCACGGCGGCCGCCAAAGAGCAGGCAATCGCCGACAAGTACCATTACAAAGAGACGTCGGGCGAATGGAACGGCAAATTCACCTATACCTTTGAGCCGCAGGATATGCTGTGGGAGCCGGATAACGGCACCTTCTTCATGACGGTTCTGCCGGTAACCGGCGAATACGACGGGGTGACGTATAAAACCGAGATCCCGCTTCGCCTGCGCGGCAGGGATCCCGATCCCATGGAGGAATGGAACAAGGAATATGCCAAGACCCGCGAGCGGATCGAGAAATTCTCCCTGCCGGAGCAGAAGGCGTACAATTTGCAGCAGCTGGAAAAGATCGCATCGAACGATACCTGCCGCATCTCCACATGGGAACTGCGCTTGATGGCGAAGGACGTCGTGCGCGCCTACATGAAATACTGGACGGAGCAAAACGAGAAGGATAAGTGGAACGCCGCCGCACTCGACTGGACGGTCTGGGGGCTGGAATGGGTCAAGTGGATCGGCGACTGCGCCTTCTCTTACGTCGCCGCGGCGTACACCGGACCGCTGGAGGCGATCATTACGCCCGCTAAGGACGTTTTCGTCAACGCCATCGGCGAGGTGGGCGTGAATATCGTCTGGGGCACGAAGTTCGACGTCAAGAATCTGGAGATCTACGATCAGATCAAGAACGCCGGCGACAACTTCGTCTCCGGCGGGGTGTCGGACGGCGTAAGCTGGCTGGCATCCTCCGGTATGTCCAGCCCGGCGAAGATCAAATACGCCTGCGCCATCATGGGCGGCTATTTCGTCTTTGCGGTGTTCAACAACTATCTCCTCAGTCTGGAAAAGGGCGAAAACGACTTCTACGGCGCGGTGATGGGCGCCTTCAAGGACATGACGGTGACGGCGCTGAAGATCGCCGCGAGCATGATGTTCAAGCAGTGGCTGAACAGCGAGACCTTCAAAAAGAAGGTCGGCCCGAAGCTGGAAGAATTCATGCAAAAATGGCTGGGCGAGCATCTCGCGGATCAGAAGTTCAACCTGGAGAAGATGTATAACGACAACCAACAGCTTTACGGCGATCTCGCTCTCAAGGACAGCCTTTTGAATATCGACGTGGAGATCACGAAGTCCGGCGTTATCGAGAAGTACCTGACCGAGCTCTTCGGCATGGGCGGCGGCTGGGTCAGCGACAATCCGGACAAGGCGCTGGGCTTCTGGTTTGCCGCCAACGGCGCGATCATGTTCTCCTTCGCGCTGCCCATCAGTGTCGGCGCGGCGACGGTGAAAAAGGTGATCGACGTTGACATTATGAAGGTGCTGTCCGATACCGCCAACGGACTGTTCGGCTGGTTCTACGACACGTTCTTCGGCGGTCTGCCCGCGGCGGACGCCCTGATGGAGATCCCCAAGGATCCGCCGCTGCCGCCTGACAGACATTAAGGAGGAAAGACGATGGCTCAGTATTGCTCGAATTGCGGCTCGCCGCTGGAAGCGGGCGCGGCGTTTTGCCAAAAATGCGGCGCGGCGCAGACCCCGCCGGTCTCCCCTGCCCCGGTCTGCGCCGGGAACGGTCCGGTGCGGCAAGGGATCCCGGCGCCGGGCTATTCCGACCGGGTGAATCACCCGGAAATCCTCGCCGCCGTGCGAAAAGGCCGCAGAAGAGCGGGTATTTTCGCTCTGTTCCTCGTGCCGCTGCCGCTGATCGGCTTTGTGATCTACAGTTTTGTCAACGAGGAGCTGGCGCTCGACCAGGCGGCGCTGTACGGCGGGATCCTATCGGCGGTGTTTTTGCTGTTTGCCCTTTACGGATTTGTGAAGGAGCGGGCCAAAAACGCATACGAGGCGACGGTGATCGACAAAAAATCCCGTCTTGTCGAGCGGCATCGCAGCGCCGACGAGAACGCGCGGGAGATGATTACCGAATACGTCGTCGTGGCGCGTACCGCCCAGGGCAAGAAAAAGAAGATCGTCGAGCAGGAGGGTTCCCGGATTCTGGCGTGGCAGTACCTGCAGGTGGGCGACCGCTTCCGGTATCATCCCCAGTTTCATTTTCCGTATGAGTTATACGACAAATCCCGCGCGCCTTATATCGCCTGCGTCAGCTGTCCGGCACACAACCCCGTGGAGGCTGACCGGTGCCAAAGATGCGGCCTGCCGCTGTTAAAGTGAGGCGGCGGATATGAACGAATCGAACAAGCCGAACGACCGCCTTGTCCGCGGCGAGGACGGCAAATACCGCTGGGTCTGCGAAATAAGCCTGTGGAAAAACCCGACGGTCTTCTGGCTGGTGTGGAAGATCCTGTTTTTCTCCTTCTTGGGCGTCTTCGCCTTCGTGTTTTTGATCGATCTGGACGGCGGCTACGTTGACTGGCAGCGGCTGTTCGACGGGGCGAAGATCTTTTGCTTGCTTTTGATCGGGATGACCGCCGTCACCGGGCTGGGCTACGCCCTGTACGCGGCGATCATGGGCGGAAAATACGTCGTCGAGTTTGAAATGGACGAAAAAGGGATCCTCCACAGGCAGACCGCGTCACAGGCGAAAAAAGCCAAACAACTCGGCCGTGCGACCATGATCGCCGGCGCGGCGTCGGGCCGGATCGGGACGGTCGGCGCCGGATTGGCCGCTCAGCGTACCGAGATGTACTCCGATTTTTCCAGAACAAAAAAGGTCAAGGCGTACCGCCGTCGCCGCCTCATCAAGGTCAACGGCGTGCTCAGTCACAACCGGGTGTACGCCGTCACCGAGGATTTTGATTTTGTGTACGATTTCATTATAACCCATTGCCCGAACCTGAAAAAGAAGTAGAGGAGAGATACGCCATGGCCAACTTTTGCCAAAGCTGCGGGGCGCCGTTGACGCCCGACAGCAGGTTTTGCCCGGGATGCGGCTCACCGGTCATGGGGCCGCATCAACCGGCACAGCCCGCACAGCCCGCGCCGCAGGCGCCCGTGGACAATCCGCAGCAGGTTACCCAGACAGTGCGTCAATATCCGCAACCCCGGCCGTCGGCGCCGCAGCAGTCGGTACAACCGCCGCAGCCGGTGTATCAGCAGCCGCAGCAGCAACCGGCGTATCAGCCGGCAAAGCCGCCCAAGCCGTCCA
>JBMNVL010000115.1:0-5834 GCA_050946775.1 Acutalibacteraceae bacterium
GTCGGATCGTTTACACACTCGTAATCCACATACCCGTCCTCGGTGCAGGTGGCCGCCATGCGCCCCACCGCTTTCCAGTTATGCCCGGTGGCCGGGATGGTTTCCCGCTTGGTATGCGTCGGATCGTTGGCACAAACGTAATCGTCATATCCGTTCTCAGTACAGGTGGCGTCTTTGTGATCGCTCAACTGCCAATCATGTCCAGTAGCAGGAATCTCTGTCACATCGATGACGGCGTCACAGTTTCCACAATGGTGGGATTTACTGCCTGGCTGCTCACAAGTCGGCGCAGCGTCCACCGTCCACTCGGTGGAATAGGTATGCCCCGTGGCAGTAATAATCTCCCGCTTGGTATGCGTCGAATCGTTGGCGCAAACGTAATCGTCGTATCCATCCTCGGTACAGGTGGCGTCTTTGTGGCCGCTCAACTGCCAATCATGTCCCAATACCGGAATCTCGGTCACATCAATGACGGCGTCACAGTTTTCACAATGGTGGGATTTACTGCCTAGCTGCTCACAAGTCGGCGCAACGTCCACCGTCCACTCGGTGGAATAGGTATGCCCGGTGGCCGGGATGGTTTCCCGCTTGGTATGCGTCGGATCGTTGGCACAAACGTAATCGTCATATCCGTTCTCAGTACAGGTGGCGTCTTTGTGATCGCTCAACTGCCAAGCGTGTCCGGTGGCTGGAATTACAACCGATCCATACGGTTCATTTTCAAAAACGCTGTGATGGGACTGGCTGCCCGGTTCGGTGCAGGTAGGGGATATATCCACCGTCCAGCTTGGATAACACGCCTGCCCTTCAAGAAAAATCACCGCTACAAATCTGTGGCCTTTTTGGCTCGCGTACTGACTTGCCACAGAATCGGTTGTTGCGTATATCGTTACGTTACTGCAGCTATCGAAAGCACCACTCCCCATGCTGGTGACGCTGTCCGGGATGGTGATGCTGGTCAACTTGGTACAGTTGTAGAAAGCATAATTCCCAATGCTGGTGACACTGTCCGGGATGGTGATACTGGTCAACTTGGTGCAGTAGTAGAAAGCACTATTCCCAATGCGGGTGACGCTGTCGGGGATGGTGACGCTGGTCATCCCGGTACAGTTGTAGAAAGCATAATCCCCAATGCTGGTGACGCTGTTGCTGATAGTAACGGTCGTGATAGAGGAATGATAGGTATTCCATGGTGCACGGGTAAAAAGAGTATAGTCCGCCATAGCTCCCGTGCCGGAGATGGTGAGGGTTTTGGTGGAAGAGTTGTAATTCCACGTGAGATTATCGCCGCAGGTGCCGCTGGCGTCAGCGCCCTCCACGGGGGTCAGCGTCACGTAATCCGCCGCCAGACCGTATTTTTTGTTGGACGCCGGATTGGCGCCCACGCAGGTCAACGTCAGGGTGCCGGTGGTGGAGGAAAAGGTCACCGTCCCCAGCGGATGGGTGACAAATCCGGCTGATGCGGCGTAAAAGTCCACCGTCGCCACTTCCTCCCCGTTGAAGTCCGCCCGGAAAATGCCCCGGTCGGCGCTGTCTCTGTCGGTGATCGACAGGGTGTAGTCACCGGCCGACGGGACGGTCAGGGTGAAGGTCATGCTGTTGCCGGTGCCGTCCACCCCGGCGGCGTTCATAAAAGCGAATCCGCCGCCGCTCCAATCGGCGCCGGTGCGGGTCTCGACCAGCCCGGCCGCCACGTGTTGAGCCGTTACCACGTTTTCCAGCTCGATGCGGATGCTGTCATCCGCCAACGCGCTCATCGGCAGAATCCCGCCCAGCAGACACAGGCACATCAGCCCGGCCAGCACACGGTGAAAAACGGATCGCTTCATAAAAAATTCCCCCTGTATTGACAGATTGCCCACTTTCTGTTATATCTATATTAACATAGAATCTTATAGATTTCCTTGGAAAAAATCCCAAATACCTATAAAATTGTGCAAACCGGGGGCGATAAAATGGAATTGACCGATGAAATCTACGATTACGTGCAGTTTTTGAAACGGGAACAAGGTCTGCTGGTCACGCTGCATCCCAAGGAGTACGAGCCGGTGATCACCCCCAGCAAGCTCCATCGGCTGAATATGCACGAGCATCCTTACTGCATCTACGGCGCCGCCGATCCGGCATTTCATCAGCATTGCGTCGACTGTCAGGTACGGGTCTGGAAAAAGAGTCAGCAGGGCGCGTACGGCGGCACCTGCTTTGCCGGGGTACGGGAATACGTTTACCCCATCTTCAACGGTGATCACACGGTGTGCTTCATCTGCGTGAGCGGTTACCGGGACGAACAGGGCGAATCGTATCAGCACCGGATCGCCCGCGTCTACGGACTGGATCCTGAAAAACTGCGGCAGGGCTACGACGCGCTGCGGCCGTTCCCGCCGCAAAAGGAGATCGACGTGCTGCTGCGGCCGCTGCAGCGGATGCTGGAGCTGGCGTACCGCGTATCTCCGTCGCTGGCTGAGGATGAGCTGTGCGAAAAGGTGGTGCATCACCTACAGGTCAACCACACCCACCGCATCACCGTCGACGAGCTGTGCGACACCTTTTTTTGCAGCCGCTCGACGCTCAGCCACCGGTTCAAGGCGTATACCGGCAAATCGGTCAGCGAATACGTCAACGCCCTGCGGATGGAGGACGCCAAATCCCTGCTGGTGGATACCCGGCTGAGCGTATCGGTCATCGCGTCGACCGTCGGGTATGAAAACAGCAATTATTTCACCAACGTTTTCACCAAAACGGTGGGCGAAGCCCCTACCGCCTACCGTCGCCGCAAACGCGGCGGCTGAACGCTATACAGAAAAAGACCTTGCCGGCGGCAAGGTCTTTTTTGCGTAAACTTGTATTTATTGAGCCCCCCGGGCACCGGGCGGGCAGGCAAAGGAAGCGGGAGTATGCGGTTTCCCTTACAAAATCACGTCGCCTTCCAGGCGGATATCACGGGAGCCGGCGCCCACCAGCACCCGGAAACGGCCGGGCTCGACCGTCCAGCGGTAGCGGATGTCAAACAGCTTGAAGGAATCATAATCCAGCCGGAAGGTGACGGTTTTGCTCTCCCCCGCCTTCAGATGGATCCGCTCAAATCCCTTGAGCAGCATGGGCGGCGTGACGACCGAGCTTTCCACGTCGTCGAGGTACAGCTGCACCACCTCGTCGGAGTCAACGGCGCCGGTGTTTTCCACCGTACAGGTGACGATCGCCTCGAACGGGCCGGTTTTTTGGATTTGCAGATCGCGGTAAGCGAAGGTGGTATAGGACAGCCCGAAGCCAAACGGGAAGAGGGCGTCTTTTGGCCCTTCCAAAAAGTTGGCCGCGCCGCCGGGCAGCATGGAATAATAGCACGGGATGCGAGTGGACGACCGCGGCAGCGACAGGGGCAGCCGTCCCGCCGGGCTGAATTGGCCCAGCACCGCCTCGGCAATCGCTTTCGCGCCCGATTCGCCGCCGAACCAGGTCATCAGAATGGCGTTGCAGACCTCGTTTTCGCGGGACAGCTCCAGCGGCTTGCCGTTTTCAAGGATCAGCACCAGCGGCTTGCCCAGCACCGCCAGCTTTTCGATCAGCTCCCGCTGACGGCCGTTGAGAGTCAACTCACAGCGGTCCTGTCCCTCGCCGCTGGTGATGGTGTTGTCACCGCCGACGAAAAGGATCGCGTCGCATTCCCCGGCGATGGCCACCGCCTGCTCCATGGCGTCGGTGATCTCCTCTTCCCCTTCGGAATACAGGTGGGGTTGACCGTCCACCACCCGGGGCTGTTTTTTGTCGTAGGTGATGGCGCAGCCGTCGCACTGGCGCACCGTGATCCCCTCGCCCAGCATCGATTTCAGTTCCTCGTAGAGCGAGGGAATGGAAAATTGCGGGGTGGAGGAATAACCGCCGATCTTCTGGGCGGCGGATGACGGGCCGATCAGCGCGATGGAGGAAAAGCCCTTCAGCGGCAAGGTGCCGTCGTTTTTCAGCAGGGTGATCGATTCCCGCGCCACCTTGTGCGCCACGGCGCGATGGGCGTCGCAGCGAATGATATCGGCGTAGGCGGTCTCGTCGGTATAGGGACGCTCAAACAGTCCCAACTCGAACTTGACCCGCAGCACCCGGGCGCAGATATCGTCCAGCCGCTCCATCGAAAGGCGGCCTTCCCGCACCAGCTCGACGACGGTCTTTTTCCAGAATTCCGGCGGATAATCACAGCCCTGCACGTCCAGGCCGTTGTTCACCGCCAGGCAAATGGCGTCCTTATCGGTGGTGACCAGCTTGTGGTCGTTTTTCAGCCGGGCGACGCCACCCCAGTCGGAGCGGGAATACCCTTTGAGCGCGAAGCGATCCTTGAGCACGTCCTTGAGATACCACTCGGAGCACATCAGCGGGTCGCCGTCGACGGCGTTATAGCTGACCATGACGTTGTATGCGCCGCCCTGGCGAATGCCTGCCTCAAACACCGGCAGATAGGCGCTTTCCACCTCCCGACGGCCGGCGCGGGCGTGGGCACAGTTGGTGCCGCCCTCGGCGATGCCGTGGACGCAGTAGTGCTTGGGCTCGGCCACCACCGCGTCGGGACGGGAAACGTCCCCTTTTTGCTCACCCGAAACGATGGCGGCCGCCATCCGGCTGGACAGATAGGTGTCCTCGCCGAAGGTTTCCTCGATCCGTCCCCAGCGCGGTTCCCTGGCCACGTCGAGATTGGGCGCCAAAATCTCTTGCATTCCCAGCGCCCGGGTCTCCCGGCCGATCGCCTCGCCCACCTGACGCACCAGATCGGGATCAAAGGTGGCGCCGAAATTGACCGGACAGGGAAACACCGTTCCCCGCAGACCGCTGATGCCGTGCAGCGCTTCGCCGGTAAAGATCGCCGGGATCCCCCAGCGGGAGTTCTCGATGAAATACCGCTGGATTTTGTTGAAGGGCACCGGGGTGGAATACATATCGTGGATAAAGCCCATCCCGTCGTCACCGAAATTTTCCTTCAACCGCGCCCAGTCAAAATCGGTGTCCGGCTCGACGCTGCAATGCTGCGCCGCCGCCGGACGGGTGGCGTATTCCACCCCGCGCATCATGCACGTCTGCGCCGCCTTTTCCTCCAGCGACATCCGCGCCAGCAGATCCGCCACCCGCCGTTCCACCGGCAGAGCGGGATTTTGATACTCCATCATAGGGCCGCCTCCTCATATGGGAAATATTGTAAGAACAGTATAGCGGACGCCGCCCCTGTATGTCAACCATAAAAATAGCCCCTGCTGACGAATCAGCAGGGGCTTTTGTGCGATAGATCGTCGCCGGATCAGCGATTAGCCGTTGATCGCGGTAACAACGCCGGAACCGACGGTACGGCCGCCTTCACGGATAGCGAAACGCAGGCCTTCCTCGATGGCGATGGGGGTGATCAGTTCGACGTCCATCTCGACGTTATCGCCGGGCATGCACATCTCAACGCCTTCGGGCAGGGAGATGACGCCGGTCACGTCGGTGGTACGGAAATAGAACTGCGGACGATAGTTGTTGAAGAAGGGGGTATGACGGCCACCCTCGTCCTTGGACAGGACGTAAACCTGGCCATGGAACTTGGTGTGGGGGTTGATCGAGCCGGGTTTGCACAGAACCTGGCCGCGCTCGATCTCGGTGCGCTGAATACCGCGCAGCAGGGCGCCGATGTTGTCGCCGGCCTCCGCGTAGTCGAGCAGTTTGCGGAACATCTCGATGCCGGTAACAACCGTCTTCTTGCGTTCCTCGGTCAGACCGATGATCTCGACTTCCTCAGACATGTTCAGACGACCGCGCTCCACACGACCGGTGGCAACGGTGCCGCGGCCGGTGATGGTGAAGACGTCCTCAACAGGCAT
>JBMNVL010000116.1:0-5774 GCA_050946775.1 Acutalibacteraceae bacterium
CGCCGCCGTCCACAACATCGCCGCTATCGCCAGCGGCATTGCCCGCAGCGGCGCGGACGTCATCGCCATCGACGGTTTTCGCGGCGGCACCGGCGCGGCGCCGACACGCATCCGCGACAACGTCGGCATCCCCGTCGAACTGGCGCTGGCCGCCGTGGACAAACGGCTCAGGGACGAGGGCATCCGCGGCAACGTTTCCCTCGTCGTCGGCGGGTCGATCCGCTCGGCGGCCGACGTGGTCAAGGCGGTGGCGCTGGGCGCCGACGCCTGCTACGTCGCCACGGCGGCGCTGCTCGCCCTCGGGTGCCACCTCTGCCGCACCTGTCAAAGCGGCAAGTGCAACTGGGGCATCGCCACCCAGCGCCCCGATCTGGTCAAGCGGCTCAATCCCGATATCGGCTCGGCCCGGCTCGTCAATCTGATGACGGCGTGGCGACACGAGATCATGGAGATCATGGGCGGTATGGGGATCAATTCCATCGAGGCGTTGCGGGGCAACCGCCTGATGCTGCGCGGCGTGGGGCTCAACGAAAAGGAACTGGAGATACTGGGTATCTCCCACGCGGGGGAATAAAAAATGAAACGTGTCTATGTAAATGAAGAATGGTGCCTCGGATGCCACTTGTGCGAATACAACTGCGCATACGCCAATTCCGGTTTGAAAGATATGGTCGTCGCCCTCAAGGACAAAAAGATCTTTCCCAGGATCCGTGTGGAAGGCGAAGACAAGATCACCTTCGCCGTTTCCTGCCGTCACTGCACCGATCCCATCTGCCAAAAAAGCTGTATCGCCGGCGCCATATCCAAACAAGACGGCGTCGTGAAGATTGACAAAACCAAATGTGTCGGATGTCTTACCTGCGTGCTGGTGTGTCCTTACGGCGCGCTGGCGCCGGGAGAAGACGGCATCATGCAAAAATGCGAGTTGTGTCTCGACAACGCCTGCGGCGCACCGGCGTGTGTCACCGGCTGTCCCAACCGGGCGATCGTCTACGAGGAAAGGAGTGAGGCACAATGAACCGCTACGTGATTATCGGAAACGGCGTCGCCGCCGTCGGCTGCATCGAAGGCATCCGATCCCTCGACCGGGAAGGCGAGATCACCGTGATCAGCGAAGAAAATCACCCGGTGTACGGCCGCCCGCTGATCTCCTATCTGCTGGAGGGCAAGACCGATACCGAACGGATGAAATACCGCCCGGAGGGATTCTACGAAGAGAACGGCTGCCGGATGCTTTACGGCAGGCGGGCGTTAACGGTTGACACCGCCGGTCGTTCGGTCACGCTGGACGACGGGACGTCCGTGGCCTACGACAAATTGTGCGTCGCCGCCGGATCACGTCCGTTCGTCCCGTCGTTTGACGGACTGGATACAGTGGAAAACAAGTTTTCCTTTATGACTCTTGACGACGCGCTGGCGCTTGAAGCGGCGCTTTTTGAAAGCGCCCGTGTCCTGATCGTAGGCGCGGGACTCATCGGATTGAAATGCGCCGAAGGGATCCGGGACCGAGTGGGCAGCATCACCGTGTGCGATCTTGCCGACCGGGTGCTCTCCAGCATACTCGACGCAGACTGCGCCGCAACTGTTCAAAAGCATCTTGAGCAAAACGGCGTCACCTTTCTGCTGGGCGATACGGTTCAGCGTTTTGAGAAAAACCGCGCCTGTATGAAAAGCGGCGGCACGGTGGAGTTTGATCTGCTTGTACTTGCCGTCGGCGTGCGGGCGAACAGCGAGCTTGTAAAAGACGCGGGCGGTGAAGTAAACCGCGGTATTCTCGTGGACAACGCGATGAAAACGACGCTTGACGACGTGTACGCGGCAGGCGACTGCGCTCAGGGATACGACGCCTCGCTCGGCGAGCGGCGGGTCCTTGCCATTCTTCCCAACGCCTATATGCAGGGGCATACCGCCGGCGTGAATATGGCGGGAGGCGACCGATCCTTTGATACCGCCATTCCCATGAATTCCATCGGCTTCTTCGGTCTGCACATGATGACCGCCGGCGTATACGACGGCGACATGATCGAGGAAAAAGAAAACGGATCGATCCGGCGGTTATTCGTAAAAGACGGGCGGCTCGCGGGCTTTATCCTCATTGGCGAAACGGGCCGCGCGGGCATCTATACCTCGCTCATCCGGGAAAAGACGCCGTTGGATACCGTCGATTTCGACCTGACGAAAAAAGTGGCGTCCAATTTGATTTTTTCACCCGATATCCGTAGAAAAAAGTTCGGAGGTGTAGTATAATATGATCGTTCAGGCAAAGGGTCTCGGTTACCGTGACATCAACGATAAACTGCGCGGTTCGGACAAGGACAATACCGTCAAGGGTTGTCTGGGTCAGCGTTTTATCGGCGCCGGTATGTCGGATATCTGCATAACGGTGGAAGGGGTTCCCGGCAACGCACTGGGCGCCTATCTCAACGGCGCAAAGATTACCGTAAACGGCAACGCGCAAGACGCCGTCGGCGACACGATGAACGACGGCGCCATCGTCATCCACGGAAGCGTGGGCGACGCGGTCGGATACGCCATGCGTGGCGGGAGCATTTACGTGAAGGGCGACGCGGGTTACCGCGCCGGGATCCATATGAAGGCGTACAAGGAAAAAGTCCCCGTCATGGTCATCGGCGGCAAGGCCGGGAGCTTTCTCGGCGAATATCAGGCGGGCGGCGTGATCGTCGTTCTGGGACTCGGCGAGAGCGACAAAAAGATCGTCGGCAATTTTCCCTGCACGGGTATGCACGGCGGCAAGCTGATCCTGCGCTGCGATTGCCGTGACATCCGATTCCCGGACCAGGTGACGGCAAGACCGGCGACCGATGAAGACAAAGCCGAGATCGACCGGTACGTGTCCGCATACTGCCGGCTGTTCGGCGGGGACAAAGAGGAGCTGTTGGACCATCCCTTCACGGTCGTGACGCCCGACAGCCAAAATCCGTATAAACAGTTGTACGTGGCCAATTAGACTATAACGGAAAGCGGGAGGATACCATGAAATATTCCAAGGAAGAAGTCATGCAATACGTTGTCGAGGAGGACGTGAAGTTCATCCGTCTGGCCTTTTGCGACGTGTTCGGGCGTCAAAAGAATATTTCGATCATGCCGGATGAGCTGGAGCGCGCGTTTACCTGGGGCATCGCCTTTGACGCGTCCGCTATCGCCGGCTTCGGCGACGAGGCGTATTCCGATCTGTTCCTGCACCCCGATCCCGAAACGCTGACCTGGCTGCCCTGGCGACCGGAGCACGGCAAGGTGGTGCGGATGTTCTGCTCGATCACCTATCCCGACGGGAAACCGTTCGAATGCGATACGAGAAGTCTGCTCAAGCGGGCGGTCGACGACGCGGCACAGGCGGGTTACACTTTCTATTTCGGCGCCGAGCAGGAATTTTACCTATTTGAACTGGATGAGAAAAATCAGCCCACAAAGACGCCGTATGACCGCGCCGGCTATATGGATATCGCACCGGAGGACATGGGCGAAAACGTCCGCCGCGAGATCTGCCTGACCCTCGAACAGATGGGTATCCGTCCGGAAAGCTCGCACCACGAGGAAGGCCCCGGGCAGAACGAGATCGATTTTCGTTACGCCGACGCCCTGACGGCGGCGGACAACGTCATGACCTTCCAGACGGTCGTCAAGACCGTGGCGCGCCGCAACGGTCTGTTTGCCGATTTTTCTCCGAAACCGCTTGAGGACGAGCCCGGCAACGGCTTTCATATCAATATGTCGGTCCGTCCGGACGACTCCTCCGAAAAACTGACCCACATGATCGCAGGCGTGCTTGAGCGGGTGATCCCGATGACCGTTTTTTTGGATCCTACCGAGGATTCTTACCGCCGGCTGGGTCAGCGCAAAGCGCCGCGCTACGTCTCATGGTCGGCGGAAAACCGCTCCCAGCTGGTGCGTATTCCCGCCGCCTCGCCGGAATTCCGCCGCGCCGAGCTGCGCTCCCCCGATCCTTTGGCCAACCCGTATATCGCCTTCGCTCTTCTGATCCGGGCGGGACTGGAGGGCATTCAAAAACAGGCGGAGCTGCCAAAGCCGGTCGACGTCAACCTGTTCAAAGCCGACGAGAAAACCGTTTTGGGACTCGCAAAGCTGCCCCAGACGCTCACCGCCGCCAAAGCCGCCGCGCAAAACGACGATTTTATCAAAACGCACATACCCGCAAAGATCCTGGACATTTACTGTGCGGAATGATCCGCGAACAATCCGGCGAAAGGAGGGGATCGCTTGAGTCTGCAGGAGCGGGTATACAGCGTTTTGGTCGTTTCGGCGTCTGAAAAACTCAATCAGGCTCTGCCTGAGATTTTTTCCGTCCCCGTCTTTTCGCCGGTTCAATTCGTTTCCAACGTCAGCGCCGCCAAACGGGCGGTCGCCGAGCGGGATTTTGATATGGTGATCGTCAATTCTCCCCTGCCGGACGATACCGGACTCCATTTTGCGATCGACACCGTAAGCAGTTACCGGACCGTCGTCCTCTTTTTGGCCAGAACGGAGCAATACGAGCAATCCTTCGACCAGCTTGCCGAGCACGGCGTGTTTTTGATAAGCAAGCCCACCTCCAAAACCTTCCTGCAGGTGGCCTCCGGCTGGCTGATCAGCGCCCGAGAACGGATCCGCAAAACCGAAACCAAAACGCTCTCCATCGAAGAAAAGATGAACGAGATTCGGCTGGTCAACCGCGCCAAATGGCTGCTCATCAGCGAGGGGAAGATGACCGAACCCGACGCTCACCGCTATATCGAAAAGCAGGCAATGGACCGCTGCGTGGCCAAACGCCAGATCGCCGAGGAGATCGTTAAGACCTACCGATAATCGAAAATCCTTATAAACACAAGGACGAGAGCCTGTTGGCTCTCGTCCTTGTGTTTTGTCTTTGCCGCATATATCGCCATCGAGTTTTCAGATGTTCCCCTTGACGCGCGTTTTATCCCGCGCAGGCCGCCTTGAGAACGGCGACGGCGGTTTTGAGTTCCTCCCACGGGATATTCAGCGCCGGCAGCAGCCGCACCTTGGTTTTGGCGGTCAGGCAAAGCACCCCGTTTTCCAGGCAGCTTTTGACCACCTCGCCGGCCGGTTTTTGGGTGGCGACGCCGATCATCAGGCCCAGACCGCTGACCCCGTCCACACCCGGTGCGCCGGTCAGCTCTTCAAAAATATAGGCGCTTTTTTTCCTGACCTCGTCCAGCAGCGCGTCGTCGATCCGCGAAAGCACGCTGATCGCCCCGGCGCAGCAGACAGGATTGCCGCCGAAGGTCGAGCCGTGATCGCCGGGCCGCAGGGTATCCTGCACCTTTTCCCCAAACAGGGTGGCGCCGATGGGCAATCCGCCGCCCAAGCCCTTGGCGGTGGTCACGATATCGGGGGTGATCCCGTACTGCTCGTAGGCGTACAGGGTGCCGGTGCGGCCGTTGCCGGTCTGCACCTCGTCGACGATCAGCAGAATATCCTCTTTCGCGGCGAAAGCGGCCACCGCCTGCACGAACCCTTCGTCCAGCGGCATCACGCCGCCTTCTCCCTGCACCGGCTCCATCATGATCGCCGCCGCTTTGCACTCCTTCGCCAGCGCCATCAGCGCCGCGGCGTCGTTGGCGGGGGTGGACGCGAAGCCCGGGGTCAGGGGCAAAAAGTCCTTGTGAAAGACCTCCTGCCCGGTAGCGGCCAGGGTCGCCAGCGTCCGCCCGTGAAAGCTGTTTTGCAGCGTCACGACGGTAAAATGATCGGCGCCCTTGTGTTCGGCGGCGTATTTGCGGGCGGTCTTGATG
>JBMNVL010000117.1:0-5739 GCA_050946775.1 Acutalibacteraceae bacterium
CAACCGCTTTAGCGGTAGCTCGTGACCGCTTGCGGTTGGCAGACTTTTCAGAGGGCTTTTAGCCCCGCCAGTAACAGCGGCTTACAGCCGCAGAGCAAACCGCCGGCTTTGCCGGCGGTCATGATTCAGATCTTAAAAAACCGGTAGGCGGTTTCGCTGTGGAATTCCTCCCCGGCTTTCAGCGTCGTGGTCGGAAAATGCGGATGGTTGGGACTGTCGGGGTAATGCTGCGTTTCCATGCACAGGCCTTGATGCTTGTACAGGGCCACGCCGCCCTTTCCGGCCGGTTCCCGCAGACTGTTGGACACGTAGACCTGCATCCCCGGCTGGTCGGTGACGCATTCGATGCCGATCCCGCTTTTGTGGGAGATCGCCCGCGCGGCGGCCTTGCTTTCGCCGGGTTTTCCCAGCACGAAGTTGTGATCGTACCCGCCGCAGATCGCCAGCTGCTCGTCCCGCAGATCCATATCCCGGCCGATCGGCTTGGGAGTGTGGAAATCAAAGGGCGTGCCTACCACCGGCGTGATCTCCCCGGTGGGGATAAACCGCCGGTTGACCGGGGTGATGGCGTCGGCGTTGATTTGCAGCTCCACGTCAAGGATATCGCCGTTTTGCCAGCCGTGCGGATTGAAATAGGTGTGGTTGGTCAGGTTGACCACCGTATCCTTTGTCGAGCGGGCAAAATAGCGAAACCGCAGGATATCGTCCGCCGTAACGCTCACGTCGACGCAAACGTCCAGATCCCCGGGGTATCCCTCTTCCCCGTCGGCGCTGTGATAGGACAGGCGCACCGTCGGCTCGTCCCCGGCGTCGATCACCGTCGCCGTCCACAAGCGGGTATGAAAGCCGCCCTCGCCGCCGTGAAGATGGCCGAAGCCGCCTTCGTTGCAGCCGACGTCGAACACCTCGCCGTTTAAGGAAAACCGTCCGCCGGCGATCCGGTTGCCGTACCGGCCGATCATCGCCCCCTGAAAAGAGGTGCACCGCCAGTAGTCCTCCAGCGTATCAAAGCCCAGCGCCACGTCCTTGCCGGCGTAGCGGATCGCCTGCACCGCGCCGCCGTAGGTGATCAGCGCCACCTCGAGATCGCCGGCGCCCGCCAGGGTGATCTTCTCCACCGTTTGTCCGCCCGGCAATTTGCCGAACACCGTACTCGTCACACTCATGTCCATACCTCCTCTATAATCCCAGGATCCGTTCGACAATCCAGACCGTCACGGTTGACGCCACCGCCACCGGCAGCAGCGGCAGGCGAAAATAGGCCATGACCAGCGCCGTCGCCATTCCCGCCAACGCCGACCAGGGCGTTGCCGTGGCGTAAAAGATCGCCGGCACCGTCATGGCGCCCAGCACCGCCACCGGCATATAGGCCAGAAACGAGCGAACGAACCGGTTTTCCACTTTTTTGCGCACCAGCGCCAGTGGCCATACCCGGGGCAAATAGGTGACGAAAGCCATCACCGCCACCCCGATGAGATAATACCCCGTCGCGGAAAGCGTCATACCGTCGCCTCCTTTTGTTCGGGCAGCGGAAAGAGCAAACCGCCCGCAACGGCTGCCGCCACGGCGCTGATGATCAACGCCCAACCGGATGGGACCCGGTCAAGCAGCGGCAGATACCGGAAAGCGCAGGACAGCCCGACGGCAATCAGCGTTACCCACAGCGCCGGCCGCTCTTTGCGCGCCTGGGGCACCACGATGGCGATAAACATGGCGTACAGCGCGATCCCCAAAGCGGAGGAAAGGGACGCGGGCAGCACCGTTCCCGCCAGAGCGCCGGCCAGAGTGCCCAGTCCCCACCCGAGATAGGGACCAAAGGACAAGCCGGTAAAAAACCATCCCGACAACTCCTCCTTTTGCATGGCGAGGAAAAAGATCTCGTCGGTGACCCCGTTGGCCAAAAGCAGCCGCTTGGCCAGCGGGATCTTCAGCATTTTCTGGGACAGGGACAGGCTCATCAGCATATAGCGGATGTTGATGATCAGCACGGTGACCGCCAGCTCCGGAAAAGGCGCGCCGGCGATCAGCAATCCCGCGCCGGCCTGTTGTCCCGCCGAGGTCAGATTGGTCAGCGAGATCAGCACCACGATCGGCCACGGAAGACCGTTGCCCACCGCCGCTACGGCAAAGGCGAAGGCTACCGGCGCATAGCCCAGCATCACCGGCACGCCGTATCGAAACCCCGCCGCGAACCGGCGCAGCCGACCGCCTTTCATAGACAAACTCCCTTCCAACGCTCAGCCGCCCAGATACGCTTTGCGCACCGAATCGTCCCGCAGCAGATCGGACGCGCTGCCCGACAGCTTGATCGAACCGGTTTCCAGCACGTACGCCCGATCGGCGATGCGCAGCGCCATCTCGGCGTTTTGCTCCACCAGCAAAATGGTGGTGCCCGCCTGGTGCAGCTCCTTGATGATATCGAAAATCTGCTGCACCAGAATGGGCGACAAGCCCATGCTCGGCTCGTCCATCATCAGCAGCTTGGGATGACTCATCAGTGCCCGGCCCATAGCCAGCATCTGCTGTTCGCCGCCCGACAGGGTACCGGCGATCTGGTTTTTGCGGTGCTTGAGCCGCGGGAACCGTTCGAACACGTCGGCAATGGATTCCCGCAGATTGGTCTTTTGGGTATAGGCGCCCATCTCCAGATTTTCCTGCACCGTCATCTGCAAAAACACCCGTCGCCCTTCCGGCACGTGAGCCATTCCCTTGGCGACCAGCTTGTACGCGTCGGTATGGGAAATGTCCTCGTCCATCAGCTTGATGCTGCCGGTTCGGGAACGCAAAAGGCCCGAAATGGTTTTCAGCGTGGTGGATTTACCGGCGCCGTTGGCGCCGATCAGCGCCACGATCTCCCCGGGATGGACCTCGAGCGAAACGTCTCTGAGGGCGTGGATCTTGCCGTAGTAAACGTTGATATTCTCCACCTTAAGCATGATCGTCCGCCTCCTTTTTGCCCAGATACGCCTCGATGACGACCGGGTTTTCCTTGATCTGGGACGGCGTTCCCTTGGCGATCACCTTGCCGTGATCCAGCACGCAGATGCCCTCGCAGATGTTCATCACCAGATTCATATCGTGCTCGATCAGCATCACGGCGATCTCAAACGAATCCCGGATGCGGCGGATGTTCTCCATCAGCTCCGCCGTTTCCGACGGGTTCATTCCGGCGGCCGGCTCGTCGAGCAGCAGGATACCCGGCTTGGTCGCCAGCGCCCGCACGATCTCCAGCCGCCGCTGCGCGCCGTACGGCAGCGATCCCGCCTCGTCGTTCGCCATATCCGCCATCCCGAAAAAATCGAGCAGCTCCAGCGCCCGTTCCCGGGATCGGCGTTCCGCCTTATGATAGCCAAAGGCGTGAGTGACCGACGCCAAAAAGGACTCCTTAATGGAATTGTGCAGCCCGACCTTGACGTTATCCAGCACCGACATTTGGGAAAACAGACGGATATTTTGGAAGGTACGGGCGATCCCCATCCGGTTGACCTGGGCGGTGGATTTGCCGGCCGTCGAGGTTCCGTCGAGCAGAATGTTGCCCCGGGTGGGCTGATAGACGTTGGTCAGCATATTGAACACGGTGGTCTTGCCGGCGCCGTTGGGACCGATCAGACCGGCGATCTCGGTACGCCCGACCGTCAGGGACAGCTCGTCCACCGCCGTCAGTCCGCCAAAATCGATCCCCAGATGATGGGTCTCGAGGATGGGCCGTTTGTCCACGTCCCGGTCGGGAATGATCCCGCGACTGGGGACGGGTACCATTTTGGTCTCACTCAACCCGCTCGCCTCCTTTCCCGCCGCGGCGAAGCACGGTGTCGAACACCCGGCCGAAGAACCCCTTCAGACGGGGGCTGTTGGTCGCCAGCATCACGAGGATCAGGATGATGGCGTAAATGAGCATCCGGTATTCGGAGAATTCCCGCAGCAATTCGGGGATCATATACAGCACCGCCGTCGAAATGATCGACCCGAAGATGTTGCCCATGCCGCCCAGCACCACAAATACCAGGATCAAAATCGAGGTGTTGAAATCGAATTTTTTCGCCGAAATGGTGGAAAAGTTCATGGCGTACAGAGTGCCGGCCATCCCCGCCAGCGCCGCCGAGGTGATGAAGGCGGTCAGCTTGTAGCGGGTGATGCTGATGCCCACCGATTCCGCCGCGATGCGGTTGTCCCGGATGGCGGTGATCGCCCGCCCGGTGCGGCTGTTGATCATATTGAGCACCACGAACAGGGCGAACAGGATCAGCAGTACGCCGGCGGTCAGCGAAGCCAGCTTGGTGATGCCGGCGGCACCCTGCGGTCCGTTGAGCAGGATCCGCCCGTTTTCCATTTTCAGCGAAGCGGCGTCCTTCATGCTGATATGCAGGCCGTGTTTGTCCAATCCCACGTACAGGCAGTTGACGATGTTTTTGATGATCTCACCGAAGGCCAGCGTCACGATGGCCAGATAATCGCCTCGCAGACGCAGCACCGGGATGCCGATCAAAAACCCGGCGATTCCGGCGCAGATGCCGCCGATGATCAGCGCCAGCAGCAGGCGAAGCGGACCGGAGGCAACGGTGCTTTCCAGTCCGGCCGCCGCGATAACGCCGGTAAAGGCGCCCACGCTCATAAAGCCGGCGTGGCCCAAAGACAATTCACCGAGAACGCCCACCGTCAGATTCAGCGAAATCGCCATAACAATGTAGGTACAGATGGGCACCAGCTGTCCGCCGATGGAATGGTTGATCATCCCGGTCTGCTGCAGCGGGAAAAGCACGGCGAACGCCAGCAATACGACGCCGTAGCACATCAGATTGGTGCGGGTGGATTTTGTGATCTTCTTTTTCATCGTTATCACCTCACACCTTCTCGCTGATCTTTTTGCCCAAAAGTCCGGTGGGCTTGACCAGCAGCACCACGATCAGCACCGCGAACACGATGGCGTCGGACAGCTCCATCGACACGTACGCCTTGCTGAAGATCTCGATCAATCCCAGCAGCAGTCCGCCCACCATCGCCCCGGGGATCGAACCGATCCCGCCGAAGACCGCGGCGGTAAACGCCTTGATACCGGGCATCGAACCGGTGGTGGGCACCAGAATGGGATACGCCGAGCAAAGCAGAGCGCCCGCGATCGCCGCCAGGGCGCTGCCGATGGCAAAGGTGACCGAAATGGTCACGTTGACGTTGATCCCCATCAGCTCCGCCGCGCCCTTATCTTCCGACACCGCCCGCATCGCCTTGCCGATCTTGCTTTTTTTGGTAAAAAGCGTCAATCCCACCATGATCAGCACACTGACAAGAATGGTCACGATGGATTCCGCCGTGATGATCAGCTGGCCGTCAAACAGGGACAACGATCCGAAATGCACGATCGAGCTGAAGGTCTTGGGATCGCTTTTCCAGATCAGCAGCGCGGCGTTTTGCAAAAAGTAGCTGACGCCGATGGCGGTGATCAGCACCGCCAGCGACGACGCCTGCCGCAAGGGCTTGTACGCCAATCGCTCGATCACGATCCCCAAAAAAGTGCACACCACCATCGCCAAAAACACGGCGACCAGCGACGGCAGCCCCAGCGACACCATTGACACGTAGGCGATGTACGCGCCCACCATGATGACGTCGCCATGAGCGAAGTTGAGCATTTTGGCGATGCCGTACACCATCGTGTAACCAAGCGCGATGATGGCGTAGACGCTGCCAAGGCTCAACCCGTTGATGACATTGGAGAGGAAATTCATGCCACAACCCCCGAAA
>JBMNVL010000118.1:0-5686 GCA_050946775.1 Acutalibacteraceae bacterium
GACTATTTTCCCGACGATTTTCTCCTGTTCGTGGACGAGTCCCACGTTACCATTCCGCAGGTGCGGGGTATGTTCGGCGGCGATTTCGCCCGCAAAAAGAGCTTGATTGACTACGGCTTCCGGCTTCCCAGCGCCTACGACAACCGGCCGCTGAATTTCGATGAATTCTACAGCCACGTCCACCACGCGGTCTACGTCAGTGCCACGCCCGGTCCATGGGAGCGGGAGCACAGCCCGCAGATCGTCGAGCAGGTGATCCGCCCGACCGGCCTGATCGATCCCGAGGTGATCGTCAAGCCGGTGGAAGGGCAGATCGACGATTTGATGGAGGAGATCCGTCAGCGCGCCTCCCGCAAGGAACGGGTGCTGGTCACCACCCTGACCAAGAAAATGGCGGAGGATCTGACCGATTATCTCGACAACGCCGGCATCCGGGTGCGGTATATGCACCACGACATCGACACCATGGAGCGGATGGAGATCATCCGCGATCTGCGGATGGGCGAGTTCGACGTGCTGGTTGGCATCAACCTGCTGCGGGAAGGATTGGATATCCCCGAGGTATCGCTGGTGGCGATCCTCGACGCCGATAAAGAGGGCTTTTTGCGTTCGGAAACCTCGCTGGTGCAGACCATCGGCCGCGCCGCCCGCAACGCCGGCGGCCAGGTGATCATGTACGCCGACAGCGTCACCCCGTCGATGGAGAACGCCATCCGGGAAACCGAACGCCGCCGGTCGATCCAGCAGGCGTACAACGAGGCTCACGGCATCGTCCCCAAAACCATCGTCAAGGACGTGCGCAGCGTGCTGGAGATCACCACCCGCGAGCAAAAGAAACGCTCCGGCAAGCCGATGACCCGTGCCGAAAAGCAGTTGGAGATCGAGCGGCTGACCAAGGAGATGCGCGCCGCGGCACAGCTGCTGGAATTCGAGCACGCCGCCTATTTGCGGGACAAGATCGCGAAACTCAAGGAGTCTTAAGGAGAATACTGCAACATGGCCAACACACACATTACCGTCAAAGGCGCCCGGGAACACAACCTGAAAAACATCGACATCACCATTCCGCGGGACAAGCTGATCGTTTTCACCGGCCTGTCCGGCTCGGGCAAATCCTCGCTGGCGTTCGATACCATCTACGCCGAGGGGCAGCGCCGGTACGTCGAAAGCCTGTCCTCCTACGCCCGGATGTTTCTCGGACAGATGGAAAAGCCGGAGGTCGACCTGATCGAGGGACTGTCTCCGGCGATCTCCATCGACCAGAAGACCACCTCCCGCAATCCCCGTTCCACCGTCGGCACCGTCACCGAGATCCACGACTATCTGCGGCTGTTGTACGCCCGCATCGGAATCCCGCACTGTCCCATCTGCGGCCGGGAGATCAAGCAGCAGACGGTGGATCAGATCGTCGACCGGGTGATGGAGCTGCCCGAGGGCACCCGCATCCAGCTTCTCGCGCCGGTGGTGCGCGGGCGCAAGGGCGAGCACGCGCGGGAATTCGAATCCGCCCGTAAGGCGGGCTACGCCCGGGTACGGGTGGACGGCGAGATCCACGATCTGTCGGAGGAGTTCAAGCTGGTCAAAAACCAAAAGCACACCATCGAGGTGATCGTCGACCGTCTGGTGGTCAAGCCCGATATCAAGGGGCGTCTCGCCGATTCGGTGGAAACCGCCACCGGACTGTCTGGCGGACTGCTGAGCGTGGACGTCGTCGGCGGCGAGGAGCTGCTTTTTTCCCAGAATTACGCCTGTCCCGAGCACGGGATCAGCATCGAGGATCTGTCTCCCCGGATGTTTTCCTTCAACAATCCCTACGGCGCCTGCCCCAAATGCACCGGGCTGGGCATCTTCATGTCGATCGACCCGGATATCGTCGTCGGCAACCCCAAGCTGTCTATCAGGGAGGGCGCTATCCGCGCTTCCGGCTGGAGCTACATCGACGGGGGCACCATCGCCCGGATGTATTACGAGGGGCTGGCGGCGCATTACGGCTTTTCGCTGGACACGCCCTTTGAAAAGCTCCCGCCCAAGATCGTCGACGTGCTGCTTTACGGCACCAAGGGCGAGCGGATCAAAATGGTGCGCCAAAACGAATACGGCCACGGGGAATACGCCACCGAATTCGAGGGAGTGGTCAACAACCTCGACCGGCGGTACAAAGAGACCCAGAGCAGCTGGATGAAAGAGGAACTGGAGACCTATATGAGCCAGGTACCCTGTCCCGAATGTCACGGCAAACGGCTCAAGCCCGAGATTCTGGCGGTCACCGTCGGCGGTAAGAACATCGCCGAGGTCAGCGATATGTCGGTCACCGACGCGCTGGCGTTCATGCATTCGCTGACCCTCACCGAGCGGGAGCATATGATCGCCGACCGGATCGTCAAGGAGATCAACGAGCGGCTTGGCTTTTTGCAAAGCGTGGGACTGGAATACCTGCACCTGTCCCGGATGGCGGGCTCCCTGTCGGGCGGGGAAGCGCAGCGCATCCGGCTGGCGACCCAGATCGGGTCGTATCTGATGGGGGTGCTGTATATCCTCGACGAGCCGAGCATCGGCCTGCACCAGCGGGACAACGACAAGCTGCTGGCCACCCTCAAACGGCTGCGGGATCTCGGGAATACCCTGATCGTGGTGGAGCACGACGAGGAGACCATGCGCGCGGCCGACTGGATCGTCGATATCGGTCCGGGCGCCGGCGTTCACGGGGGCGAGGTGCTCTATTCCGGTCCGGCGAAGGACATTGAAAAATGCGCCCGTTCGATCACCGGGCAGTATCTGTCCGGCAAGCGGAAGATCCCGGTGCCGACCGAGCGCCGCTCCGGCAGCGGCAACGAACTGATTGTCCGCGGCGCAAAGGAGAACAACCTCAAGGATATCGACGTCACCTTCCGGCTGGGCGCCTTCAACTGCGTCACCGGGGTGTCGGGGTCGGGCAAATCCTCGCTGGTCAACGAGATCTTGCACAAACGGCTGGCCGGCGAGCTCAACGGCGCCCGCTGCCGCGCCGGCGCTCACCGGGAGATCGAGGGGATGGAATTTCTCGACAAGGTGATCAACATCGACCAGGCGCCCATCGGGCGAACGCCCCGCTCCAACCCGGCGACCTATACCGGCGTCTTCAACGATATCCGCGAGCTGTACGCCTCTACCAACGACGCCAAGATGCGGGGCTATAATTCCGGCCGGTTCTCTTTCAACGTCAAGGGCGGGCGGTGCGAGGCCTGTCAGGGCGACGGCATCGTCAAGATCGAAATGCATTTTCTGCCGGACATTTACGTGCCCTGCGAGGTCTGCAAGGGCCATAGGTACAACCGGGAAACGCTGGAGGTCAAGTACAAGGGCAAGAGCATTTACGACGTGCTGGAAATGACCGCCGAGGAGGCGGTGGGCTTTTTCGCCAACATCCCCAAGATCGCCCGCAAGCTGCAGACGCTGTGCGACGTGGGACTGGGGTATATCAAGGTCGGCCAGCCCGCCACCACCCTGTCGGGCGGCGAGGCACAGCGGGTCAAGCTGGCGACCGAGCTGGCCCGTCGGGCGACCGGCAAAACGGTCTACATTCTCGACGAGCCGACCACCGGTCTGCACACCGCCGACGTGCAGCAGCTGATCGACGTGCTGCAAAAGCTGGTGGACGGCGGCAACACCGTAATCGTCATCGAGCACAATCTCGACGTGATCAAAACGGCGGATTACATCGTCGATCTCGGCCCAGAGGGCGGTGATCGCGGCGGCACGGTGGTCGCCTGCGGCACGCCCGAGGAGATCGCCGCCGTGGAGGGGTCGTATACCGGACAGTATCTCAAACCGCTGCTGGAGTAAGCAAGGAGGGATCTCCCTTGAAAACGCAACGCCCATCCCGCCGCGCGACGAGATCCGCGCTTTCGTGGATCCGCGCGGTCTCCCGGCGCCATTGGCCCAAGATCGCGCTGCTGACGGTCATTCAGACCCTGTTGTCGGGGCTGGGCGTCAGCTACGCCTGGCTTTTGCGGGAGATGGTCGACCACGCCGTGGGCGCCGGAAAGGATCTTGACGGCTTTCGCCGGGCGGCGATCGGTCTGGTGGGGTTGATCGTCCTCACCATCGGCCTGCGGGCGATCAGCCGGTATTTGACCGAGCTGACCAACGCCTCGGTGGAAAACAGCTTCCGCCGGCGGCTGTTTTCCACCCTGCTGGAGCGGGAATACGCCGCCGTCGCCCGGGTACATACCGGGGAGTGGATGCACCGGCTGAGCAGTGACGTCACGGTGGTGACCGAGGGCGTCTGCTCCATTCTGCCTGAGGCGGTCGGCACGCTGGTGCGGCTGGTCGCGGCGGTGGCGGTGCTGGTGTATCTCATCCCGCAGGTGATGATGATCCTGCTGCCGGCCAGCGCGGCGGTTATTCTGCTGACGCTGACCTTCCGGCGCAAGCTCAAGGCGCTGCACAAAACCATACAGGAGGCCTACGGACGGCTGCGGGTGTTTATGCTCGATCACCTGTCGGGGCTGATGATCGTCCATTCCTTTACCAGGGAGGAAGCGTCGCTGCGCGGCGCGGACGAGCGGATGGAGGAGCACAAAAAAGCGCGGATGCGCCGCAACTTCTATTCCAACGCCGGCAACACCGTCTTTGGGCTGATCATGCGGGGCACCAGTGTGATCGGCGCCATTTACTGCGGCTGGCGGATCTTCAACGGCACCATGTCCTACGGCACGCTGACCGCCGTGATGCAGCTGATCGGGCAGGTGCAGTCGCCGGTCAGCAACGTCACCAGGTATTTCCCGAAATACTACGCCATGCTCGCCAGCGCCGAGCGGCTGATGGAGGCGGAAGCCTTCGCGCCCGACGCCCTGCGTCCCCGTATCCCAAAGGAGGAGATCCGCCGTCGCTACGCCGACGGATTGCGGGCGATGACGCTGCGGGACGTCAGCTTTACCTATCCCAGCCGGGGCGAAAACGAGTGGCAGCAGGAAACCCGGGTGCTGGAGCATCTGGATCTGACGATCGGCAAGGGTGAATTCGTCGCCGTGACCGGCGAGTCGGGCTGCGGCAAAAGCACGCTCCTCAAGGTGCTGATGAGCCTCTATCCGCTGGACGCCGGCGAGCGGTATCTCGAGCTGGAAGGGGAGAGCGGCGCTCAAAAAGAGGTGTTGGACAGCGCCTGGCGGGGACTGTTCGCCTACGTGCCGCAGGGCAACCAGCTGCTTTCGGGCACCATCCGCGAGGTGGTTGCTTTCGGCGACGAGGAAAAAATGGCGGACGACGGGGCGCTTTGGCGGGCGTTGACGGTCGCCTGCGCCGACGAGTTCGTCGAAAAGCTGGAAAAGGGGTTGGATACCCCCTTGGGCGAGCGGGGAAGCGGGCTGTCCGAAGGGCAGATCCAGCGTCTGGCGATCGCCCGGGCGATCGCGTCGGATCACCCGGTTTTGCTGCTGGACGAGGCGACCAGTTCGCTGGACGAGGCGACCGAGGCGCGGCTTTTGCATAACCTGCGCTCGATGACCGACCGCACGGTGGTGATCGTCACCCACCGCCCGGCGGCGCTGACGGTCTGCGATAGGCAGATCCAAATGGGTACGGTATAATCAGGCGGAGCGTACCGCGCGGTCAAAAACCCGCGGCGCGCTCTTTTTTGCCATTATTTACAATTCCGTCATAAAAAAGCCGGCGGGATGGGGTATGATAAGGAAGAAAAACGTGGAGG
>JBMNVL010000119.1:0-5598 GCA_050946775.1 Acutalibacteraceae bacterium
CACACGCCCAGCGCCTGAAGTCCGAGCTGCTGGAAGGAGCCGGTGTAGAACAGCCCCTGCAGCCCGGCGGGCGCGTCGGGGTTGGCCAGCAGACCGACCGCCAGCGTTCCCCAGATGCCGTTGGCCATATGGACGCCCACCGCGCCCACCGGATCGTCGACGTGCGCCTTCAGATCCAGCGCTTCGACCACGACCACGACCAGAATACCGGCCACCACGCCGACCGCCGCGGCGCCGATGGCGTCGTAAGCGTCACAGCCGGCGGTGACCGCCACCAGACCGGCCAGCGAGGCGTTCAAGCACATCGACACGTCCGGCTTGCCGTTGCGCACCCAGGTGAAGATCATGGTCACACAGGTGGCCACGGCCGGGGCGACGGTGGTGGTCAAAAAGATGGACGCCAGCTCCGACACGGTGGTAGCCGCCGCGCCGTTGAAGCCGTACCAGCCCAGCCACAGGATGAACACGCCCAGCGCGCCAAGCGGGATGGAATGGCCGGGGAAGGCGTTGACCTTGGTCACCTTGCCGTCCTTGTCGCGGGTATACTTGCCGATGCGGGGTCCGAGAATGATGGCGCCTACCAGCGCCGCGATGCCGCCCACCATATGGATGGCGCAGGAGCCGGCATAATCGTGAAAGCCGAGTTGGCTCAGCCAGCCGCCGCCCCAGATCCAGTGCGCCTCAATGGGATAGACGATCAGGGAGATCACACCCGAATAGACGCAGTAGGCGGAAAACTTGGTGCGTTCCGCCATGGCGCCGGAAACGATGGTGGCGGTGGTGGCGCAAAACACCAGGTTGAACACGAAGGTGGACGCGTCGGTAAACCCGTCCGCCGGGGATGCGATGAACTCCTTAAAATGGGTGAACATATCCATGTTGGGCAAACCGATCAGCCCGAACAGGGCGTCCTCCCCCATCATCAGGGTGTAGCCCAGCAGAGAGAAGACCACCGTGCCGATGCAAAAATCCATCAGGTTTTTCATGATGATGTTGCCGGCGTTCTTCGCACGGGTAAAGCCGGTTTCCACCATGGCAAAGCCGGCCTGCATCCAGAACACCAGCGCCGCGCCGATCAAAAACCAAAATTCTACCGTCATATGGCATCAGTCCCTTTCTATTTACACGCCCTATCTTACGCTGAACAGGATGTCGGCATAAGACGGGAACGGCCAATACTCTTTGGCGGTAAGCGTTTCCGCCTCGTCGCAGGCGAGCCGCAGCTCGCTCATCTTCGGCAAAACCTCGTCGCGGATCACAGCGGATTCTTCGACCACGTCCCTCGCGCCGTTCAAAGCGATCAGTGCCCCCTGAAGCCCCGCAACACCCGCCGCCATCCGGTCGGTCAAGGCCGACAGCGCTTTTACGAGTTCTCTCTCGTACCCGCAGGCGATCGACGGATCCAGCGCCAGTTTCGCCTGCGCGTCAGTGGCGATATGCGCCGCAAAATCCGCAACCGCCGGGGCGATCTGCGTCTTGGCCATATCGACCATGGTATTTGCCTCGATGTGCACCGTCTTGCAGTAGTTTTCCAGCATGATGTCGCGCCGGGAGCGCAGCTCGTCGACGGTGAACACCTTGTGGGCGGTGAGCATATCGACGTTCTTTTTGTCCAGCAGATGCGGCATACAGTCGGCGGTGGTGCGGTAGTTGAGCAAGCCCCGCACTTCGGTCGCCTCCTTGATCCAGGCGTCGTCGTAGCCGTTGCCGTTGAAGATGATCCGCTTGTGATCCTTGATCGTCTTTTTGATCATATCGTGGAGCGCCGTCTCAAAATCGTCGACGCCCTCCAGACGGTCGGCATAGATCTTCAAACTTTCCGCCACGGCGGCGTTGAGCATGATATTGGCGCAGGCGATGGAGTTGGACGAGCCGAGCATACGGAACTCGAATTTGTTGCCGGTAAAGGCAAAGGGCGAGGTGCGGTTGCGGTCGGTGGTATCGCGGTTGAATTTCGGCAGCACGTCAACGCCGAGTTTCATCTGCGTTTTTTTGGCGCCCTTGTACGGCGTGTCGGTTTCGATCGCCTCCAACACGGCGTTCAGCTCGTCGCCCAAAAACATCGAAATGACGGCGGGCGGCGCTTCGTTGGCACCGAGGCGGTGGTCGTTGCCCGCCGTGGCGACCGAGATGCGCAGCAGATCCTGATAATCGTCCACCGCCTTGATGACGGCGCACAAAAACAGCAAAAACTGGGCGTTCTCATAGGGCGTCTCACCGGGGGACAGCAGGTTTTGTCCCTCGCTGGTGGCGATGGACCAGTTGTTGTGTTTGCCACTTCCGTTGACGCCGGCAAAGGGCTTTTCGTGGAGCAGACACACCAGACCGTGCTTGGCGGCGATCTTCTGCATAATCTCCATCGTCAGCTGGTTGTGGTCGGTCGCCACGTTGGTGGTGGTATAGATCGGCGCCAGCTCGTGCTGGGCAGGCGCGACTTCGTTGTGCTCGGTCTTGGCCATGATGCCCAGCTTCCACAGCGCGTCGTTGAGGTCCTCCATAAATTCGGCGACCTTCGGCTTGATGGCGCCGAAATAGTGGTCGTCCATCTCCTGTCCCTTCGGCGGTTTGGCGCCGAAAAGGGTGCGCCCGGTAAAGCGCAGGTCGGGACGGGCGTCATACATCTCTTTGGAAATGAGGAAATACTCCTGCTCCGGTCCCACCGACGAACGGACGTATTTGGCGGTGGTGTTGCCGAACAGGCGAAGCACCCGCAGCGCCTGCTTGTTCAGCGCTTCCATCGAGCGCAGCAGCGGCGTCTTTTTATCCAGCGCGTGCCCGCCGTAGGAGCAAAACGCCGTGGGGATGCAAAGGGTGTTTCCCTTGATAAACGCGTACGAGGTCGGATCCCACGCGGTATAGCCGCGCGCTTCAAAGGTGGCGCGCAGTCCGCCCGACGGGAAGGAGGAAGCGTCCGGCTCGCCCTTGATCAGTTCCTTGCCGGAAAACTCCATGATCACGCCGCCGTCGGGAGAAGGGGTGATAAAGCTGTCGTGCTTTTCGGCGGTGATGCCGGTCAGCGGCTGGAACCAATGGGTAAAATGAGTCGCGCCTTTGGAAACCGCCCAATCCTTCATCGCCGCCGCCACGGCGTCCGCCACGCCGGGATCCAGCGCCGCGCCGTCGTCGATCGTGCGTTTGAGGGAGGCGTACACCTTGGCCGACAAGGTCGCCTTCATCACCCGATCGTCAAAGACCATGCTGCCGAAATACTCCGATACCGTTTGCATAACCAACGCTCCTTTTTGGTAGAAGTTCCAAAAGAAAAAGGCGCCTTTCGTGCAATCCACACGAAAGACGCCTTTGCCTTTACGAGACGCATTATACACCCCCGTTACGCCGATGTCAACCCCTTTTTGCAATTTTTCTTGAAGAAAATTGCAGATTTTTCTGTTTTTTTCATTTTTCTATTGACAATATGAAAGTTTTGCGGTATAGTTCTTGCAGATGAGCAAAGGCGTTCATGAAAAAAGGAGCAGTTGTCTCCTTTTTTATGGGCGTCTTTCTTTTATACCGAAAAAGGAAGGGATTCAAATGAAAGTGGAAGGCCAGGTGCGCATCCCCTCGGGCTGCGCCATTGCGGCGGTGATCTCGCGGGAAGGCCGCCGGTTCTCTGGCGAGGGCATCACGCAGGCGATGAGACCGATGCACGACCGCTCCAACGGACTGGGCGGCGGCTTTGCGGGCTACGGGATCTATCCGGACTATAAGGATTTTTACGCGCTGCATATGTTTTTCGACTGTCGCGATACCCGCAAAAAATGCGAGGCGTTCTTAAAGGAATCCTTTGAAGTGGTCAAAGGCGAGTTGATCCCGACCCGCAAAATGCCCGCCATCACCGACGAGCCGATCATCTGGCGGTATTTCGTCACCCCGCTGCGTTCGGTGCTGGCGGATCTGCAGCTGGACGAAAAGGAATTCGTCGCCCGCACGGTGATGAAGATCAATACCGAAATGAACGGCGCCTACGTCTTTTCCAGCGGCAAAAACATGGGCACCTTCAAAGCGGTGGGATTCCCGGAGGACGTGGGCGTCTTCTACCGGCTGGACGAATACGAGGGCTATTCCTGGACGGCGCACGGCCGCTATCCGACGAACACCCCCGGCTGGTGGGGCGGCGCTCACCCCTTCACGCTGCTGGACTATTCGGTCGTCCATAACGGGGAGATATCCTCTTACGACGCCAACCGGCGCTATATTGAAATGTTCGGCTACAAATGCACCCTGCAGACCGACACGGAGGTCATCACCTACATACTGGATTATCTGATCCGGCGGCAGGGCTTGACGCTGACGGAAGCGGCCAACGTCATCGCCGCCCCGTTCTGGAGCACGATCGAAAACAAAACCGACGAATATGAAAGAGAAAAACTGCGGTATCTGCGCACGGCGTTTCCCAGTCTGCTCATCACCGGACCGTTTTCCATCGTTCTCGGCTTCGACGGCGGGCTGATGGCGTTAAACGACCGGCTGAAGCTGCGTTCCATGGTGGTCGGGGAAAAGGACGACCGCGTATTTATCGCCAGTGAAGAGGCGGCGATCCGCGTTATGGAGCCGAACGCGCAAAACGTCTGGGCTCCGTCCGGCGGCGAGCCGGTCGTCGTGACCGTGAAAGAAGGTGCGTTTTAATGGGCGTGGAATTCATATTTCCGGAATTTGAAGTCGTCCGGAATCCCGACAGGTGTATCGCCTGCCGCGTGTGTGAGCGGCAATGCGCCAACGACGTGCATTCGTACAGCAAGGAGCGGGGCGTGATGCTGGCCGACGAGACGAAGTGCGTCGACTGTCAGCGGTGCGTGTCGCTGTGCCCCACCCGGGCGCTGAAGATCGTCAAAAGCGACTGCTCCTTACGGGAAAACGCCAACTGGCAGAGCGATACGATCAAGGAGATCTACAAACAGGCAAACAGCGGCGGCGTGCTGCTGTCCTCCATGGGAAATCCGAAGCCGCTGCCGGTCTACTGGGACAAGATTTTGATCAACGCCTCGCAGGTGACCAATCCGCCCATCGACCCGCTGCGCGAGCCGATGGAGACGCAGGTGTTCCTCGGGAAAAAGCCGTCCCAAATCGAGCGCGGCGAGGACGGGAAGATCAACTGCAAGCTGCCGCCGCAATTGACACTGTCCCTGCCGGTGATGTTTTCGGCGATGAGCTACGGCTCCATCAGCTACAACGCCCACGCGTCGCTGGCGCGTGCCGCGACCGAACTGGGGATCCTGTACAATACCGGCGAGGGTGGCCTCCACGAGGATTTTTATCAATACGGAAAGAACACCGTCGTTCAGGTAGCGTCGGGGCGGTTCGGCGTGCACGAGGATTATCTGAACGCCGGCGCCGCCATCGAGATCAAAATGGGACAGGGCGCCAAGCCCGGCATCGGTGGCCATCTGCCGGGCGCCAAGATTGTCGGCGACGTGTCCCGCACCCGCATGATCCCGGAGGGATCGGACGCGATCAGCCCGGCGCCGCACCATGATATCTATTCCATCGAGGATCTGCGCCAACTGGTTTTTTCGCTCAAGGAAGCGACGCAGTACACAAAGCCGGTGATCGTCAAGGTCGCCGCCGTCCACAACATCGCCGCTATCGCCAGCGGCATTG
>JBMNVL010000120.1:0-5585 GCA_050946775.1 Acutalibacteraceae bacterium
CACCTCGGTCTGGGTGGCCTTGGCGTTGGCGTTCACGTCCCGCGCCGCGTTCAGCGCATTCTCCGCCGCTTGCTTGGAATCGGCGGTATAATCCTTTTCGACGTCGGACAATACCGCTTCGGCATCGGCAATCGCCTGCTCCAGCGCGGTCTTATCGACGACGACCTCCTTACCCAACGCCAGCCGCACGTCGGCGACGGTGATGGTCACGCCCTGCGAGCCGACGTCGTTGGCCGTGCTTCCTTCCACCAGGTTGTGCAGATCGTTGTACATGAAAAACTCCACTTTGGAAATCTGCCCGGCTTCCAGGATGGCGTCCGGGATCGGGAAACGCACTTCGATGAAATTGCCGACAACGGCATCCTCCAGTTGTCCCTGGCCGCAGTTGACTTTCCAAACCGTGTCGACGTCCGCCAGATTGACGCGGGTGGAGTTGTCGCCGCTATACAAAACCAGCGACCCGTTGACGATTTTGTTGATCCACTCGCTGTCGGGGGTTTCGGCCAGCGCCTCGGGGAAATGCTCGGCGACCTTGTTCACCCGCATCATGAGGGTGATCTCCCAGCTTTCCCGCATCCCGTACCGGTCGAGATCAAAGGGTGTCACAAAGCTTTGCACGACCGACATATAGTGCGCCTCGGCCGAGGTGGCCTCGTCCGGGAGCAGGGAGACCGTGCCGCCGAAGGGCAACCCCTCGACCAGCAGTTTGTCCGCTTCCTTCAACCGGCGGATCATCCCGACGATCTCCAGCACGGCGGCGTCCTCTTTGAAATCGGCAATGGCTTGCGCCTCGTCGATCAGGGCCTGGAACGCCGCGACCGATTCCTCGGTATACCGCGCCAGATCCTCATCCGACTTTTTGGTCGCGTCGATCACCGCCTGCAGATCCTCCCAGGTGGAAACGCCTTCCATATCGGTCAACAGCTCGACGTTCTTAAAGGTAAGGGTCACGCCGTGACCGGCGTCCCAGCTTTCGCCGAGATCCGCGCCGGTGATGGCGTGAAAGTTGTTGTAGAGATATATGTGAAAGCCGGTGATCTGGCTTCCGGAATCCACCAGCCACTGGGGCAGCGGGATGGTAACGTAGATGAAATCTTCGGTGTTGAGATCCGCCAAAAGGCCCTTGCCGCCATCCAGGGACACGCCGCCGTTGTCGGAGGCGAAGGTGTCCACGTTCTGGGTGTTGCCGTCCGTGCCCTGCACGTTGAGGATGAAGTGACCGGCGTTGATATATTTGATCCAGTCCTGTTCCTCCATATTGACAACGGCTCGGTCAAGAAACTCGAAATTGGAGGTTTTGTTGGCTTTGACGCCGAACTTCACGCTGACCTTGCCGCCGGCGTACGGACGAAGATCCACAAAGGTGGAAGCCCCCATGGCGTTCAGAAGGTGCGCCTCGGGCGAGGTCATTTCGGTCTGATTGTTGGAGAAGAGCAGATAGTCGCCGGAGGGCGTCGACTCGCCGGGATCGGTATCGATCAATCCGGTCATATCGACAACTTTGACGTCGGACAGGGTCATGCTGACCGCCGCCGCGTCCTTGGCGTGATAGTCCGATTTGAGATGATAGGCAAAATTCAGCTGGGTCACGTTGCTCCAGTCCATGTTAAAGGTGGAGATATTGGACAGCCGGCACATCACGGTAACGACGTTGCCGTCTACGCTGACCTCCGCCGCCGAAACGTTGTATTCCCGCGATTCCGCTTCGCCGCTGGTACGCAGCCGCACCCACAGGTGGTCGAGCGTCTTTTCCACGACGTTCTCCTCGGTCAACGACTCGTCGATGGGGTTGACGGCGACCGTCGCCGCCAGATAATAGTTCGGGTTGGCGCCTTCTTCAAGGGATAGATCCACCGTATCGCCGTCCACCGTCTGCCAGTTGGTGCTGACGCGCTGGGCCCACTCATAATTGTTCCACAGTCCTTCCGCCTTGCTCCAGGTGGCCACCACCGGCGGCTCCTCCTCGGCGCTGACAACCGACAGCGCGACGGTCGGCAGAATCAGCAACACGCTCAAAAAGCAGGCTAGGATCCGCTTGGCCATTTTCATTGTGATTACCTTCCTTTCCCGTTTGAAAAAAAGATTTCTTTTACAGGCGCAAATACCCTATGCTTATTTTACCCAATCGGCGAGCGGATGTAAAGTACATTTTTTTCGCAAAACTCAGATTTTTTCGCGTTTGGTTGATCAAAAACGGGGGTTGTTTTTTTTCGCAGATTCGCTATACTGAAAAAAGAAGACCGTCAAAAGGAGGAAAGATCCATGCTGATAAAACCTTATTTTGAGGACATGAACACTCTGCACGTCGGCACTTTGCCGCCGCGGACGTATTTTATCCCCTTTTCCGCCCCGCCTGTCGAAGGGGAATCGCGGGAGCAGTCCGATCGTTTTTTGCCGCTGAACGGCGAGTGGGAATTTTGCTATTTTGACAGCGTACGGACGCTGGCCGTGCCGTTTTTTCAGCCGCCTTACCCCGGCGAGGGCTTTTCGCCGCTGCCGGTGCCGTCGGTGTGGCAAACACACGGCTACGATTATAACCAGTACCTCAACAGCCAGTATCCCTTCCCCTACGATCCTCCTTTCGTCAACGCCGATAATCCCTGCGGCGGCTATCGGCGACGGTTCACTCTGACCGGCGAACAGATCAAAAAGCGGATCCATCTTTGCTTTGAAGGGGTGGACAGCGCCTACTACGTTTGGGTCAACGGCCAGTTTATCGGCTACAGCCAGGTGGCCCATTCCCCCGACGAGTTTGATATCACCGACCAAGTGATCGACGGGGAAAACGTCCTGGCGGTGCTGGTGCTCAAATGGAGCGACGGCAGCTATTTCGAGGATCAGGACAAGCTGCGGATGTCGGGCATCTTCCGGGACGTTTATCTGCTGGTAAGGGACGAGAACCACGTCGCCGACGCGGTGATCACCACGCCCCTGTCGAACGATTTTTCCGCCGCCGCAGTGGAAGCAAAGCTGCAATTCCACGGCGCCGCTCAACCGGTCAACGCTGAGCTGCTCGATGAAAACGGCAACCCCGTCGCCGTCGATACAGCACAGGACGGCAAATTGCGACTGGAGGTGCCAAATCCGATCCTGTGGAACGCCGAGGAGCCCTATCTGTACACCCTGCTGCTGCGATGCGGACAGGAGGTCATTCCCTTCCAGGTGGGCCTTCGACAGATCGCCGTGGTCGACGGTGTGGTGCGGCTCAACGGACAAAAGCTGCGCCTGCGGGGCGTCAACCGGCACGACAGCGACCCGGTCAACGGCTACGCCGTCACCCGCGAGCAGATGCGAAAAGATCTGCTGCTGATGAAACAGCACAATATCAACGCCCTGCGCACCAGCCACTATCCCCCGTCTCCCCTGCTGCTGGATATGTGCGACGAGTTGGGGCTGTACGTTTTGTGTGAGGCGGATCTCGAATGTCAGGGCGTCATCGCGCTCTACGGCGAGGAATCCTATTACCCCAAAATGGCGGATGATCCCGCCTTTGCGAAGCCCATTCTCGACCGCATCCAGCGGCTGGTCTGGCGAGACCGCAGCCGCACCTGCGTGATCATCTGGTCAATGGGCAACGAGTCGGGCTACGGCGAAAACTTTGTCGCCGCCCAGCGGTGGGTCAAGCAAACCGATCCCACCCGGCTGGTCCACTACGAGGGCGCCGCTTTTATGCCCAAAGACAAGCAACTGAGCAAGGACGATCTCGATCTCGAAAGCTGGATGTACTCCCGCACCGACGGGGTGGAAAACTATCTGCGGCAGCAGCCGTGGGGCAAGCCCTGCCTGTTGTGCGAATACTGCCACGCCATGGGCAACGGCCCCGGTGATCCCGAGGATTACGAGGTGATCTTCGACCGCTACGACGGTGCGCTGGGCGGCTTTGTGTGGGAGTGGTGCGACCACGCCGTCTACGCCGGCGACGCCCCGTCCGGCAAGGCGAAATACCTCTACGGCGGCGATTTCGGCGAGCCGGTGCACGACGGCAACTTCTGTCTGGACGGGCTGGTCTTTCCGGATAGAACGCCTCATACCGGGTTAAAGGAGTTGAAAAACGTCTTCCGCCCGGCGCGGCTGACCTGCGACGATCCGCAAAAGGGCGCTTTTACCCTGCACAACAAGCTGGATTTTCTTGATCTGCGGGATTACCTGACCCTGTCCTATACCTTGACGGTGGACGGGCGGCCGGTAGCGGAGGGTGCGCTCGGCACCCCGTCCGTCCCGGCTCGGCAAAGCCGTCCGCTGACGATCGGCTATCCCCTGCCCGATTCCGGACGGTGCCACCTGCGGCTGGAATATCGTCTGGCGCGGGACACGGCGTGGGGAAAAGCGGGCGATCCGCTGGGCTTCGATCAAATCGAACTGGCGAACCGCCCGGCGAAGCCGCAAGAGCCGACGACGATACCCGCTCCCCGCTTTGCGGAAAGCGACCGTAAGATCACGGTAAAAGGTGAAAACTTCCGCTACGTTTTCGACAAAATGAGCGGCGTCTTCAGCGACCTGACGGTGAACGGGAGAGCGATGCTGCGCCGGCCGATGGCCTTCAATTTATGGCGTGCGCCGACCGACAACGAGCGGCATATTGCCGGGCAGCGAATACAGGCCGGCTACAACCGTCCGGTATCCCGCGTCTACACCGTCACCGTCGAACGGGACGACGCGACGGTGCGCATCGCCGCCGATCTGGCGGTGACCGCCACCGGACGGCAGCGGTTTTTGGATATCCGGGCGGTGTGGACGGTGGACGGCGCCGGCGCCATCGACTGGGATATGAAAGTGCACCGCCATCCCAGCGTGCCGTGGCTGCCCCGTTTTGGGCTGCGGATGTTCCTGCCCCGCGAGATGGACCGGGTGACCTACGCCGGCTACGGTCCGTACGAAAGCTATATCGACAAACATCGTGCCAGCTGGTACGGGCGGTTTGAAAGCACCGTGGCCGATCTGCACGAGGATTATATTCGCCCGCAGGAAAACGGCAGCCACTTCGGCTGCACCCGTCTGGAGCTTGCCGGGAACGGGCTGTCGCTGGCGGTGGACGGCGCATTTTGCTTCAACGCTTCCCTGTATACGCAAGAGGAGCTGGCCGGTAAAGCGCATAATTTTGAACTGGAGCCCTGCGGCGACACGGTGGTGTGCGTCGACGCGGCGCAAAGCGGCGTCGGCTCCCACAGCTGCGGTCCGGAGCTGATGGAACCATACCGGCTGGACGCCGAGGAATTTTTCTTTGCCGGGACAATATCCTTTATGCGAATGTAAAATACAGCGATAAAAAAAGACGATTGTGAGCCAAAGGGCGTATTTGGCAGATTTTTTCTGCGTTATTTTTTCATCGCCGGCACACAATAGTACCGCAAACGCCGTGACGACATTATCATCGAAAGTAAGGAGTGACAAGTATCATGGCGAGCAAAAACGTTGTTCCGGAGGCCCGCGACGGGCTGAACCGCTTCAAAATGGAGGCTGCCAGCGCTGTCGGCGTGAACCTGAAGCAGGGTTACAACGGCGATCTGACCGCGAAGCAGGCCGGCTCCATCGGCGGCCAGATGGTCAAAAAGATGATCGAGCAGTACGAAAACGGCCTGAAGTAA
>JBMNVL010000121.1:0-5358 GCA_050946775.1 Acutalibacteraceae bacterium
TTGCTGGCGCAAGGCAAGGACAACAAGCCGAAAAGCACCGCATTCGGCCGCTTATCCGGCGCTTTGTCCTTATCGCGGGTCAGCCAAATACTACCAAAGAGGTGTCGCCATTATGAAATACCGTCCCTTTGGAAACACCGGGGAAGAGATCTCCGCGCTGGGCTTCGGCTGTATGCGTCTGCCCGAGATCGAGCGGGACGGCCAGTGGTCGATCGACGAGGAAAAAGCGATCCCCATGCTCCGCCGGGCGCATGAGCTCGGGGTCAACTATTTCGATTCCGCTCCCTATTACTGCCACCACAACAGCGAAATCGCCGTGGGCAAGGCGGTCAAGCCCTTCCGCAGCGAGGTAAAGGTCACCACCAAATTCGAGTGCAACGATATCCACAAAACCTCCGATTACCGGGAATGGCTGGAACGCAGTCTGAAAAAGATGGATACCGATTACATCGACTATTACCATTTCTGGGGACTCAGCCGGGGCAAATTCGACGAGAAGGTCATGCCCCTGAAGCTGCTCGACGAAGCCCGCAAGGCCAAGGAAGAGGGGCTGATCCGGCATATCTCCTTCTCGTTCCATGACGATCCGAAGAACATCAAGTATCTCATCGACAACGCCGAGGCGTACGGCGTGCCGCTGGAGACCATGCTGGTGCAGTACAGTCTGCTCGACCGGGCGCACGAGGAGATGATCGCCTACGCCGCGTCCAAAGGACTGGGCGTGGTCGCCATGGGCCCGGTGGCGGGCGGACGGCTGTCGGCGCCGACAGAGCTTGGCAAAAAGCTGACCGAAAAGCCCATCCCCACCTACGAGCTGGCCTTCAAATTCGTGCTGGGCAACCCCAACATCTGCTGCGCCCTGTCGGGAATGCAGACCATGGAGATGGTGGAGCAGAATACCCGCATCGCCTCCGACGACGCGGTGCTGACCGCCGACGAGCAGCGGCAGCTGGGCGAAGCGTTCAATTCGCTGAAAAAATTCGGCGAGCTGTACTGCACCGGCTGCAACTATTGCCAGCCCTGCCCGGCCGGGATCAATATTCCCCGCATCTTCAACGCCTACACCTTCCACAACGTCTACGAGCTGTCGGCCCACGCCAAACGGGAGATCGACGGCTACCGTCACGACGGCGGCAAATTCTTCGATTCCTGTCTCAACTGCGGCCAGTGCGAGCGCAAATGCCCGCAGCATCTGAAGATCCGCGAATCCCTGCAAAAGGTCGAGGCCGTGCTCAATACCCTGTAACGTCAAACGCCAAACGGGCGCTGATCCAATCGGATCAGCGCCCGTTTTCTGCGTGCGTTATTTTTTGATGCGTTTGGCCACGGCGATCAGCGTTTGCAAATCTTCCTCGTCCATATCCCGCGCCAGCGCGTACAGCTCCTGCACCAGATGCGGCTCTTCGATCTCCTCGTCAAAAAACTGCCGCGGCGTAATGCCGAAGTATTCGCAAATATACAGCAATTCCGATAAAGACGGATAGGCACGCCCGGACGTAATGCTTTGAATATAGCCCTTGCTATGGCCCAAATCAAAACTCATTTTGTATTCAGAAACGCCCTTTTTCAAACGCAAGGCAGAAATGCGATTGCGGATAAAATCGTTGTCCATCGCTCGATCCTCCTGTTTCTACCTTCTATGTTAATGATTTTTTAGCGATGGGCTACCGATAGAATTTGCGGTTGCTATTGAATTATACTAATATAAATAGTATAATGAAGAACAAACGGATACAAATAATGGCTTTGGGTGTGTGGGCGATCATGGATAAAATGTGCTGCGGGTTCGGGCATCGGGATATGCTGCGGGACGTCTCCGGCGCGCTGGACGAAACGCTGGCACGGCTGATCGGACAGGAGGGGATATACACCTTCCTGACCGGCGGACACGGCGAATTTGACGCCGCCTTTGGCGCGGCGGTGCGCCGGGCGAAGGCGCGCGATCCCCGGGTAAGGCTCTGGCTGATCCGCCCGTATTTTTCCAACGAGTTCAACCGGCAAAGGGAGTACTATATGCAGACGTACGACGATATTCTGGTGCCGGAGGAGCTGGCCGGCGTGCATTATAAGGCGGCCGTCACCCGGTGCAACCGCTGGATGATCGACCGCTGTGAGGTGGTCGTGTCAGGGATATGGCGGGATTTCGGCGGCGCTTACCAGGCGGTGCGCTATGCCCGCCGGCGCCGCAAGCGGGTGATCGATCTGCTGCCGGCCGCGCCAAACGGGCGCTGATCCAATCGGATCAGCGCCCGTTTGGCGGTTTGCGGAAAAGCGTTCGCATACATTTTGGTTACCGGTTGGTTACATATTTCTCATCGGGGCGGCCTGTTTGGTTCATTTTTGCTTGACGAACGCCTGACTTTTCTATATAATATAGGCAATAGTACCAGTTGTGGCTGAACAAAGCGGCCGGGCGGGTACGATTGCAAAAAACGGAAGGGAGATTGGACGTATGGGTCTTATCAAAGCTGGAATCGGTGCCCTGGGCGGCACCCTCGCCGATCAGTGGAAGGAGTTTTTCTACTGTGAGGCGCTGGACAAAAACGTGTTGATGACCAAAGGGGTCAAGCGGGTCGGCGGCCGTTCCTCCAACACCAAGGGGAACGACAACATCATTTCCAACGGCTCGGGTATCGCTGTGGCCGACGGGCAGTGCATGATCATCGTGGAGCAGGGCAAGGTGGTGGAGGTTTGCGCCGAGCCGGGCGAATTCACCTACGACACCTCCTCCGAGCCGAGCATCTTCTCCGGCCCGCTGGGCAAGAGCATCCTCGATACCTTCAAGACCATCGGCAAGCGCTTTACCTACGGCGGCGATACCGGCAAGGATCAGCGGGTGTACTATTTCAACCTCAAGGAGCTGATCGACAACAAATTCGGCACCCCCAATCCCATCCCCTTCCGGGTGGTGGATTCCAAGATCGGGCTGGACGTCGACGTGTCGGTGCGCTGCTCGGGCGTCTACTCCTATAAGATCGCCGATCCGATCCTGTTTTACACCAACGTCTGCGGCAACGTCTCGCAGGAATATACCCGCGACGAGCTGGACGGCCAGCTGAAGACCGAGTTCATCAGCGCTCTGCAGCCGGCCTTCGGCAAGCTGTCGGATCTCGAGCTGCGTCCCAACCAGATCGTCTCCCACAACACCGAGCTGGAAGCGGCGATGAACGAGGTTCTCTCCGCCAAATGGGGCGAACTGCGCGGCCTTAAGGTGGTATCGGTGGCGCTGGGCTCGGTCACCCTGCCCGACGAGGACGCCGAGATGATCAAACAGCTCCAGCGCACCGCGGTGATGAAGGATCCCACCATGGCGGCGGCGACCATCGTCGGCGCCCAGGCGGACGCCATGCGGGCCGCGGCGGCCAACGAGGGCGGCGCGATGAACGGCTTTATCGGCATGGGTATGGCGATGAATGCCGCCGGCGCGGCCGGCGCGCAAAATCTGTTCGCCATGGGGCAGCAGCAACAGGCGCAGCAGCCTCAGCCGCCCGTCCAGCCTCAGCAGCCGGCGGCACCCGCGGCCGGCGGATGGGTCTGCCCGACCTGCGGCAAGACCGCCAGCGGCAAATTCTGCCCCGAGTGCGGCACCGCCAAGCCGGCGGACGACGGCTGGACCTGCCCGACCTGCGGCCAGGTGAACAAGGGCAAATTCTGCCCCAACTGCGGCGCCAAAAAGCCGGCCGGCGCGCTGCTGTACAAATGCAACAAATGCGGCTGGGAGCCGGAGGATCCGGCGCATCCGCCGAAATTCTGCCCCGAGTGCGGCGACCCGTTTGACGACAACGACGCGAAATAACGGCCCGTTCGCCCCCAAAAGGAGTTGAGGTGTTTGGCGGAATTAAAAGAATATAAATGCCCTTGCTGCGGCGGCGCCATTGCGTTTGACAGCACCCTGCAGAAAATGAAGTGTCCGTATTGCGACACCGAATTTGAAATGGAGGCGCTCAAGGGCTACGATCTGGATCTGTCGCAGGAGGGAAGCGATTCTCTCGAGTGGCAGACCCAGCCCGGCGTCGAATGGGCGCAGGGCGAAACCGACGGGCTGCGCAGCTACGTTTGCCATTCCTGCGGCGGTGAGATCGTGGGCGACGCCAATATGGCGGCCACGTCCTGCCCCTTCTGCGGCAACCCGGTGGTGGTCACTGGCAACGTTGCCGGCGGGCTCAAGCCCGATCTGGTGATCCCCTTCCAGCTGGACAAGGCGGCCGCCAAGGCGGGATTGATGCAGCATCTCAAGGGCAAGCGGTTGCTGCCCAAGGTGTTCAAGGATCAAAACCACATCGACGAGATCAAGGGCGTCTACGTGCCGTTTTGGCTGTTTGACGCCGATGCTGACGCCGATATCCGCTACCGCGCCACCCGGGTGCGCACCTGGAGCGACAGCAAGTACGATTATACCGAGACCAGCTTTTTCTCTGTCGTCCGGGCGGGCACGCTGGGATTTGAAGCGGTGCCGGTGGACGGCTCGTCCAAAATGCCGGACGATCTGATGGAATCCATCGAGCCCTTCGATCTGTCCCAGGCGGTGGATTTCCAGACCGCCTATCTGGCGGGATATCTCGCCGATAAATACGACGTAACGGCCGACGACAGCGTGGAACGGGCCAACCAGCGGGTGCGCCAAAGCACCGAGCAGGTGTTTGCCGACACGGTGCAGGGCTTCACCACCGTGACGCCCGAGGGCGGCAGCGTGCGGCTGCAAAACGGCCGGGCACGGTACGCGCTGTACCCGGTGTGGATGCTCAACACCACCTGGAACGGCAACCGCTACACCTTTGCCATGAACGGTCAGACCGGGAAATTCGTCGGCGATCTGCCGATGGACAAGGGCGCGTTCTGGCGGTGGTTCGGTCTTCTCGCCGGGATCGGCGCGGCAGCGGCGGCAGCCGTCGGCTGGCTGATCCAGCTGTTGTAAGGGGGTGCGGTGTGATGAAAAAACGATGCATCTCCCTGCTGCTGGCGGCGCTTTGCTGCGTCGGCTGGCTGACGATGGCTGCCGCCGAGGGCAAAACCTACGTGCGGGATACCGACGAGGTGTTCGCGGCGGAAGAGATAAGTGCGCTCAACGCCCGCGCGGCCGAGATCGACGGGCAATACGGCTGCTTCGTCGGTATCGCGATCGTCCAGGATCCCGGCGATTCGCTGTCGGGTTATCTGCAGACGGCCATTGAGGACATGAACGGGGAAGAGGACGGCATCCTGCTGGGCTTTTCCCAACAGGCCAAGGTCTGGTCGATGGTGCGCCAGGGCAAGGCGCAGGAGGTCTTTTCCGAGCGGGACGAGGACGCCCTGTGGGCGCTTTTCGCCGCCGATTCCTGGTACGACGGCGCCATGGCCTATCTCGACGGCGCCGCCAAG
>JBMNVL010000122.1:0-5349 GCA_050946775.1 Acutalibacteraceae bacterium
ATTGATGCAGCGGATCAGGGTGGATTTTCCGGTGCCGGAGGGACCGATGACCGAGATCACGTCTCCGTCGTTTATCACCGCGTTGACGTCCTTGAGAGGGGTGGACTCCTCGTATTTCTTTTCCAGATGGATCAGTTCGATCACCGGCCGTCCACCCCCTTCAAAATATCCGCGCGCGAGCGGCGCCGCGGGTCGATACGGATCTCGATCTTATTGACGATAAAGGTCAAGATCGCCGCCAGAACGAAATAGATGACCGCCACGGCGATCAGCGGGAAAAACGCCTCGTAGGTGCGGCTGCGGATAACGTCGCCCATCTTGGTGAGATCCTGCACCGCCACGTAGCCCACGACGGCGGTCGCCTTGATCAGCGCCGTGATCTCGCCCTTATACGCCGGCATGAAGTGGGGCATCGCCTGCGGCAGCACCACCCGGAAAAACGTCTGCCGGTCGGTGTAGCCCAAGGCGTAGGCCGCCTCGGTCTGTCCCCGGTCGATGGTGCCGACGCCGGCTTTGAGCATATTGAAGACCGCCGCGCCGAAAATGAGGGTAAACCCGACCACCGATACCGCGGCGCCGGGGATCGCCACGCTGCCGAAAACGATGTAGTACAGCACCATCAGCAGCACGACCACCGGCATTCCCTGCACCAGCCACACGCAAAAGCGGGTGATCGCGTTGGCGACGGGATTCCCGTTGCGGCAGGCCATAAACGTTAAAAAGCCCAACACCGTCCCAAGCAGGATGGAAAGCACGGTGATCAAAAGGGTCGTGCCGATCCCCTCGGCAAAGAGCTTCCACCGGTTTTCCCGCAGGAAGGTCTTTTCAAAGCTGTCCCGCAATCCCGCGAAAAATCCGCCGCTTTGGCTTTTGACGCCCTTCTCCACCAACAGCGCCGTGCCGCCAGTATAGTCCGGCTCGGAGAAGAGCACGCTCTCCTTGCGCTCCTCGGTGATCGAAATACAGCAGCAGGCGACGTCGCACTTGCCGCTTTGGACGGCGGCCAGGACCGCGTCGGTGCTCATATCGAAGATTTCGAGGGCGTAGCCGCGCTCCTGGCAAAACAGGGTCATCAGCTCGATCTCGTAGCCGACCAGCATCTCCTCGTTTTGCAAAACGAAGGGCGGGTACTGGAACGTGGCCAGCCGCACCGTCCCGTTTGCGGCGGGAAGGGTCCGGTAATCGGCCATCGAAACGGCGGCAAGATCGCCGCTGTCAAACCACTTTTTCTGCAGGAGTTCCATCGTCCCGTCGGCCTTGAGGGCGCGCAGAAAGTCGTTCAGATCGGCGCACAGGGCTTCGCCGGATTCGCTTTTTCCCAGCGCAAAGGCGTATTCCATCGCGTCCAGGGTTTCAAAAAGCACGTCCAGCGAGCCGTCCTGCGCCTTTATGTTGCGAGCCACCGGCCCGTCCAGCGCGACGGCGTCCACCTTCCCGCTTTTGAGCGCGTTGACTTCGTCCGCGATCGTGTTGAAATACAAAAGCTCCGCCTGCGGAAGGGCCGCCTCCACGATCTGCGGGAAATTGGTCCCCGTCAGCACGCCGATGGAGGCGTTTTGCATAGCGGCAAGCGTCTTGGCCGGGCCGGCCGGTACGCTGCGCACCGCCAGCGTAAACCTGGCGGGATAGTATTCCACGAAATCGACCGACTGCTTTCGCTCGTCGGTGGCGATGATCGAGCCGGCGCCGATCATCGCCTTTCCCGCCTGGACCGACGACATCACGGCGGAAAACTCCATTCCGGTGAACGCCACGTGAACGTCCAGCTCCCTGGCGATCAGCAGGATCATCTCGATATCGAAGCCGACGATCTGTCCGCCGTCGCCCATATAGCTCATCGGCTCAAGGGTATCGCAGACGGCCGCCTGCACCGTGCCGTTTTTGCCGGGCCAATCCTGCTTTGGCAGGGTTTTGGCGCTGTCGTCGGAGCCGGTCCATTTCGCCCACAGCGCCCGCCTGGTTTCGTCCGGGATGGCGTCGCAGGCTTTCTGCCAGGCGTCCCGCCGGGGATCGCCCTTGGCAAAAGCGAAGCCGAACGTCCCCGTTTGCAGATCCTGCGGGAAAAGCGCCAGCTCGGGGTTGCGGTTGACGGCCAGCTCCGTCACGGCGTTGTTGGACAAAAAGGCGTCGGTTTTCCCCGCTTTCAGCGCGAGGATCATATCCGGGGTGTTGTTGAAAAAGGTAAACTCCCCCACGTCCGGCGCCTTGCCGCGCACCAGATCCTCAAAAGGCGCGCCGGTGAGCATCGACACCGTTTTGCCGCTCAAGTCGGCAAAGGTGCTGTATTCCGCAACCGGGGCAGAAGTGGAGGAGGCGATCGCTCCGTCATCCTTCATCCCGCACCCGGTCAGAAGACCGCCCATCAGGATCAGCGCCGCCAATACTCCAGTCGCGTACCGCATACGTTTATGTGCCCTCAAACCACCGATCCTCCTGTCTTTTGATCGATAAAGTTACTTTATTATATATCACCCGCTTTACGGGTGTCAAGCAGGCAAACGGCGGTGAGACGCTTGCTTTTTTTACAGGATTCTGTTATGATGGATCCGATCATCAAACCATATATATACGACAGGAGGATTTTATGGACACGAAAGCCAGATTCGGGTTGCCGAAAGGGAAAGCGATCGCCCTGCTTATTCAGTTTATATTGACCGTTTTGGCAACGGTCGGCACGGGATACGTGCTGTGGTTCAGCATCGCCTATCAGACGGGCGTTTTGTTCATCGCCTCCTACAGCATCGTGCTGCTGTCTTATATCGCCGTGATCTTTTACGCGTCTTACGGCTACAAAAAAGACGACTCCTACTATTTGGGCGCCGTATACGCCTTTTGCGCGGCGATCCTGCTCAACGTGCTGCTGCCCTTCAGGACCACCTATCAGCTGGTGACCCTGACGGTGCTGTTCGGCTTGTATATCGCGTTCGCCCAGCGGCTGAAGGATACCAAAGCGGCGGATTGGCTGCTGCTGTGCATGGGGGTCGTCGCCGTGGCGTTTTCGGTCTACTCCACCATCACCGCCAGAACGGAAAACCTCAACGATCTCAAGGAGAATCTCCTTTCGGTATCGGCGATGTACGTTTCGATCTGGACGCCGGTGATCATGACCGTCACTCTCGGCCTGGCATACAGCGTCAGAAAAAACAAAAACGGCTGAACAACGCGCTTTTACGGTTTTGCGAACCCCGTCGGAAACGGCAGCGAGCGTACCGCTTGTCTGCACGCCCGGCGGGGTTTTTGACCGGGCGCGTTTTTGGGGATGGAAAAACGCTTCGACGTTTGCCTTTTAAGTATGAAAAACATATTGACTATGAAAAGAATATTTGTTATACTATTCTTTGGATATCGTTGACTTTGGACGTAACGACAAGGAGTTCAAAATGAGCAAGAGCACAAACGGCGCCGGATGCCGCGGCGTATGTCCGTGCGCGTCGCCCTGCCCCATCGGCGAGGCGCTGCGGGTGATTGGCGGAAAATGGAAGATGCGGATCCTTTGCACGCTTTACGTGGACGGCACGCAGCGGTACAACGATCTGGTACGCAAGACGGCGGGGGTGACCAGCGCCATGCTGTCGGCATCCTTGAAGGAGCTGGAGGCGGACGGCGTCATCGTCCGCCGGCAGTACGAGGAGATCCCGCCAAGAGTCGAATACTCCCTGACAAAGCGCGGACGTGCGCTGTGGCCGATCCTGCACGGGCTGGCTCATTGGGCGACCGGCGAGGAATACGACGGCGACGAATGAGTCACCGATGAAAATCATTATAGAAAAAAGGAGACTGGTTATGAAAAACGCGATCCGATTTTTCACCAAATCGAAAAAGGGCAACACCAAAAAACTCGCCGACGCGGTGTCGGCGGCGCTGGAAATCGAGGCGCTCGACGTTTCCGCCGACCTTTCGGAAAAGGCCGACAGGCTGTTTTTGATCAACGCCATGTACGCCGCCAACATCGATAAAGAGGTCGCGCGCTTTCTGGAGCGCAACAAGGATAAGATCGGCGAGATCGTCAACATGAACACCTCCGCCTCCGGGACGTCCACGATAAAAGCGGTCAAAAAGACGGCCGACGCGCTCGGCATCCCGGTCAGCGAAAAGGAGTTCCACTGCGCGGCATCGTGGATCTTCATCAACAAGGGCCTGCCCACGCAGGACGATTTCAAGCGGGCGGGCGCGTTCGCGGCAGAAATGGCAAAATAACGCCAAAAGCGTTAGAGAGAGGAGCGGCACTTCCCCGATAAGACGAAAGCAGGAGGATAGCAACGTATGGAGATTCCCTTCAAAAGCAGGATCGTATCGCTGATCCTCAAAACGATCGCCGTCCTTTCGGCGGCAGCGGGCGTGTTTCTCAGCGCCTACGCGTCCGCGGACACCTTTATGGGCGGCGGCCGGGTGTTTATGTTCTTCACCATCCAGTCCAATATTGCCGTCGCTCTGGTCGCTTTGATCGGCGGGGTGCTGCTGCAAAAAAACCGTCGCCTTGGCGGCAGGTGGTACCTGATCCAGTTCGTCGCGACGGTCTCCATCACGCTGACGGGCGCCGTTTTCACCTTCGTTCTGGCGCCGACGCTGGGGCGATACGCCTGGAACCTTCAGAACGTTCTGACACACGTGGTCGTTCCCCTGATCACCATCGCCGATTTTCTTTTGACCGGCGTGTACGGGGACATCCGCAAGCGCGGCGTACCCTTCGTGATCCTGCCGCCTTTGGCATACGCGATCTACGCCGGGATCGGCTACGCCGCCGGGTGGGAATTTGCCGAGGGGATCCGTTATCCCTACTTCTTTCTCAACTGGGGCAGTCCCGCCGGCGCCTTCGGGTTTGCAGACGAGCTGCCGTTTATGGGCTGCGTGTGGTGGATCCTGGCCTTGCTCGCGCTGCTCCTCGCGGTGGGATTTGGGTATCTGTGGATCATCGACGGCATCAAAAAGGCCGTGAATAAAGGCTGACCCGTATAGAGAAAAATACCGGGATCACAACCGTGTGATCCCGGTATTTCTTTTGCCATAAACGCGCGATCCTTTTATAGGTAAACCGCTATCCCCGCCAGATCTTCAGCAGAACGTGCCGCCAGCGGAATTCGTAATCCCGGATCAGCCGGGACAAAACGAAATCATACAAAACGAACACCGCGTTGCCCAGCGCCAGCAGCACCGCCGGCAGATTCACCCCGAACAGCTCGAAGACGCCGGGGTCCAGATGAAACACCAGCAGCATCAGCGCGTAGGCCGCGACGACCGCGGCGTTGAACAGCGCCAGCTTGATCAGCCACCCCACCGGCTTTGGCCGCAGATCCAGCGGCCACTTGATCAGCGGATAATACCCGAAAAAGAGGATGAACAGCCATTTGG
>JBMNVL010000123.1:0-5034 GCA_050946775.1 Acutalibacteraceae bacterium
CGTCCAGCGTAACGAACGCGGGATCGATCCCTTCTTTTTGCACCAGCCGTTCCAGCTCCCGCCCGGTGGATCCGGCGGCAAAGCCCAGCGCCGTGGAATCCACCCCCAGCCGGCGCAGCATCACGCTGACGTTGAGTCCCTTGCCGCCGAAGGTGATCCGCTGACCGGCGGCGCGGTTGAGGGCGCCCGGCTGAAAGCGATCCAGTCGGGTCACGCAGTCGAGAGAGGGGTTGAGCGTCACGGTGTAGATCATGCCGTCGCCTCGTTTCGTCAAGAATACGCTCAGTATAGCACATATCGCCGAAAAAAGCAAAACACGGCGCCGGTCGGCGCCGTGCGCGGCGATTATTCTCAAATCATGGCCGCCATGACCGCTTTGATGGTGTGCATCCGGTTTTCCGCCTCGTCGAAAACGATCGAGCGCTCGCCCTCAAACACCTCGTCGGTCACTTCCATGCAGGAAAGGCCGAATTGCTCGCCCACCTGCCTGCCGACGGTGGTCTTTAAGTCGTGAAAGGCCGGCAGACAATGCATAAAGCGGCATCTCTCGCCGGCGGCGTCCATCAGCTCCGCCGTGACCCGATAGGGGGATAAAGCGGCGATCCGCTCCTCCCATACCGCGGCCGGTTCGCCCATCGACACCCACACGTCGGTGTAGATCACGTCGGCGCTCTTGACGGCGGTCATCGGATCCTCGATGAATTCCAGCGTGGCACCGGTTTCGGCGGCGATCTGCCGGCAGGTGTCGATCAGCGCCGGGTCGGGGAAGTACGCCTTGGGCGCGCAGGCGACGAAGTGCAGCCCCATTTTGGCGCAGCCCACCATCAGCGAGTTGCCCATATTGTACCGCGCGTCGCCCATATAGACCAGCTTGATCCCCCGCAGCTTGCCGAAATGCTCCCGGATGGTCAAAAAATCCGCCAAAATCTGGGTGGGGTGGAATTCGTTGGTCAGCCCGTTGAAGACCGGCACCCCGGCGTAACGCGCCAATTCCTCCACGATCTCCTGCCCGAAGCCGCGGTATTCGATCCCGTCGAACATCCGCCCCAGTACCCGGGCGGTGTCGGCGATGCTTTCCTTTTTGCCGATCTGGGAGCCGTCGGGGTCGAGATAGACCGGGTGCATTCCCAGATCGGCCGCCGCCACCTCAAAGGCGCAGCGGGTGCGGGTGCTGGTCTTTTCAAAGATCAGCGCCACGTTTTTGCCCTCGCACAACCGGTGGGAAATACCCGCCTTTTTCTGTGCTTTCAGTTCGGCGGCCAAATCAATCAGTCCGCCGATCTCATCGGGGGTGAAATCCAGCAGCTTGAGAAAAGACCGCCCTTTCAAAAAGCCCATTTTACTCGCTCCTTTGTCCGATCGCCGCTTGCACCAGCGCGATCTGCTCTTCCACCGATTGGGTGGAGGTGCCGCCCTGCGACGAGCGCTTTTGCACGCAGTTGAGCAGGTCGATATCGGCGTAAACGTCCTCGCCGAACGAATCGCTGAACCGCCGCATCACCTCCAGCGGCAGCTCCTCCAGCACCGTGCCGTTTTGCAGACAGTAGGCGACGAGCTGACCGGCGATTTTGTACGCGCTGCGGAAGGGCAGTCCCTGCTTGACCAGATGATCGGCCAGATCGGTGGCGTTGATAAATCCTTGCTGCGCCGCTTTTTTCATGGCGTCGGCGTTGACCGTCATGGTGGCGATCATCGGGGCGAAGACCCGCAGACACATCTTGACGGTGTCCACCGCGTCGAAGACGCTTTCCTTGTCTTCCTGCATATCCTTGTTGTAGGCCAGCGGCAGTCCCTTGAGCGCCGTCAGCAGCGCCATCAGATCGCCGTAGACCCGCCCGGTCTTGCCCCGGACCAGCTCGGCCATGTCGGGATTTTTCTTTTGGGGCATGATGGACGAGCCGGTGGTGTAGGCGTCGGACAGCGACACGAACCGGAATTCCCAGCTCGACCAGAGGATCACTTCCTCTGAAAACCGGGACAGGTGCATCATCAGCGTCGCCAGCGCGGCGAGGATCTCGACCGCGAAATCCCGGTCGGATACCCCGTCGAGACTGTTGAGAACGACCCCGTCAAACCCCAGCTGCGCCGCTTCCATCTGCCGGTCGGTGTCGTAGGTGGTGCCGGCCAGAGCGCAGCAGCCGATAGGGGAGAGATTCATCCGCTTTTTGGCGTCGGCCAGCCGCTGGCGATCCCGCAAAAGCATCATGGCGTAAGCCATCAGATGGTGCCCGAAAACGATGGGCTGCGCCCGCTGCAGATGGGTGTACCCCGGCAGGATGGTCGCCTTGTGCGCCGTCGCCTGATCGACCAGCGCCTCCAGCAGATCGACGATCAGCCGGTCGATCTCGTCGATCTCATCCCGCAGATACATCCGCAGATCCAGCGCCACCTGATCGTTGCGGCTGCGAGCGGTGTGCAGCTTTTTACCCACGTCGCCCAACCGCTCGGTCAGCACCTGCTCGACGAACATATGGATGTCCTCGCACGACGGATCGATCGCCAGCGCGCCGCTTTGCAGATCGTCGAGGATCCCCTGCAGCCCGTCGATCAGGGCATCGGCCTCGGTGGGGGTGATGATCCCCTGTGCGCCCAGCATGGCGGCGTGCGCCATACTGCCGCGGATATCCTGGGGATACATCCGGGAATCAAACCGGATGGAGGAATTGAAATCGTCGGCGACCGGATCGGTCACGCCGGACGTCCGTCCGGCCCACATTTTGCTCATCTTTTCGTCCTCTTACTTGCCGTCGACCATCGCCTGCACCTTGATGGGCAGACCGTACAGGTTGATGAATCCGGCGGAATCCTTCTGGTCGTAGTCGCTCTCGCCGAAGGTGGCGATCTCCTCGCTGTACAGCGAGTTGGGGCTCCACACGCCGGCGTTGATCATGTTGCCCTTGTAGAGCTTGAGGCGCACCTTGCCGGTGACCTTTTCCTGGGTCTTGTCGACGAAGGCGCTGAGCGCTTCCCGCAAGGGGGTGAACCACTGGCCGTTGTATACAAGCTCGGCGAAGGTGATGGACAGCCGCTGTTTTTCGTGGGCGGTCATCTTGTCCAGACAGATGCTCTCCAGCACACTGTGGGCTTTGTAGAGGATGGCGCCGCCGGGAGTTTCGTACACCCCGCGGCATTTCATGCCGACCAGCCGGTTTTCCACGATGTCCAGCAGGCCGATGCCGTTGGCGCCGCCCAGCTCGTTAAGTTTCAAAATGATCTGCTTGGCGCTCATCTTCTCCCCGTCGAGCGCCACCGGCACGCCCTTTTCAAACTCCAAAGTGACGTAGGTGGGCTTGTCGGGCGCCTGAATGGGGGAAACGCCCATTTCGAGGAAGCCCTCTTTTTCATACTGCGGCTCGTTGCCGGTGTCCTCCAGATCCAGTCCCTCGTGGGAGAGATGCCACAGGTTCTTGTCCTTGGAGTAGTTGGTCTCCCGGTTGATCTTCAGAGGCACGTTGTGTGCCTCGGCGTAGGCGATCTCCTCTTCCCGGGATTTGATATCCCACTCCCGCCAGGGCGCGATGATGGGCATATTGGGCGCGAAGTGCTTGATGGCCAGCTCAAAGCGCACCTGATCGTTGCCCTTGCCGGTGCAGCCGTGACAGATGGCGTCGGCGCCCTCCTTCAGGGCGATCTCCACCAGTCCCTTGGCGATGCAGGGACGGGCGTGGCTGGTGCCCAGCAGGTATTCCTCGTACACCGCGCCGGCTTTCATGGTGGGGATGATGTAATCGTTGACGTATTCCTCGGTCAGATCCAGCACGTACAGCTTGGACGCGCCGGTCTTGAGCGCCTTTTCCTCCAGCCCCTCCAGCTCGTCGGCCTGGCCGACGTTGCCGGAAACGGCGATCACCTCGCAGTTGTTGTAGTTCTCCTTCAGCCAGGGGATGATGATGGACGTGTCCAGTCCGCCCGAATAGGCCAAAACGACTTTCTTGATGGATTCCTTGTTCATGATTGGCACCTCACTTGAATATTTATGCAAGAATTTCTGCAACTCGTGCATATTATACCCTTGCCATTTTGAAATGTCAAGAGAAAACGGCGAAAAGCGTACCTCTTTCGGAAGAATTGTAGCATTTGAAAAGGGCGACGGGGATTCCGTTTGCAATTTTGGGCATATCGCCCGCAAAAAACAACGGATCCGCTTTCCCGACCGGGAAAGCGGATCCGTGCAGGAGGAGTCTATCCGTCGATTTGAACGCCGTCAAGAATGGCCATCGCCTCGTCGCCGTACTCGTCCCACCAGCCGTCGGCGGATTCACTGATCACCGCCACGGTGCCGTCGGGCAGGGCGTCGGCAAAGATCAAAAACGACCAGCAGGGACTGCCGTCGTAGTAGCAAAGCCGGGCGTCGCGGCCGGCGACGGTGGTCTGCTTTTGTTCCAGTTCCGTGCCGCAGATGCCCCATGCCTCGGCGTATTGCAGCACCAGTGCGCCGTCGGGGTGTCCCGCCGGCCAAAACCGGATGCCCGTGACGGCGCGGTCGTCGTCGGCGGGCAGGTTGTAGACGGCGTCTTCGTATTCCCATCCGTCCCGCCGGGGCAGAGAGAGGGTGACGCCGTTTTTGGAGCAGACCACCCGCTTTTCGGGCGCGGACTCGGTGAAGACCACGCTGACGCCGTCGGTCAGCCGGTCTTCCGGCTCGATCCGCCACCCGGCCGGCGGCTCGATAAACAAATGCCACTCGGCCATATCGTCGGTGAGGATCTCGGGGACAAAGCGGTCAACGTGGATCGTCACCTCTTTTGCGCCGTTCAGGGTCAGCCCGGTGACGGTGTGCCGAATGGAGCCGCTGGGCTCCTCCAGGCGCACGAGCAGCAGGACCCGGTCGGCGAAATAGCCGGCGCCGTACCGGTCGGCCACGGTTTGGAAGCTCTCCCATTCGTCATAGCCGGCGTCAAACGACCATAGGGTTTTGTTGGCGTCGTAATAGTCCCGCAGCTCGTCGGCCGAGCGGATCACCGTTACGAAGGGATAGGTCTGATCCTCGTGATACCCGTTGGTGCGGGTAGCGTGCCAAGCCACGTCCGTCTT
>JBMNVL010000124.1:0-5026 GCA_050946775.1 Acutalibacteraceae bacterium
GCATCGGGAAGGCCGCCGTCGCGCTCAGACTGCGTCTGGCGCGGTTGCGGGAAAAGATCAGCAGCGCCAGCAGCAGACAGATGGCCGAGCCGCAGCCGCCCATCAGAACGAAGCAGTCGAAAAACTCCTTGGTGAGGATCCGGGTGGGCGCTTCACCCGCCGCGACCGCCGCCTGATTGGCCGCCAGTCCCGGGGTGAAATAGGTCTGCATCACGCCCTCCAGCGTGTCGCTGCCGTGGATGCCGAAAAACCACAGCACCGAGGACAAAAGCACAAAGAAGAGTCCTTTGAAAAAACCGGTCGCGCCGTGGGAGAACAGCCAGTTGAAAAAACGGCTGAGCAGCGCGCGGAAGGATTCCACGTCAAACAGGCGTACCACCGCCGCGTTGATCAAAACGAAGACCAGCGCGACCAGCGTGATCGGCAGAATGGTGGACAGCATTCGGTTGAACTGCCGGTCGGCGCCGGAGGAAAAGAGGGTGTGGCGGTGGTGGCGCAAAAAGCGGTCGAACGTCAGATACAGCGCCGAGGCGCCAAGGCCGGTCAAAATGGCCAGAAACATGGATTTCGGGCCGATGCTGTCGGTGCCGAAGGTCGACAGATCCGCACCGGACAACACGAAAAACGACAAAACCGACGCCAGCGACGCGCCCATTTCGACCGCGTCGGGGTCGGCCTTGATGCGCATATACGACTGGCTGATGGAAAAGGTCATATACACCGACAGTACGCCGAACGTCGCGCTGTAGACGAAATCCAGCAGCCGGATCAGGATGCCGCCCGCGAAAGACGCGATCGCGGCCTGGTATTGCTCCACGGGAAACGTTTTGAGGATCAGCGCAAAGGCGCCGATGATCAATATCGGCGTGATGTTGACCAACCCGTTGCGCACCGCACAAACCACCGTCGATTGCTCCACCCGGCGGATCAGCGAGGCCTTTGTTTGACGTTCTCCCACAATTTTTCTCCCCTTGCTTTCAAACGATCCATATCATATATACCACATTTGAAAGAAAAAGAAAAGAGGTCTTGCAAAAAATTTACGCGATTTCGGTTTGCAAAGCGATTTTGACCGCCAGATCCCATTTGTCGGTTGCGTGGTTGGCGGCGTGAAGACCGCTGTGGTCGTATTCCGGAAGATCCAGCACGTCGCCGGTCACCAGAAAATCGTACAGCCGCCAGCCGTGAAAATCGCAGACCGCCTGTACCCCGGCCAGCTCCATCTCCACCGCCAGACAACCGGCGTCCCGCCGGCGCTGCAGATGCCCGCGGGTCTCCCGGAAAAAGGCGTCGGTCGTCCAGACGCCGCCCTTGACGAAGGGCACGCCCCACGCCTCGAACAGCCCGGCCACCGTCTTCCATCCCGGCACCGGAATGGCGTCGCTCGCCGGGGCGTAGTGGTAGGACATACCCTCGTCCCGCCAGGCAAAGGTGGGCACCACGTATTTGCCGGCGGTGGCCTTGTGATCCAGCGATCCCGCCGAGCCAAACATCACAAAGCGGGTCGCCCCGGTCAGCCAGTTGGCCTCGATGACGTTGTTCGCCGCCATCGCCGAGCCGATGGCGGACAGATACAGCCCGATCTTTTTGCCGTCGATCTCCAGCGCGTAGATGGGCTGGGAGCCGTTGGCGGTGTGGATGGCGGCGATCGTCTCGTGGGGATGCGCCGCCAGCGCGTGGGCGAGGATCTCGCCGGAAAAGGTGACGACGCAGACGTCGCAAAACCGCCCCTGTTCGCCGTAGCAGTCCCGCGGAGTGATGAGGGGAGCGGAGTGGATATCATACGCGTCGGTGATCATTCCGTATCCTCCTTTATAAAGTAGGGACCGAGAATGTCCGGGTGGGCGAACACGCTGTCCGCTTCGCCCAGCACGCGGATCACCCGGCAGGGATTGCCGGCGGCAAAGGTGCCGGCGGGAATGCTTTTGACCACCACGCTGCCCGCGCCGATCACACACCCGTCGCCGATGGTGACGCCGGGGCAGACCACCACGTTGGCGCCCAGCCAGCAATCGCTGCCGATGCGCACCGGTTTGGCGTAGCACAGGCGGCGCTTGACGCCGTCGGCGCACAGCAGCTCCCGGCGCTCGTCGGCCAGCATCGGGTGCAGCGGCGTCACAATGGTGACGTTGGGCCCGAAATTGCACCGTTCGCCGATGGTCACCTCGGCGTCGTCCTGCACCGTCAGGTTGAAATTGAAAAACCCGTTTTTCCCCACGCGGGTGTGGATCCCGTAATGAAAGGTGATCGGCCCCTGAAAAAAGCATCCCTTGCCGACGTCGCCCAGCAGCTCGCGCAGGATGGCGGCGCGTTTTTCGGATTCCTCCTCGCGGGTGGCGTTGTATTCCATGTTCAGCCCGTGTGCGCGCTGTTTGACGGCTTTCAAGGCCGGATCGGCCGGGCAAAATAGCACCCCGGCTTTGATTTTTTCTTCTTCGGTCATGGACGGTTCCTCCTGACTTGGTGTTGACGGTCAAACGGGCAGCGCATACGCCGCCATCCCGAGAGCCGCCGACAGGAGGATCAGCAGGATGGGAGAGGGCTTCTTTTTGCCCGCTTTTTTGAAAAGAAGCGGCACGGCGGCCAGCAGGGCGAGGATCAGCATCGCTTTCCAGTCGGGGGCCGTTTTGCCCGAAAGATCCGCCACGCCGAACAGCAGGTTCAGCGAAAGCGTCGCGGCCGTGGCCAGGATCATGGCGACCACGCAGGGACGCACGCCGCAAAGGAACGCCTGCACGCCCTTGTATTTCATAAATCCGCGGAGAACGGCGGCCAGGATCAGGATGATGAGAAACGACGGGAGCACCACGCCGACCGTGGCGCAAAGGGAGCCGAGGATCCCGCCCTGCCGGGCGCCGATGAAGGTCGCCGCGTTGACGGCGATCGGTCCCGGCGTCGACTCGGCGACGGCGATGACGTTCAGCAGTTCATCCTCGCTCAGCCAGCCGTTGGCGAGGACCTGATCCCGGATCAGCGGGATCATGCCGTAACCGCCGCCAAAGGAAACGGCGCCGATCTCCAAAAAGGCGAGAAACAAACGAAGATAGATCATGCGTCACCGTCCTTCCCGGCGGCCAGCCGCTTGATCAGATACGCGAACACGCCGATACCGCCGCCGATCAGGATGTAAAACACGGTCGAAAAGTGCACCGCCAGCAGGGAAAACGCGATCATACACGCCGCCACGGCGCCGACGAGTACGCCGTTGAACGCGTTTTTTCGCAGGCTCTTCAGCAAACGGATCCCCGCCGACAGGATCAGATAGATCACGCACACGCGGATCCCCTTGAAGGCGTAGGCGATCAGCGGGACCGACAGAAAGGCGTCGAAAAACAGCGAAATGGCGTAAAGGATGAAAAAAGAGGGGACGCACACCCCGACGGTCGCCGCCAGCGATCCCCAAAACCCGGCGAGCTTATACCCGATATAGGTCGCGGCGTTGATGGCGATGGGCCCGGGGGTGGACTCGGCGACGGCGATCATATCGAGAAATTCGTCTTTTGTCAGCCACGCTCTTCTTTCGACGAATTCGTGCTCCAACAGAGCGATCATGGCGTACCCGCCGCCAAAGGTGAAAAGCCCGATCTTGAGCATGGTGCCAAACAAATAGAGCCGTTGTCGCATGACGATCCTCTCTCTCAAACGATGTCAGCCGGGGATACCCGCGCAGGGATTCTACCGGTATTTTACCGCAACGGCGGAAATATTGCAACAGCGATTCCCCGCCGCTTTTGTACGGTTTTGGAAAGAATTATTCCAACAACTGAAACTCCCATCTTTCGGTTTGAGGAGCCTTCCAGATGGAAATCAATTCGCCGCGGCAGCATTCTTCTTCGCTTAACTTGATATCATATTCCGCGCCGACTCTAAACCCGCCAAGCTGACCGAACACGTCGGTTCCCATCACCAATATGCCGGGATCATTCTTTTTCACTTTGGCGTAGATGACCGTCATTTGTCTGCCGTTGATCCAGACATGACGATGCGTGTTTTTCTTTACTGGCGGCATATCGTGCCTCCTTTGTGAAATGATGCTGGTGGTCACAAATCCACGCGGTGGATTTATTTCGTTGAAAAACCGGTATGTTTGATAAATGGGGTACAAAAAAGATGGATTGGCGTTTTTGACAGATGGATTTGGACTAATGATTTATAACGTCACTTTTCATTTCCGTTACCTTTTGCCGTATTGATAGAAGCGATCAGCATACGTTTGATTTCTTCTGCTTGCGATAACAAAGAAACATAGCTATACTCAAAAATGCCGGTGCGTTTCAGCAGAGTCAGCCAATATATGCTTTCGCCGGTTTCCTTCAAAGAGATATGGAGTTTGGCAATAAAATCCGCTTTGCTGTTTCCATATACGGCTTCATTGATATTTGCACCGATTGACGTCGCTGAGCGGAGAAGCTGTTTTGCAATCGTTGTGTCTTTTTTTGATTTGGAATACTCTTCGTAAAACAGAACGACCTGCGATGCAAACTCGAGCGATTTATCAAGTAACGGACTGTTCATATCATCACCTCAATTCAGTTATAAGTATACAATATTTCAAACCACCAATCAATGCTTTTCGCACAGCGAAAAGCTACCGATTCTCTTCTCTTTTCTCTCTTCTCTCTTCACTGGAAAAAGTCGCGGGGAGAGCGGAGAGAAGAGTGAAAAATGAAAAGAGAAGAGTGAAGAGTACAAAAAGAAAAAAGCCGCTGACGCGACTTTTTCTTTTTGGAGCGGAAGACGGGAATACGACTCGCTGGCGCTCGCATGTACCGTTCCGCCGGCCAATCGCCCGGCGCTGGCGCTTGGGCTCTTGGGGCGTCACTAATCTCACCCGCTGCGCGGGTCCGCTTCCCGATCCGTCCAAAAAGAACCGGCACCGCCAAAAGGCGATGCCGGTTCTTTGGAGCGGAAGACGGGAATACGACTCGCTGGCGCTCGCATGTACCGTTCCGCCGGCCAATCGCCCGGCGCTGGCGCTTGGGCTCTTGGGGCGTCACTAATCTCACCCGCTGCGCGGGTCCGCTTC
>JBMNVL010000125.1:0-5013 GCA_050946775.1 Acutalibacteraceae bacterium
GCCCATTCCGATCATCGTCAAAAGCGTCTGCGATTTCGCGGACAACGCCAAATCGGACGATTACCAGCGCTTCGCGGCGTATTCCAGCTGCGAGTTCGCCAAATATCTTTATGAAAACATCCTTCCGATGGATGATGAGGTGAAAGTATGAGATACATACTCGGGATCAAGTTCGGCGGTCTTCAGCAAAAGATCTTCAATCTGGTGCTGATCTTCATCATCGCGCTGGTCGGTGTTTACGTCACCGTCAGCGTGGTGATGCAAAGCCAGCTCTCGAACGTGGTCGAAGAGGCCGGCCGGGAACAACAGGCCGCCATCGTCAACGTTTCCGAGCTGACTATGAAGCAAACGATCGCCGCCACCATGAAGAAGACCACGGCGCTGCAGGCGTACATCGCCGACGATCTGTTCAGCGACGTGCGCAGCGACGTGTTGACGCTCCAGTCGCTCGCGACCGAGATCTATGAGCACGCCGACGCCTTCCCCGCTCATCCGTTTTCGCCGCCGATCAAGGCCAACAACGGGATTGCCTCGGTCCAGATGCAGCACGAGACGGGGGTGGATCCTTACAAATCCGCGTCGCTCGGTCTGGCCGCCAATATGAGCGAGATCATGCTGTCGATGTTCGAGAGTTCCGAACGGCTCAGCTCCTGCTTTGTGGCGACGGCGGACGGCTGCATCCTGTTTGTGGACGATCGCGCCGGCTCTTATTTCGACGAAAACGGCGAGGTTTACGATTTTGAGGTGCGGGATCGCCCCTGGTACAAGCAGGCGGTCGCTGCCGGAAGGCTGATCTTCACCGGCGTCGAATCGGACGCGTTCACCGATATCGCCGGTCTGGTATGCGCTGCTCCCATCTACCGCGACGGTGAGCTGGTTGCCGTTGTGGGCGCCGACATCTTCCTCACCGCCATCAGCGATTACGTGAAGGATACCGCCAGCTACGGCGGATTCGTCTGCGTGGTCAACCAAAACGGGCAGGTGCTCTTCTCCCCCAATACCGAGGGCACCTTCAAGCCGGAGCTGTCCGCCGACGCGCCGGATCTTCGCCAAAGCGACAATCTGGATCTTTCCCGTTTTATCAACAAAGCGCTGACGACCACCACCGGCATGGCGACCATTACCGTCGACGACACCGAGTATTACATGGTCGGCTCGCCGATGCCCACCGTGGGCTGGGCGGTCCTGTCCGCGGTGGATAAGGCGATCACCCATCAGCCGACCGATCAGATGCTCAAAAGCTACGCGGATATCAGCCAAAACGCGCTGGACACCTACCAAGACAACGCCGCTCACGCCGGGCGGACGATCATCATCATCACCATCGTCATCCTTCTGCTCGCCACCGTTGGCGCTTTGTTCGTCGCCTCCCGGGTGGTCAAGCCGATCGAGCACATGACCCGGCGGATCAATTCCCTGAGCGGTGAGGACACCGCCTTCGAGATGGAAAAGATCTACCGCACCGGCGACGAGATCGAGATCCTGGCCGAATCCTTTGCCGCCCTTTCGGGCAAAACGAGAGAGTATATCCGGCAGATCACCACCATCACCGCCGAAAAGGAGCGCATCGGCACCGAGCTGGCGCTGGCGACCCGGATCCAGGCGGATATGCTGCCCAACATCTATCCCGCCTTCCCCGACCGGCCGGAATTCGATATCTACGCTTCGATGGATCCGGCGCGGGAAGTGGGCGGCGATTTCTACGATTTCTTCCTGGTGGACGACGATCATCTGTGTATGCTGATCGCCGACGTATCCGGCAAGGGCGTACCCGCCGCGCTGTTTATGATGGCGTCGCGGATCATTCTGGCCAGCAACGCCAAGCAGGGGCTCTCCCCGGCGGAGATACTGGCCCGCACCAACGAGACCATCTGCCAGAACAACCGGGAGGAAATGTTCGTCACCGTCTGGCTGGGCATTCTGGAGATCTCCACCGGCAAGCTGACCGCTGCCAACGCCGGACACGAATATCCGGTGCTGATGCAGGCGGGCGAGACGTTCGAGCTGGTCAAGGATAAGCACGGCTTCGTCATCGGCGGTATGGACGGAATGCGCTACAAGGAGTACGAATTGCTCCTCAAGCCCGGCGCCAAGCTGTTCTTGTACACCGACGGCGTGCCGGAAGCCACCAACGCCGGCAGCGAGCTGTTCGGCACCGAGCGGATGCTGGCCGCGCTCAACGACAATACCGGCGCCGCGCCGCAGGAGCTGCTCCATCAGGTTCGCCGCGCGGTGGACGACTTCGTGCAGGATGCCGAACAGTTTGACGATCTGACCATGCTGGGTCTGGAATACAAGGGAAACGACGATCCGCCGGCGGATCGCGCATAAAAACGGTCAAAAAAAGGAGGATAAATGTATGAAAAAAATCATCTGCCTGGCACTGGCTTGCCTGATCGCCTGTCTCGCGTTTTCCGGGTGCGCCGGTTCGACGACGCCTGCCGAGACCCCGGCGACGAGCGAGCCGCAAACGACCCAAACCTCTTCTTAGGCCGTTTCTTCCGGTATCGACTACATGGCGCTGGTCAACAAGCTCCATCCCCTGCCCGAGGGTTGGGAGGACGCGCTGGAGACCGTGACCATCACCAATTCCATCGGCGACGAGGTGGAAGTGGAGAAAAAAGCGTACGACGCGTATCAGCTTTTGAAGGCCGATCTCGAAAAAAACGACGGGGTCTATCTGGAGCTGGATTCCGCCCGCCGCAGCGTGGCTGAGCAGCAGCGGATCATGGACGATTTCACCGCCAAATACGGCGCCGATTACGCCGCCAAAACGGTCGCCACGCCCGGCTATTCCGAGCATCATACCGGATTGGCGCTGGATCTGTATTTCCGGCTGAACGGCAAGGACGTTTACGAAAACGAGGATATGGTGCAGTATCCCGAGATCTGGGAGAAGATCCACAAAAAACTCGCGGACTACGGCTTCATCCTGCGGTATCTGCGGGATAAAGAGTACGTCACCGGCTACGGCTACGAGCCCTGGCACATCCGCTACATCGACAGCGTCGACACCGCCAGGGAGATCATGGCCAAGGGCGTGACCTTCGAGGGCTACCTCGGGGCGGCGGTCGAGGGCAATCCCACCGTCGATTACGGCACCTCGACGGCGTTCACCAAAGAGGAACTGGAGGAAGCCGTCGTGCAGATCAAATGCCAGTTCGCCAGCTATAACGGCTGCGAGCTCAAGAGCATCCGCTACGCGGGCGACGAGACCAACAACGAAACGAATCTCGCCTGGCTCAACGACGGCAACGAGGGCGAGCCTTACGTCGCGTGCGCCGAATTCCTGATGAACTTCCATTCTCCCAAGGAAAACAACGGCCCGCTTGAACCGGATTTTGATTACAACGATTATCAATGGTGGCTGGCCCGTACCAAGGACGGCGGCTGGGAGGTCGCGGACCGCGGCTTCGGATCCCATTAAAAAAAGGAGCGATACTATGGCAAACAGCACTCTTCCTCTCGTAATCACCCTGACGGGGCGGATCGATTCCAACAACGCGCCCATCGTGGAAAAAGACGTTATGGGGCAGGCCGAAGGTCACGAGGCTTCGCCCATCGTGCTCGACGCGTCGGGACTGGAATACATTTCCTCGGCCGGTCTGCGGGTGATCCTGCGGCTGAAAAAGACCCATCCCGATCTGCGCATCACCGAGGTGAACACCGAGGTCTACGACATTCTGGATATGACCGGCTTCACCGAGATGATGCCGGTGGAGAAAGCCTATCGCGTCGTCTCGGTGGAAGGCTGCGAGGAGATCGGGCGCGGCGCCAACGGCACCATCTACCGCATTGACCAGGACAACGTCGTCAAGGTGTACAACAACGCCGACGCGCTGGCCGATATCCAGCACGAGCGGGAGGTCGCCAAGCTGGCGCTGATCCTGGGCATCCCCACCGCCATTTCCTACGACGTCGTCAAGGTGGGCGAAAGCTACGGCTCGGTTTTCGAGCTGCTCAACGCCCGCTCGTTTTCCAAGATCCTTTCCACCGAGCCGGAGAAATTCGACTGGTGCGTGAAGGAATACGTGGAGATGCTCAAAAAGATCCACTCGACCGTCGTTCCCGAGGGCAAGCTGCCCGATATGAAGGAAACCGTCGTGGGCTGGGCGCGGTTTATGCAGGATTACCTGCCCAAAGAGGCGGGCGACAAGCTGATGCGGCTGGTCGAGGCGGTACCCCACGACGACCATATGATCCACGGCGACTACCACACCAAGAATCTGGAGCTGGTGGGCGACGAGGTGCTGATCATCGATATGGACACCCTCGCCGTCGGCCATCCGGTGTTTGAACTGGCGAGTATGTTCAACTCCTTCGTCGGCTATTCCGAGGCGGATCACGAGGTGATCAAGCATTTCCAGGGCTTTGATTTCGAGACCGGATCGGCCTTTTGGCACGGCGCCTTGGCGGCGTATCTGGGCACCGACGACGAAAAAACGATCCGCGAGGTCGAGGACAAGGCCCGCATCATCGGCTATACCCGCATGATCCGCCGTTCCATCCGCCGCCACGGGTTGGAAACCGAGGCCGGCCGGGCGGAGATCGAGCTGTGGAAGGGCGAACTGCTGGAGCTGCTCGAAAAGACCGACACCCTGCTTTTCACCCGCAACGAGCTGGAGATCGAGGCGGAAAACGACAATCTGCCTCAGGTGCTCGACTTTATCGAGGAGCATCTCGACGAGATCGGCTGTCCGGCGAAAATCAAGATGCAGATCGCAGTCGCCGCGGAGGAGATCTTCGTCAACATCGCCAACTACGCCTACGATCCCGGCCGGGGCAAGGCCACGGTGCGGGTGGAGGTTTCCGACCGTCCGGTCACCGTGACCATCACCTTCATCGACAACGGCAAGCCCTTCGACCCCACCAAAAAGGCCGACCCCGACGTCTCCCTTTCCGCGCAGGAACGGGATATCGGCGGATTGGGCATCTTCATGACCAAGAAGATGATGGACGACGTGCGGTACGAATACGCCGACGGGCGCAACATCCTGACGCTGAAAAAGGACA
>JBMNVL010000126.1:0-4980 GCA_050946775.1 Acutalibacteraceae bacterium
GCTGGACGACGGGATGACCCGGATCAATCTCAAGCTGATCGCCGACGGTGAGACCGAGATCAACCCGCCCGGTCCGGCGGTGGACGACGCCGCCATGGCGCGGCTGCTGGGCGAATTGGACGCCGTCGTCCCCGGCGACACGGTGGTGATCGCTGGCAGCGCGCCGTGCGGCCAGCCAAACGCCCGCGAGACGATCCTTCAGCGGGCGGCGGAACGGGGTGCCGACACGGTGGTCGACGCCGCCGGAGAAGCGCTGATCCGGGCGCTGTCCTATCGCCCCTTTTTGATCAAGCCCAACCGCACGGAATTGAGCGAGGCGGCCGGCCGGGATCTGCCGGACGACGACGACGTGATCGCCGCCGCCGGCGAATTGCAGAAAAAAGGCGCCCGCCACGTATTGGTATCGCTGGGCGGCGACGGCGGGCTGCTGATCGAGGAAAACGGGCGCGTCCACCGGGTGAGGGCGCCCGCCGGACAGGCGCGGTACACCGTCGGCGCCGGTGATTCGATGCTGGCCGGTTTTCTGGCCGGATGGCAAAAAACCGGCGATCCGGCATACGCTCTGCGGATGGGGATCGCCGCCGGCAGCGCCACCGCCTTTTCGGACGATTTGGCCGACCGGGCCGCCATAGAACGGATTTTTCAGACGCTTTTTTGAAAAAGCGTCTTGTTTTTTGTGGAAAAAAGAGGTATACTAAGAGTAAAATAGAGGAGAATACCGTTTTGAAAAAGGAGGGATCATCGTGGCGGTCGACTTGCATTGTCACACCAAATTATCGGACGGTTCCGTCGGAATCGAAGATTTGATCGCCATGGCCAAACGCCGCCATTTATCCGCCGTTGCCGTGACCGATCACGATACCATGGCCGCGGCGGTGCGCGCCGTTACCATCGGGCGCCGGATGGGGGTTAACGTGATCCACGGAGTGGAATTTTCCGCCTGGGACACCGCCCGCGGCGCCAAAGCGCATATTTTGTGCTATCTGTGCGATACGCCCGACCGGTTGGAAGCGCTCTGCCGCAAGGTGACCGACAGCCGCAAGAAAGCGGCGGTGGAAATGGTGCGCCGGGTGATGCGCTACTACCCCATCACCCCCGAGCTGATTACCAAATGCGCCTCGGGCAGCACCGTGATCTATAAGCAGCACATCATGCACGCGCTGATGGAGGCGGGCTACGCCGGATCGATCTACGGCGAGGTTTACGAAAAGCTCTTCGGCAAGGAGGGCGCCATCCAGGTCAAGGTCGACTATCCCGACGTGCGCGAGGCGCTGGAGCTGATCCGCTCGGCCGGCGGGATCGCCGTGCTGGCGCATCCGCCGCTTTACGGCAACGAGGCGCTGATGGAGGAGTTGACTGCCGACGGTCTGCTGCAGGGGATCGAGGCTTACCACCCATGCTGCGACGAGGGTGACACCGCCCGGCTGCTGGCATTTGCCGCGACGCACGAGCTGCTGGTGACCGGCGGCACCGATTTCCACGGGATGTATACCGATACGCCCCGGCCTTTGGGCAGTCTCCCGGTGCCGGACGATCTCGCCGAGAAGCTCAAGGCTTTCAAAGCGCGTACATAACCCGTTTTCAAAGGAGGCACACGGTATGAAGGGCGACAACGACATCAAGATCTTCGGAGCGGTTTCTCCCGCGCCGTCCGACAGCGAAGCGGCGGCGACCGTGCTGCGTCAGGTGGAGCGGGAAAAGCAAAACGGCAACCTGGGCAAAGCCCGCCGGTTGGGAGCACGTTTGGCGGAGGACATCGCCGGCATCGACCGGCTGACGCCGGCGCACGGCGTGGCGGAAAACGCCGCCCTGCTCACCCAACGGCGGATCCTGATGGCGTTTGCCGCCGAGGTGGGGCTGGACGCCTTTTTGCCCAACAACCTCGTCGCGCAGGAGGCGCAGAACACCCTGTACAACAACCTGCACCTCATCGCGCCCGCCTTTTACGACGAGCTGCAAAATTCCGGCGCGTTTTCCTTTTACACCCTCTGCCTGCGGGACAGCCGGCAGGCCGAGCGGCAGATCGCGGAGACCTTCGCCCGGCTGTGCGGCATGGCGGGCAGCGATTCCTACGCCCGGATGGGCGCCGAGGCGTATACCCGCTTTATGGCGCAGATCAAACAAATGGCGGACGCCATGCAATTTGTCAAAAGCGAGGAGGAACCGGCATGATCCGCGGGTTATCCCACCTGGCCTTTTCGGTGGCCGATATGGACGCGTCCATCCGGTTTTACGTCGATTGGCTGGGGTTCAAGCACGCCTTTGAACTGCACGACGAGCAGGACCGGCCCTGGATCCACTATCTCAAGGTCGCCGACGGACAGTTCATCGAGCTGTTTTACGGCAGCCGTCTTCCCGACGCGCCGGCATCGTTTCAGCATCTGTGCCTGGAGGTGGACGACATCACCGCCACCGTCGAGGATCTGCGGCAAAAGGGCGTGGCGATCGACGAAGAACCCAAACAGGGCTGCGATCTCAACTGGCAGGCCTGGATCCGCGATCCCGACGGCAACCGCATCGAATTGATGCAGTTCCATCTCGATTGTCCCCAGCTGCATTGCTGATCGACGGCATATTCTCCCCTTCGGTCCCGTAAAGTGGGTACCGGAGGGGATTTTTTATGGGTATGGCGGACGGGTTGATCGTGGCCGGATACGTGCTGGCGCTGGTGGGATCGAGTCTGCGGGGCGGAAAAGGGATCCGCGACGCGGCGGATTTCACCGCTTCATCCGGGACATACGGCACCTTCGTCATTTTCGCCACCATGGCCGCCTCCTATATCGGAGGCGGCTATTCCTCCGGCAACGCGGCCGCCGCCTTCGAAAGCGGGATCGGCACCACGCTGGCGCTTTGCGGGTTCAGCTTGTCCACCGTCATCGTCGGCAAATGGATCGCGCCGCGCGCCGCGCGTTTCACCGGCGAGGCCACCGTCGGCGCCATCATGGAGCGCTGCTACGGCAAAAGCGCCCGCCGGTGGACGGGGCTGTTCGCCTTTTTGGTCTGCGCCGGGGTGGTGGGCGCGCAGGCGGAAACGATGGGCGTGGTGCTGCGGGCGCTCTTTGGCTGGCCGGAATGGCTGGGATCTTTGCTGGGATGCGGGGTGGTGCTGGTCTACTCCACCTTCGGCGGGATGAAATCGGTCATCGTCGCCGACGTGGCGCAGTTTTTGCTGCTGGCGGTGGGGATGCCGGTGCTGCTGATCGCCGGACTGTACCGGGTGGGCGGTTTGTCCGCCCTGGCAAACGCCCTGCCGGCGTCCCATCTGGACCCCTTTTCTTCCCTGTCTCCCGTCGCTTTTGTGTTTTTGTTTGGCAACATGATGCTGGGCGAAGCGCTGGTGCCGCCCTATACCCAGCGACTGCTGATCGGCAAAAACGCCCGCGCCACCGTGCGCGGAACGGTGCTCAGCGGGCTGTTTTCCGCGCCCTTTTTCGCCCTGACCGGCACCATCGGGCTGATCGCGCTGGCGCTGGGCGTCAGCGACGATCCGGCCACCGCCATGCCGGCGCTGATCGGCGCCGTACTGCCGGTGGGACTGCGGGGACTCGTGATGGCGGCGATGGTGTCCGTCACCCTCTCGGCGGCCGACAGCTTTTTGAACAGCGCCTCCATCAGCCTGATCTGCGACGTGTGGATGCCCGCCCACCCGATCGCCGACGGCAAGAGCCAACTGATGGCGCTGCGGGCGACCAATCTGCTGACCGGAACGGTCGCGCTGGCGGTATCCTTCGCCCTGCCCGACGTTTTCGGGATCCTGATGCTGGCGTATGCCTGCTGGGCGCCGCTGGTGGTGGTGCCTCTGGCGGCGGCGCTGCTGGGAGTGCGCTCCAGCGGACGGGCGTTTCGCCGGGGAATGCTGTGCGGACTGGCCGTCACGCTGATCTGGAACGGCGTGCTGGGCCGTCCCTTCGGCGCGGACGGCACCCTGCCGGGAACGCTGGGCAATCTGCTGGCGTTTTGGCTGTCCACCCGTGCGCTGCGGCGCCGCCAGTCGTCCTCGCTGCAAATGCGAATCAGATAAAGTTGCATTTTGTCGAAAAAAGTGGTACGATATAAAAAGTGTTTTGCGCAAATAATTCATCATCAAAGAAGGCTTTACTATGAAAACCATCGTGCTGTTTAACAAAAAATCCGGCAACGGCAGCGGTGAGGAAAGAGCTCAAAAGGTGCGCGCCATCTGGCCGGACAAAAAAATGGTTTTTGAAGACGTCACCGCCGTTACTGATATGCCCGCTTTTCTGGCCGGGCTGGACGCCGACGACGAGGTGCTGCTGTGCGGCGGCGACGGAACGCTCAACCACTTTGCCAACGATATTGACGGAGTGAAATTGACCCACGACGTCTACTACTACCCCACCGGCAGCGGCAACGATTTCTGGCGGGATCTGGATCTGGACGAAAACGCGCCGCCTCATAGGATCAATCAATATCTCGTCGATCTGCCGGCAGTGACCGTCAAAGGGAAGACCTGCCGCTTTCTCAACGGCATCGGCTACGGCATCGACGGCTACTGCTGCGAAGAGGGTGACCGCATCCGCGCCACCAGCGACAAGCCGATCAACTACACCTCTATCGCCATCAAGGGGCTGCTCTTCCATTACAAGCCCACCACCGCCACCGTAACGGTGGACGGCAAAACCACGGTCTACAAAAAAGCGTGGCTGGCGCCCACCATGAACGGCCGTTTCTTCGGCGGCGGGATGATGGCGACACCCGGCCAGAAACGGTTGAGCAACCCCAAAAAAGTGACCAGCATGGTGATGAACGGCGCCGGCCGTCTGCGCACCCTGATCGCCTTTCCCAAGATCTTTACGGGCGAACACGTCAAGCTCAAGCTGGTCCACGTGACCGAGGGTGACGAGGTGTCGGTCTCCTTTGACCGGCCGGTCGCCCTGCAGATCGACAGCGAGACCATCCTTGACGTCAGCGGCTATACCGTCAGCGTCCACGCTCCCGCCAAAGAGCCGGCGACGGTATAAG
>JBMNVL010000127.1:0-4641 GCA_050946775.1 Acutalibacteraceae bacterium
GGACGATTCCCGCGTCATCGTTGACTGGACGCCGGCCGCGGTGGATCAAAACGGCGTCTTCTCGGCGGCGCTCACCCTGCCCCAGGGCGGCTGGTACCGCACTCTGGCGCGTACGCTGGACGAAAACAACGCCATTATCGAGCAGGCGCGCGGCACCCATCGCTGGGGCGTGGGCATCAATATTCTGTGCATCGGCCAGTCCAATATGGTGGGGCAGGGCCAGCAAAAGCCCTACGTCACCGCGGACGACCGGGTATCGAACTTTGTCAACGAGCAATGGACTCATCTTGTCGATCCCTACGCGGCGGGCGATACCTCGCTAGTGGGCGGCGGCACCGTCGGCGCTTCGATGGCGCCGGCGCTGGGCAACGCGCTGGTGGAGCGGTACGACGTCCCGGTGGGCATCCTTCCGGCGGCGCTCAACGGCGCGTCGCTGATGGCGGAGGACAACGGCTGGCTCAAACGCACCCAGAGCAATCCGGCCGACCGCACCAACCTGTACGGCAACTCCCTCTACCGCGCCCAGGCGGCCGGCGGGATCGAATTCATCGTGATGAATCAAGGGGAGAACAACGTCTCCCGCGGCACCAACGCGGTGGCCTACCGGCAGGGCCTGCAGACCCTGCGCGCCAACTATGTGGCCGATCTGGGGTATGAAGTGCCTCTGATCTACTGCCAGCTGGGACCGGCGAAAGCGAATTCCTGGGATGATAGCCGCGATCCGTATATCACCGCCATCCGCGGCGCGCAGGCGGCGGCCGACGACGGCGTAACCCTGATCATGGGCGCGTCGGAAATGGATCTCGATCGCAACGGCGATAATCTGCACTACACCACCGCTTCGCAGGCGGTGATCGGTCAGCGGATCGCCCACGCCATCGCCTATGCGCTGGGCGACGAGACCTATTACAAGGGCCCCGAGATCACCAGCGCGGCGTTTGCCAACGACGATAAGACCGCCATCGACGTGTCGATCCGCCATTTCGGCGGCAGCGACATCACTCCGGCCGCCGGCATCACCGGGTTTGAGGTGTTCGCCGACGGGCAGAGCGTGCCGGTGAGTGCTGCCGCCCGCAAGGACGCGGCCACCGTCACCCTGACGCTGGCGCAGCCGGCCAACGGCGTGGTGAGCGTGCGGTATCTGTACGGGCTTTTGCCCGACGTGTCGGGACTGGTCAAGGATAACTCCGCCATGGCGCTGCCGCTTTGTCCCACCAACGGCGCCATCCCGGTGGAAGGCAGCGATCCGGTGGAGATCGAGCCGGTCACGTTGGAGCTGGAGGATATCCGCCTTTCCGGCGACGGTGAAAAACGCACCGCCGAGGGCTTTAGCGGCGGTGGATTCTGGTTTATCAACGATCCGGGCAAAACGGCGAGCTTCCTGTTGAGCGTGGAAGCGCCGGGCACCTACGATATCACCCTGACCGATAAGGACAACGCCGACCGGGGGATCTACGCTGTGTCGGTGGATGATCAGCCGCTGACGGCGATCGACTTTTACAACGCTGAAGCGGACTTTTACGCTCATTCGCTGGGCCGGATCACCCTGACGGATACCACCGCCGTGCTGACTTTGACCGGTGCCGGGTCCAACCCGGCGGCCAGCGGCAAGGGCGGCTTCGCGGGGGATTGCGTTACCTTGACGCCTGTCGCGACGGGAGATGAGGAAATGGTACTGTCCACACAGGACAAGGAGTATACCGAAGCCGGCGGCGTATGGCACGCCGGGGCGGGAGAGACCGTTCGGCTGTCGACCTCCGCCGGCGCGTCGGCCGTCTGGTCGACCTATCCGCCCGCGATAACGGCGCAGCAGCCCCGTCTGGACGTTTACGCCTATATCCCGGCGGAGGGCGAGGGGATCGCCCAGTACGCGATCGAATCGCTGGACGGCCGCTGGACGGCGACGGTGGATCAATCGACCGTTACCGGCTGGTATAAGCTGGCGACCGTGACCGCGGTGGAAGATACCGCGCTGAACGTGACCGTGACCCCGGTGGACGGCAATACCGCCGCCATCGCCGCGGACAGGATCCGGGTGATCCCGACCTCCGGCGCGGTCGATCCGCAGTCGACCGGCAGCGCCGGCGGCCCGACCGGCACGGTGTACGTGCGGGTCAATCAGATCGGCTACGAGCCGCAAAAATCCAAACGCGCCACGGTGGTCAACGTCGCCAATGGTACTCCCTTTACCGTCAAAAACACCGCCACCGGCGAAGCGGTCTTCCGCGGCACGGTGCAGGGCGGCGTGGCCGACTTTACCGCTTACCAGCCTACTGAGCGGGTATCCTGCCGGCTGGAATGCGCCGGCGCGGTCTCCGATGCGTTCACCGTGGGCAAGTACCTGATGCAGCAGGCCAGCGTCTACAACGCCCTGGCGTTTATGGAGCAGTCCCGTGCCGACACTTACGAAATGGGTGCAAAAGGGATCGGCTGGCGGGACAGCCACCAGTTCTCCTTTGAAATGAGTTCGCTGGCGCTGCAGTATATGGCCAATCCGGCGCTCTACGACCGGATGCCCTACAGCGTCTACCGGGCGGCGGATTGCGAGTATCCCGAACTGCGGGTGCAGGACGAGCCGGATATCGTCTGGCTGATGGAGTTTGCCGCTTTGCGGTACTACGATCTGGCGGTCAACGACGGCAAGCATCTGCATATGCTCATCAAGGAGCAGCTGGCGTGGTTCTTGTACGTCTATCCCTATATCGAGCAATACGTTTCCCGGGATATGTACGAAAAGATCCGGGCGCTCACCATCCGCATCTGGAGCGATTCCAGCTGCAATCTGGATTATCACAAGGTGGGCTCCGAAAGAACCGCCGGGATCATTTATTACAATATTTACGATACCGCCAACAACCGGGAGGACAACAACCTCTTCCATCTGCAAAACGTGGTGGGCGGCATCAAGGGACAGCTGCCTTTGGGACACGCCATCGCGCCCAACCTGATGATGTACGAGGTGCTGACCCGCGACGGCATCGCCGGTGCTGACGCTTATTTCCAGGCGGCTTACGACAACGCGGCATGGATCGTCAGCGATCTCGATATCGCCGCGCCTCAGTACAGCAAGGGCCAGCGGATGAGCGAGCACGTGGTGATGGAAAATCTGGCGTACTTTGTCGAGAATTATCCCGACCGGGCGCCGGCGGGGCTCAAGGAAGCGATCACCGACTGGGCACAGACCATGATCGCCCGCGCCGACAACCTGTGGGATATGCGCATGGCGTCGTCGGTCGCCGCGGGCGACGATTTCGACGCCTGGACCGGCGCGGCCTACGCCGATTTGAGCGGGCAATGGCCGGGCTGTAGCATGAACGAGCCGGGCAATATGGCCGGCCTGCAGGCGTCGATGGAAGCCGCCGCCAGGGTGGTGGACGATCCCGAGCTTGCCGCCCGTCTGCGGGCGCTGGGAATCGCCGCCATCGACGATATGTTCGGCCGCAACCCGATGGGACGCGCGTACTTCTTCAACGACGACTACAAAAAGCAATTTGCCGGCGCCGATCTGGGCTGGCCAAGCAAATACAACGGCGGCAACGGCGTTCTGGCCAACGTGACCGGCCGGATCGACGCCTCGCCCAAGGAGGCGGCCTACGCCGGCGACAGCCATTGCAACCCGAGCGCCAATCCCGGATATACCGAGGCCTGGGTGGCCTACAACACCGCCTGGAACTCGTCGCTGGCTTATTCGGCGGCGGCGGACGTGGTGCTGGCGGTATCGGCGGATTCCGCCCCGGCGGGCGAGAGCGTTACCGTGACCCTGACCGCGCCGCTGAATATGGATCCCGACGCGGTGGAGACCGGCGCGGTGCGGCTGTACAACGCCGCCACCGGCGAAAGCCGGACGCTGACCCTCACCGAGGAGAGCGCCGACGGGTATACCTTCTGTGGCGAGCTGAGATTGGCCGACGGGGATCAGTGGCAGATTTCCTACGGCTACGGGATGTTCGCCCACACCGCCACCGTCACGGGTACGCCGGGACAGGCGAGCGCCGTCCTCTACGGCGACGTGGATCTGGACGAGGACGTGGACGCGGCGGACGCCTTGATGGCGCTGCAGGCGGCGACCGGCAAGATTGTGCTGAGCGAGGAACAGACCGTCGCGGCCGACGTGGACGGCAAAGCGGGAGTCAGCGCGGCGGACGCTTTGCTGATCCTGCAGTACGCGACCGGCAAGATCGGCGCGTTCCCGGTCGATGAAACTTGATTTTTCCTTCCCTCTCTTTCTCTGGGGTGCCCCGGTCTTTCCCGCGGGGAAGACCGGGTGCGTTCCCCGGGTCACCGGTAGGAATGGCCGTGGTCAGGCGGATCACGGCCGATAAATAAATTCCCCCTGGCACAGTACGAAGAAAGGATGACAGAACATGAAAAAAAGCAGATCCTGGTTGGCGACGCTGCTCAGCGTTTGCCTGCTGATCACGATGCTGTCGGTCGCGAGCTTCGCCGCGGCGGACGGCGAGATCGTCGTCGAAGCCGAGGCGGTGCACAGCAGCGTCGGTGCGCAGCACGTCACCACTGAGAACAAGACCGGCAGCGGCTACAGCGGCGGCGCGTACAGCAATGTCTTTTTCAACGGCACTCCTTCCGGGGAGATCCGGGTGCGCTACACCCTGACGGTGGATCAGCCCGGCTTGTACGGCG
>JBMNVL010000128.1:0-4532 GCA_050946775.1 Acutalibacteraceae bacterium
GTGCGCACCGCCGTGTCGGAGGCGGTGACCAACTGCATCGTTCACGCCTATCCCGACCGGATCGGGGAGATCACCCTCATCGTCCGGCTGTATCAAAGCGGCCGGGTGGTCGTCAAGGTGCGGGACAAGGGCAAAGGGATCGAGGACGTGGCAAAGGCGATGGAGCCGCTGTTCACCACCGGCGGAGAGGACCGGTCGGGACTGGGATTTTCGGTGATGGAAAGCTTCACCGACAAGGTGCGGGTCACCTCCAGGCCCGGCCGCGGCACCACCGTGACGCTGGAAAAATACATAACCCTGCGGGACGGGCAGGCGAGCGCCGGTGACTGACCGCGACCAGACCATCTGCGCCAACATCGGGCTGGTGCACAGCTGCTGCAAGCGGATGACCGGGCGGGGGATCGAATACGACGACCTGTTCCAGGCGGGATGCATGGGGCTGATCAAAGCGGTGGACGGGTTCGAGCCCGAGAGAGGACTGCGGTTTTCCACCTACGCCGTGCCGGTGATCCTCGGGGAGATACGGCGGCTGTTCCGGGACGGCGGCACCGTCAAGGTGGGACGCACCCTCAAGGAGCTGTCCCTCAAGGTCATCCGCCGGCGGGACGAGCTGGCGCAGGAATGGGGCAGAGAGCCGACGGTAGGGGAGCTGGCCGATAGTTTGTCCCTTTCGCCCGAGCAGGCGGCGCTGGCGCTGGGCGCCGGATTGCCGGCGCTGTCGCTGACCCGCGGCGGCGACGAGGACGAAGGGGAGAGCATCGACCTGCCGGTGCCGCCGCCGGAGGACGCGCTGACCGACCGGCTGGCGCTGCGCCAGGCGCTGGCGCAATTGGAGCCGCGCGACCGGCAGTTGATCGCCCTGCGCTACTGGCGGCGGCAGACCCAGCAGGTGACCGCCGATCAACTGGGGATGACCCAAGTGCAGGTATCCCGGCGGGAAAAGGTGATCCTGCGCGCCCTGCGGGAAAAGCTGACCGGGTAAACGACGAAGAAAAGATCCTTCGCCGTGAACGGCTCAGGATGACACAGTATCCGATTGCGTTGTCATTCCAAGCGAAGCAAAGAATCTTGACAATCCATTGACATTTTCTGCATTTCTATATGGACAAACCACCCGGTATATGGTATGATAGACCACAAGAGTATACCAAAAGGAGTGGTTACGAAAATGAACGTTGCTTTTCAACCGACCTTGACGGCCGATACCTTCGACAAGGATTTTCAGTCCTTTGACCGGGGCTGCTTTGCCGCCGAAAACGGGGTGCTGACGGTTGCCGACGGCTGGGTCGCCAGCCGGGCGGCCATGCCGGACAATTTTGCTTTTACCTTTACCGCCCGGTGTGCCGAGGACGTGCCCCAGGTGCAGATCTGGGCCGGCTTCAAGCATTACAGCCGGGATTATCGCTACGTCGTCGCCCTGCGCGGCGGCAACAACAATCACCTGTATCTGGCCCGGATGGGCGCCGAGGGTTACGACAAAATGCTGGCGCTGCGTCCGCTGGAGTTTTCGCCCATGCCGGGGGTTTGGTACACCATCAAGGTGGTCTGCGCCGGGCAGAAGATCGCGGTCTATCTCGGGGACGATCCCACGCCGCTGATCGGATTTGTCGACGACGATTCGCCCTTTACCGCCGGCGGCGTGTCGCTGGGCGGCAGTTATCTGCCCACCCAGTTCAAGGACGTGTGCGTCTGCGAAGTGGCCGAAACCGCGCTGGACGGGGTGGAAAAACAGCCCGACTATCTCGCGTCGGTCACCATGACGCCCGACGAGCGGGAAGCGGCGCGTGCCCGTGCCCGCGCGGCCTACCGTCCCTACGCCGTGCCGGCGGTCACCGCCGACCGGCTGGAGCTGTCGCTGGACGGCAAATGGCTGTTCACCCCGGATTATGAGCTGAAAGCCGATCCCCAGGCGATGGGATACGACGACAGCCGCGCCCACGTCATCGACGTGCCCTCGGCCTGGATCCCGCTGCAGGCCTGGCTGGAAGGCGAAAATATGCGGGATCTCAACAAGGGGATGAACGACAACTATCTGGTGGAGGAAATGACCCGCTGTCTCAACCAGACCTTCGATTACCGCAAGACCAAATCGGCGGTTTACCGCCATTATCTCGATCTGCCCAAGGGGATCGAGAACAAGCGGGTGGTGCTGGATTTCGAGGCCATCGCCCTGATCAGCGCCGTCTATTTCAACGGGGTGCGGGTCAACGAGAACATCGGCATGTTCGCCCCGCAGGTGATTGACGTCAGCGATTACGTCCACGCCGGACGCAACCTGATCGCGGTGGAAGTCCACCGCCGGCTGACCGACGAGTCGGAGCACGCCTTCAACACCTCGACGGTGGACGACAATTACGCCACCGCGTGGGATATCCTCGACGCCGATTCCAAGAACGAGCAGGTCGCCGTCAAGGTGGAGCGCCGGGAATTTTGCACCGACGACATCGCCCACGGCTTTTATATGAACAACCCCGGCGGCATCTGGCGCAGCGTGCGGCTGATCATCAGCGATAAGGTGCACGTGGAGGACTGCTTCTTCGTCCCGACGATGGAGGACGCCAAAATCGAGGTTACCTACGCCAACGATACCGCCGCCTGTCAGCCGGTCACCCTGTCCTACCGGCTGACCCACAAGACCACCGGCGAGTATCTGTGCGGCGGGGTGATCGAGGACAAGGCTCTCGACGCCGGGGAAAAGCGCACCGTGTCCTTCACCACGCCCAAGGTCAAGCCCCATCTGTGGGGACCGGGCACGCCCAATCTGTACGATCTGGCCTTTACCGTCGACCGGGACGGCGACGTGCTGGACGTTTATCACGAGCAGGTGGGCTTCCGCACCGTCAAATTCGACGGCGCGACCATGATCTACAACGGCAGCCCCATCTGGGTGCGGGGCGGCAACCATATGCCCGCCCACGTCAAGCCCACCGACAAGCTGCTGGCGCGGCGGCTGCTGACGCTGGCCAAAGAGCACAACGTCATGGCCACCCGTACTCACGTCGCTCCCTGGGGCAGCGCCTGGCTGGATCAGGCCGACGAGCTGGGGGTGATGATCTCGCTGGAGGGCACTTGGTCGTGGCTGATGCTCGAGCATATCCCCTCCGCCAAGTCGATCGCGTTGTGGAAGGACGAGCTGGTCAAGCTGGTTCGCCGTCACCGCAACCGCCCCTCGCTGTTCCTGATGACCATGAACAACGAGATGAAATTCTACTCCACCGACGCGCCGCAGGAGGTGACCATCGAAAAAGGCCGCATCCTCGAAGGCGGCGTGCGGCTGATGCGCAGGGAACTGCCTCATTTGCCGTTGGTCATCGACTCGGCGTATCACCGGGCGCAGGCCATCCGCAACGGCCGGTACGAGAACGTCATCGTCAAGCACGGCTACGACGACGGCGATATGGACGATCCCCACGGTTACTTCGGGTGGTACAACCCCTGCTTCTTCCACTATATGAACGGCGAATTCGGCAAGGATTACACCGTGCCGGGACGGCCGTGCATGTCCCAGGAATGCGCCACCGGCTATCCCCGCGCCGAGGACGGTCTGCCCACCCGCGCCTATCTGTATATGCACCAGACCCCGCAGACCACCGTGGGCAAAAAGGCTTACGAATACAACGATCCGCGGTATTTCCTCTCCCGTCACGGGATGCTCAGCAAGGAGCTGGTGGAAATGTTCCGCCGGGTGGAGCACGACCGGCTGTGCGGCGTGATCCTCTTTGCCTTTGAAACCTGGTTCTACAACCAGCACGACTATCGCCGCATTCAGCCGATGTCCTCGGTCAAGGCGCTGAAGACTGCCTATCAGCCGGTGCTGGCCAGCGCCGACCTCTTCGGCCGGCATTTCACCGCCGGGGATACGATCAAGGTGGATATCACGCTGATCAACGACGATACCTATAAGCGCGATCTGGCCGCTCCGCTGGTCGAGGCGCTGCTGACGGCCGGCGATGCGGTACTGGAGAAGCAGACCCTGTCTTACGACGATCTGCCCTACTTCAAAACGGCGGTGCGCACGCTGACGATGCCGGTGCCGACCGTCCTGCCCGCTTCCCGTACCGAGGCGCGGCTGGTGCTGAAAGTCCGGGTGGACGGCCGGGTGATCTCGGAGAACGCCTACGATCTGCTGCTGGCTGAAAAAGCGTGGGCGATGGGCGACGGAGTCGACGACCGTTACTTCTATTTGCAGGACGACGCCGAGGCGGCGGCGCTGCTGGCGCGTTACGGACTGGACGCGACGCCGGTGGAGGATCCGGCGCGGGCCGGCGACGGCCGTCTGGTGCTGGCGAAGCCGGTCGCCGAAGGCGACGCGGACGCTCTGCGGGCTTACGCCGCCAAAGGCGGCAAGGTGATCCTGCTGGGGCAAAAGGAGCTGCCTGACGGCCTGCTTACCGAGACCGAGACCGCCTTCAAGGCGCATCGGCAGGAGATTTTGACCATGAACACCCCCGAGAGCAGCGTTTTCAACGGGATCGAGCCGTTGGATACCGCCTGGTTCGAGGATGGGCGGCACGTGCCCTACGTGGCGTTCG
>JBMNVL010000129.1:0-4532 GCA_050946775.1 Acutalibacteraceae bacterium
CTTCGATCAGGGGCCGTATACTCCGCCGGAGGAACCGCTGGCGGGCGTGGAGCGGATGGCGCGGTGCGTGGGCGCCATCGCTCGCGCCTTCCCGACGCTGAAGGTGATCGGCTCCGTCTTTTCCTATCTGCGCCAGTTGTCGCCCTACTTTGCCGCCGGTATGGTGGCGCAAAACGGGGTGGCGATGGCCGGCTTCGGCCGGGAGGCTTTCGCCTATCCCGCCTTTGCCCGGGATCTGCTGTCGGGCGAGGGGATGGATCCCAAAAAGTGCTGCATCACCTGCGGCAAATGCACCGAGCTGATGCGGATGGGCTCCAAAGCGGGCTGCGTTATCCGCGACAGCGCGATCTACGCGGATCTTTACCGCAAAGCCAAGGAGGGTATCTGATATGAAAAAAATCGCCATTGTGACCGGATCGGCCCGGGGAATCGGGTACGCCACCGGCCGGACGCTGGCCGAAAACGGCTATCTCGTCGTTTTTTCGGATATCGCGCCCGAAAAAGAGAAGGCGGATTTTCTGGCCGATTTGAAAAAGGATGGGCTGGCGGCCGATTATATCCGCTGCGACATCAGCCGCGCCGAAGACCGGCAGCGGCTGGTGGATACCGTCATTGAGCGGTACGGCCGGCTGGATCTGCACGTCAACAACGCCGGCGTGGCGCCCAGCGTCCGGCTGGATATTCTTGAAACCACCGAGGAGAGCTTTGATCGGCTGATGCGGATCAATCTCAAGGGCACCTTCTTTATGTGCCAGACGGTGGCGCGCGCCATGATCGCCCTGCAGGAAAAGGGGATCGACGACTATCAGCCCCGCATCGTCAACATCGCGTCGATGTCGTCGTACACCTCCTCGACCAACCGGGGGGAATACTGCATTTCCAAAGCCGGGATCTCGATGGTCACCAAGCTGTTTGCCGACAAGCTGGCGGAAAACGGCATCGGGGTGTTTGAGGTGCGCCCGGGCATCATTATGACCGATATGACCAAAACGGTCACCGAGAAGTATCAAAAGCTGATCGACGAAGGGGTGACGCCCATCAAGCGGTTCGGCCAGCCGCAGGACGTGGCCAACTGCGTGTTGGCGGCGGCCAGCGGATTGCTGGATTTCGCCACCGGGCAGGTGCTCAACGCCGACGGCGGTTTCCATATCCGGAGGCTGTGATGAACAAAAAAACGCTATCCGTCGCCGGACGGCAGGTACCGCTGACCGCCGTCGATACCGTGGTGATTGGCTCAGGCTGCGCCGGCCTCAACGCCGCCGACTGTCTGTACGACAACGGGGTGCGGGATATCCTGCTGATCACCGAGGGGTGGAACATGGGCACCTCCCGCAACACCGGCAGCGACAAACAGACCTATTACAAGCTCTCCCTGTCGGGAGACGACGCCGATTCGGTGCTGGAAATGGCGCGAACCCTGTTTGAGGGCGGCGGCGTCAACGGCGATACCGCTCTGGCGGAAGCCGCCGGATCGGTGCGGGGCTTTATGAAGCTGGCCAATCTCGGCGTGCCGTTTCCCACCACCCGGCTGGGCTCTTACGCCGGGTACAAGACCGACCACGATCCCCGCAGAAGAGCGACCTCGGCCGGCCCGTTGACCAGTAAATTCATGACCGAGGCGCTGGAAAAGGCGGTGCGCTCCAAGCCCATTCCGGTGTGGGATCGTTTCACCGCCGTGCGATTGCTGACCCGGGATAACGCCGTCGTCGGGCTTATCGGGATCGACCGGACAAGCGGCGAATTAGCGGCGATCGCCTGCCGTCACGTGATTATGGCGACCGGCGGTCCGGCCGGACTTTACGAGGCGTCGGTTTATCCCGCCAGTCAAACCGGGATGACCGGTCTGGCGCTGGATGCCGGGGCAAAAGCCGCCAATTTACAGGAGTGGCAGTACGGCCTGGCCTCCATCGGCTTTCGCTGGAACGTGTCGGGCACCTATCAGCAGGTACTGCCGCGGTATATTTCCGTCGACGAAAACGGGGTGGAGCGGGAGTTTTTGCCCGACTATTTCTCCGATCCCGTTGAGGCGCTCAACCGGGTCTTTCTCAAGGGCTATCAATGGCCCTTTGACGCCGCTAAAATCGCCGGGTCGTCTTTGCTGGATCTGATCATCTACCGGGAGACGCGAATCCTCGGCCGGCGGGTGTATATGGATTTTCGCCGTGATCCCACCGGCTTGCGGGAGAACGGATTTGCCAAACTCTCGCGGGAAGCGTATGATTATCTCAAAAATTCCGACGCCCTGCTCGAAACCCCGATCGCCCGGCTGGAGAAAATGAATCCGCCGGCCATCGCGCTGTACGCGGCGCACGGGATCGATCTGCACCGCGAGCCGCTGGAGGTGGCGGTCTGCGCCCAGCACCACAACGGCGGCATCGCCGTCGACGGGGACTGGCAGTCCTCGGTGCGCGGGCTGTTCGTCGTCGGGGAAGCGGCGGGTACCTTCGGGGTCTGCCGTCCCGGCGGATCGGCCCTCAATTCCACCCAGGTGGGGTCGATGCGGGCGGCGGAATATATTGCCTGTCAGCCAAGCGTCGCCGTGGAGCCGGCGGACGAGACGATTGCGCCGGCTCTCGCCGCCCTTTGGAAAAACTGGAACGCCGCCGGCCAGAACGCCGTTTTGGCGGCGCAGCGGCTGCACTGGCTGCGGGAGAATATGAGCCGCCGGGCGGCACATATCCGGGATAAGGCGGATCTGGCGGCTTTGCAAGAGAAGATCGACGCCGTGTTGGCGGATTTTTACCGCTTGACGTCCACCGACGAAAACCCGGTGGCGCTGGAAAAAACCCGGGACGCGTATATCACCGCCGGTGCGGTGGTGTCCGCCATGCTTTGCTCGGCGAACGCCGCCGGCAGCCGGGGTTCGGCGCTGGTGCTCGGAGAGGGCGGCAAGGCGCTGGACGCTCCCTTTGCCGACTGGCGGGTGGTGCCGGAGGATCCCCGGTACCGGCAGACGGTCGCCGTAACGGCGAAAACCGCCGACGGGTTTTCCACCGGCTGGCAGCCGGTGCGGCCCATCCCGCGGGAGGAAGATTGGTTTGAACGGGTCTGGGCGGACTATCGCGTCCGCACCGCCCCGATGGAAACGAGAAAGGAGCAGACGGTATGAAACGGGTGTTATCCCTCATCCTGACCGCGGCGCTGCTGCTGGTCACGATCGGCGCATTGCCGGTTCTGGCGGACGATGCTCAGCTGGCGGATATGGCGCTGATCAAATCCCGCTTTGCGGAGTATTTCCTCCACAATTCCTCTGTAGGCAACTACGGCGATCTGTCCAAAGCGGAGGAATATCTCGCCACCATCCGGGAGGATGGCTCGTGGGCGGATATCGACTACTATAACGATACCAACACCGCCAACGGGCTGATCTGGCAGCCCAAAAAGGCGCTGGCGCGGATGCTGGCCATGGCGATCTTCTACGCCGATCCTCAAGGCGGGCATTACCATGACGCCGCTATGCTGACCGGCGTGCAAAAGGGAATGGAGTATTGGCGTTCCATCCGCGGCGCCAATCCCGAAAACGCCAATTTTGAAGGTCCCTGGTGCTCCAACTGGTGGGAAAACGGCTTTGGCATCGGGCAATACGTGTACAAGATCGGCATCCTGCTGGAAAAGGAGCTGACCGCCGAAAACCTGGCCTTCATCTGCCGCAAGCTGGATACCTTCGGCTCGACCAACACCGGGCAAAACGCCCTGTGGCAGACTCAAAACGCCCTGCACCGGGCGCTGCTGGAAAACAATGCCGATCAATTTCGCAAGATCGTGGATCAATGCCTGGCGGTCAATCTGGATGTCAGCGGCGATATGGGCGCCGAGGCGCTGATGGTGGACAACTCCTTCCACGCCCACGGCAACTTGATGTATTCCAACGGCTACGGCAAATCGCTGATCCAGGATCTGTCGCTGTGGATCTATTATCTGCGGGATACCTCCTTCGCCCTGCCGCAAAAGACGCTGGATCTGATGGCGGATTATATCCTCGACGGCAACCGCTGGATGATCCGGGGCGATATGCTGGAGCTGGGCACCGTTTATCAAAACCACAACCAAAACTGGGCGTACAACAACTACGCCGTGCCGCTGCGCCGGATGATCGAAAGCGATCCTGAGCGGGCGGCGGAGTATCAGATCATGCTCGACAACCTGTCCGGCCTGCGGGCGGACAACGGCCTGTCGGGCAACAAGGATATGTGGACCTCGGCTTACATGAGCCATATGCGGGAAGGGTACGGCGTCAACGTGCGCACCGATACCGCCGGGATGAAGAGCACCGAATGGCGCTCCAACTGGCCTGACGGCGGCCGGCTGTGTCTGGTGTTCTGGACGACGGCGGCCATGACCACCGTGATGGTGGACGGGCACGAATATTCTGACGTTCTGCCCACCTACGATTGGCGGCATCTGCCCGGTACCACCGCGCCGCACTACTATTCCGACCGGGAAAACGATTTTGACAACGGCAACGACGACAGCATCGGCGTCTCCAACGGGGTCACCGGCGCCATGTCCTACGTCTACGAAAAGACCGATAT
>JBMNVL010000130.1:0-4358 GCA_050946775.1 Acutalibacteraceae bacterium
CGACTTGGTCGGAGGGATAGTTGCCCTTTGGGCGACACGCCGCGTAAGCGGCGTTATCCCCCAGTCTCGACGGCCGTCTTCGCGTCCGTCGATCCAGCCCCCTTTAGGCAAGGGGGCCTTGCGCCTGCCGGCGGTTTGCGGACAACCCTGCACGTGTTATGTGGTATAAACTCCCTGTCCCGCACCAACTCCCTGCATTGCCAGTACAAACCCATCTCAGCCCTGCACTCATTATGTGGTATCAACTTCCTGTCCCGCACCAACTCCCTGCATTGCCAGTACGAAAAACCGCCGGTGTGCAAAGGCACACCGGCGGTTTTTATCGGATGGTCGCTTATTTCTTGGAATACAGCTCGCCCAGCTTGAGCAGGTGCTCGTACCGCGCGGCGGCGTTTTCTTCCGCCTTGGCGAACAGGGTCTCGGCACGCTCGGGGAAGGAACGGGTCAGCGAATTGTACCGCACCTCACCCATGATGAAGTCGCGATAAGCCGCCGTCGGCTCCTTGCTGTCCAGCGTGAAGGGCTCGTCCTTGCGGGGATCGAAGCGATAGGTGTGCCAGTAACCGGCCGCGACCGCTTTCTTCTCCTCCAGCTGGGAGATGCCCATGCCGCCCTTGATGCCGTGGTTGATGCAGGGCGCGTAAGCGATGATCAGGGACGGGCCGTGATAGGACTCGGCCTCCTGGATGGCTTTGAGGGTCTGGTTCATATCGGCGCCCATGGCGATCTGCGCCACGTAAACGTAGCCGTAGCTCATGGCGATGGCGCCCAGATCCTTCTTCTTGGTGACCTTGCCGGCCGCCGCGAACTGCGCCACCGAACCGGTGGGCGTCGCTTTGGAGGCCTGACCGCCGGTGTTGGAATACACCTCGGTATCGAAAACCATCACGTTGACGTCCTCGCCGGAGGCCAGCACGTGGTCGACGCCGCCGAAGCCGATATCGTAGGCCCAGCCGTCGCCGCCGAACATCCAGAAGGATTTCTTGACCATCATGTCTTTGGCCTTCAGGGCTTCGTCGATCAGGTCTTTCTGCTCGCCGGAGGCGGTCTTGGCGGCTTTTTCCAGCGCCGGGATCAAGGCGGCGGTGGCCGCCTTGGAGGCGTCGGCGTCGTCCTTGCCGTCGTTCCATGCGGCGATAGCGTCTTTCAGCGCGGCGCTGCGGGATTTTTCGGCGATGGCGTTCAATACGTCGGCCAGACGGTTGCGCCGGGCGGTGACGCCCAGGAACATACCGTAGCCGTACTCGGCGTTGTCCTCAAACAGGGAGTTCGCCCAGGCCGGGCCGTGGCCCTCTTTGTTGACGGTGTAGGGGGTGGAGGGAGAAGAACCGCCCCAGATGGAGGAGCAGCCGGTGGCGTTGGCGATGTACATCCGGTCGCCGAACAACTGGGTGATCAGTTTGGCGTAAGGCGTTTCGCCGCAGCCGGCGCAGGCGCCCGAGAACTCGAGCAGCGGCTGACGCAGCTGGCTGCCCTTGACGGTGCTGGCCTTGAATTTCTCCGCCACTTCGGGCTTGGTGGGCAGGTTGTAGCCGTACAGGAAGTTCTCCTCCTCGGCGACCTGGGTCTCCAGCGGCTTCATCACCAGCGCTTTTTCACCCTTCATGCCGGGGCAAACGGTGGCGCAGGAGCCGCAGCCGGTGCAATCCAGCGCCGACACGGTCATGCTGAACTGATACCCCGGCATACCGGTGGCGGGTTTGGTCTTGATCCCCTTGGGCGCCTTCTTGACCTCGGCCTCGGTCATGATGACCGGACGGATGACGGCGTGGGGGCAGACAAAGGAGCAGAAGTTGCACTGGATGCAGTTTTCAGGCAGCCAGCAGGGCACGTCCACGGCGATGCCGCGTTTCTCGTAAGCCGCCGAGCCCAGCGGGACGGTGCCGTCGGCGTTTTCCACGAAGGTGGACACCGGCAGCTTGTCGCCCTGCTGCTTGTTGACCGGGGTCAGGATGTTCTCGACGTACGCCTTGACGTCGGCACGACCGGTCATGGCGGCGCCGGCGTTCTTCTCGTCGACCGCCTTGGCCCAATCCGCCGGCACCTTGACCTTGCGGACCTCCTTGACGCCGTGCTCGATGGCGTCGTGGTTCATCTTGACGATGGCCTCGCCCTTCTTGGAGTAGGACTTGGTGGCCGCTTCCTTCATGAACTTGACCGCGTCGTCCACCGGGATGACCTTGGCCAGCTTGAAGAAGGCCGCCTGCAGGATGGTGTTGGTGCGGTTGCCCAGCCCCAGCCCCTTGGCGATATGGGTGGCGTCGATGGTGTAGAATTTGATGTCGTTTTTGGCGATGGTGCGCTTCATCGCGGCCGGCAGGTGCGCCGCCAGCTCCTCGTCGCTCCACGAGCAGTTGAGCAGGAAGATGCCGCCGGGCTTGATGTCGCTGACCATATCGTACTTGTCAACGTAAGACGGGTTGTGGCAGGCCACGAAGTCGGCTTTGTTGACAAAGTAGGTGGATTTGATCGGCTTTTTGCCGAAGCGCAGGTGGGAAATGGTCACGCCGCCCGACTTCTTGGAGTCGTAGGAGAAGTAGCCCTGGGCGTACATATCGGTGTGGTCGCCGATGATCTTGATGGAGTTTTTGTTGGCGCCGACGGTGCCGTCCGAGCCCAGACCCCAGAATTTGCAGGAACGGGTGCCCTTGGGGGTGGTGTCGGGATTCTCCTTGACCTTCAGCGACAGCTTGGTGACGTCGTCCTCGATGCCGATGGTGAACCGCTTCTTCGGCCGGGCGGCTTCCATGTTGCGGTAAACGGCGATGATCTGGCCGGGGGTGGTGTCCTTGGAGCCCAGACCGTAGCGGCCGGTGTAGACCGGCACCGTCTCGAACTTCGAGCCCTTCAGCGCGGCGCAGACGTCGAGGAAGAGCGGCTCGCCCATCGAGCCGGGCTCTTTGGTGCGATCCAGCACCGAGATGCACTCCACCGTCTTGGGCAGCGCGGCGATCAGGTGCTTGGCCGAGAAGGGACGGTACAGCCGCACCTTGATCAGACCCACCTTATCGCCGGCGGCGTTCATGTGGTCGACCGCCTCCTCGATGGTCTCGCAGACCGAACCCATGGCGACGATCACCCGTTTGGCGTCCCGCGGGCCGTAGTAGTTGAACAGTTTATAGTTGGTCCCGATCTTGGCGTTGACCTGGTTCATGTAATCTTCCACGATCTCGGGAATGGCGTTGTAGTAGGTGTTGCACGCCTCACGCGCCTGGAAGAAGATGTCGGGGTTCTGGGCGGTACCGCGCTGCACCGGGTGCTCGGGGTTGAGGGCGTGCTTGCGGAACCGCTCCACCGCGTCCCAATCCACCATGTCGGCCAGATCCTTGTAATCCCACACTTCGATCTTCTGGATCTCGTGGGAAGTGCGGAAGCCGTCGAAGAAATGCAGGAAGGGCACCCGGCCCTTCAGGGTGGACAGATGCGCCACGGCGCCCAGATCCATGACCTCCTGCACGCTGGACGAGCAGAGCATGGCGTAACCGGTCTGCCGGCAGGCGTAGACGTCGGAATGGTCGCCGAAGATGGACAGCGCGTGGCTGGCCAGGGCGCGGGCGGACACGTGGATGACGTTGGGCAGCAGCTCGCCGGCGATCTTGTACATATTGGGGATCATCAGCAGCAAGCCCTGCGAAGCGGTGTAAGTGGTGGTCAGCGCACCGGCCGCCAGCGAGCCGTGCACCGCGCCGGCCGCGCCGGCTTCGGACTGCATCTCCGCCACCTTGACCGGACGGCCGAACAGGTTTTTCTGTCCGCCGGCCGACCAGACGTCGGTCACTTCCGCCATAACGGAAGACGGGGTGATGGGATAGATCGCGGCAACATCCGTAAACGCGTACGATACGTGCGCGGCGGCGTTGTTACCGTCCATGGTCTTCTTTTTTCTTGCCATGAATGTACTTCCTCCTTACTGAAAATGCCTGACTCCGAAGAAATTCAGACGTACAAAGTTATACTATCACTTTTCGGCATTTCTGTAAAGCGGTAATTGTTAATTTTTTTGAATTATTTTCCGCTCGCACCGGTTTACGCGTATACCGGGGATAACCCGGGAAAGATTCTTCGGGCTGACGCCCTCAGAATGACGCCGCAATGCGATGCGTTGTCATCCTGAGCCGCTTGCGGCGAAGGATCTTTTTTGTCACCCGGCGGCGCTCGGTGAGCGCGATAGCGCCACACCTCAGCCGGGCACCGCAAGAGGGCCTGAGGTGGATTTCGCCGTTAGGCGAAAGACGGAGGGAGAGAGGGGCGTGCCGCTGATCTCGTTATCTCTCCCTCAGTCTCGGCCGTCGCTATCGCGCCTGCCGATCCAGCCCCCTCGTCAGAGGGGGCCATGTTTGCCCGACGTCGGTTTGCTC
>JBMNVL010000131.1:0-4353 GCA_050946775.1 Acutalibacteraceae bacterium
AATACATAATGTTGGTGCGGATGGCCTTGTACGCCTCCGTCACCTGGAATTTGACGTTAGGATCGATCGCCGTTTTGGAACGGATCGACGCCTTGTTGGATTTCTGAGCCATAAGCGTGTTCGCCCATTTCCTTATTTACGACGCGATTTTTTCTTCTTGGCGTTGCCCGTCGCGAAATCCGGGATGGTACCCAGATACGGCAGATCGAAATGCTCCACCAAATCGGACTCGGTCTTGATGTGGGTATCCAGCATATCCTGCAGGAAGATGACCGCCACGACCAGCAGCGCGCCGAGAATGGCGCCGATCAGGGTGTTGCGGGTCACGTTCGGCCCGGCCAGCGTGCCGTCGCGCACGTCGGAGACCTGCTTGAGGGAGAACCGCTCCAGCACGTCCTTGTAGTCGCGGATGGTAACCTTGGCCACCGTTTCCGCCAGGATCTTGCTGTCCTTGGGGCTGGTAGCGGTCACCTGGATCTGAAAGACCTCGGTCTCGCCGACGGCGGAGAAGGAAATCATCCGTTTAACCTGCCGGCTGTCGTAATCCAGCCCCGATTCCTTCGCCACGCTCTCATAAAACAAGTGATCGTCCAGAATGGCGATATAGGTGGGCACCTCCCGCTGGGCGTAGGTCGCTTCCGACGGGTACGTCTCCACCTCAGCGCTGCGCACCACCACCATTTTGGCGGTGGACACGTAAGTGGGATCCACCATCACCTTGGTGTACGAGAACAGCACCAGCGCGCCGGCCGCGGCGCACAGCAGGATCAGCCAGATCTTGCGCCGGATGAGATAGAACAGTTTTTCCAACGATATCTCCATAACCAACTTCCTTCACTTTTGTAGTTGAAGATAAACCAATAAATTTAGTATATACGATATACGCGAAATTTGCAAGGTTTATTTGTCAAGAATCACTTTATGGAATACTTTTTTTCCTTTTTTCAATAAAATATCGCCCTTGTCGAATGCGCTGACCGGTACGGCGGCCATCACGTCGGTCACCTTCACGTCGTCCACCGACACGCCGCCCTGCTGGATCAGCCGCCGGGCTTCGCCCTTGGACGGCGCCAGTCCCGTCAAAACCAGCAGATCGATCACGCTGACGCCGTCGCCCACCTGGTCGGCGGTCAGGGTCGTGGAAGGGGTGTTGGCGTCGTTGGCGCCGCCGCCGAAGAGGGAGCGGGCGGTGGCAAGCGCCTTTTGCGCCTCCTCTTCCCCGTGCACCAGCCGGGTCACCTCGTAAGCCAGCCGTTCCTTGACGGCGTTGATGGCGCTGTCCTTGGCGCCGGCCATCTCCTCGATCTCCTCCAGCGGCACGAAGGTGAGCATCTTCATGCAGCGGATGACGTCGGCGTCGTCGACGTTGCGCCAGTACTGGAAAAAGTCGTAAGGCGAGGTTTTGGCGGGATCAAGCCAGACGGCGCCCTTTTCGGTTTTGCCCATTTTTTTGCCTTCGGAGGTGGTCAAAAGCGCGAAGGTGATACCGTAGACCTCGGCGTTCGCCTTGCGCCGGCAAAGCTCCACCCCGCCGAGAATGTTCGACCACTGGTCGTCGCCGCCCATTTCCATCACGCAGTCGTACTGCCGGCGCAGATGGTAAAAATCGTAGCTTTGCATCAGCATATAGTTGAACTCGAGGAAGGACAGACCCCGCTCCATCCGGGATTTGAAGCATTCCGCCGTCAGCATCCGGTTGACCGAGAAATGCACCCCGACCTCCCGCAGAAAGTCGATGTAGTTGAGATCCAGCAGCCAGTCGGCGTTGTTGACCATCAGCGCCTTGCCCTCGGAAAAATCCACAAACCGGGACATCTGCTTTTGGAAGCATTCCACATGATATTGGATGGTTTCCTTGGTCATCATTTTGCGCATATCGGTCTTGCCGGTGGGATCGCCCACCATCGCGGTGCCGCCGCCCAGCAGGGCGATGGGCCGGTGGCCGGCCTTTTGCAGATGGGCCATCACCATCAGCTGGACGAAATGCCCCACGTGCAGGCTGTCGGCCGTCGGGTCAAAGCCGATGTAAAAGGTGATCGGCTTGCCGCCGAGCAGCTCGCGGATGCGCTCCTCGTTGGTCATCTGCGCCACCATGCCGCGCGCTTTGAGTTCGTCAAATACGTTCATCTTCGTTCCTCCTTGTGCAAATAAAAAACGCCCTCTGCCAAAACAGAGGGCGGAAAAACCGCGGTACCACCTCATTTTCCCGCCTTCTCACAAAAGCGGGCTCAACGGTGTCGTATGCAACACCCCGCGCTGTAACGTGCGCACACGGCGCCCCTACTGCGGCGAAAAGCCGGTTGGGTTTGCGGCTCCCGAAGGTATTTCGCCCCGCCGATGCGCCGTCTTCCACCAACCGACGGCTCTCTGCGCCATCCGCACGAGGGTACTTCTTTCGTTCACAGCCATTGCCGATAGTAAACCATATTTCCTCTCGTTTGTCAAGCCTTTTCTTCCCTTGCCGCCCGCTCGAGCAAATCTCCGGCCGCCGCCATTCCCGACGGCGTCACCTCGCCGCTGATGATCCGGGACAGCTCCCGCAGCCGCTGTTCGCCGTCCACCGCCGTCACGGCGGTGAAGGTGCGCCCGTCGCGCACCTGCTTTTGCACCACCAGCTGCCGCTCGGCCGCCGCGGCGATCTGGGCGAGATGGGTGACGCACAGCACCTGCCGCCTTTGGGCGGTCTGGCGCAGCTTGACGCCCACCTTGCGGGCCGCCTGCCAGCTGATGCCGGTGTCGATCTCATCGAAGATCAGGGTGTCGATGTCGTCGGCGCCGGCCATCACCGATTTGATGGCCAGCATGATGCGGGACAGTTCGCCGCCCGACGCCGCCCGGGAAAGCGGCCGCGGCTCTTCCCCGGCGTTGGCGGACAACAGAAAGGTGACCTTGTCCCCGCCGGTGGCGGTCAGGGTGGTCGGCTCCATCGCCACCTGCAGCACCGTGCCGGGCATATCGAGAAACCGCAGCTGCTCCTCCACCTGCGCCGAAAAGCGGTCGGCGGTGCGGCGTCTGGCCTCGGTCAGCGCCGCCGCGGCCGCCACGGTATCCCGCTCGGCCTGCTCGAGCAGCCGCTCGTTGTCGGCGATGGTCTGATCCCGGTCGTCGAGATCCTGCAGCTCCCGCTTAGCCTCGTCCAGCGCGGCAAAAAGCTGCTCCTCGGTCGGCCCGTATTTGTTGAGAAGGCGGCGCAGTCCGCTCAGGCGCGCTTCCACCTGCTCCTGCTCCTCCTCGGGGAAGAGGGCGCGATCCTGCCGGGCGATCACCTCTTCGGCCGCCGCCTCGGCGTCGTACTGGGCGGCGCGCAGACCGTCGGCCAGCGTTTTGGCGTCGGGCAGGACGTCGGCGATCTCCTCCAGAGCGCCAGCGGCCTGCTGCAGCAGCGCCACCGCGCCGGGGGTCTCCTCGTCCCCGTCCAGCGAAACGGCGGCTCGCCGCAAGGCGCCGGCGATCTTTTCGGCGTGGCGGATCTGATCCCGCCGCGCGGTCAGTTCCCCTTCTTCTCCCGGCTGAGGAGAAAACCGCTCGATCTCCTCCACCCGAAAGCGCAACGTGTCGATCCGCTGGGCCTTTTCCTGCTCGTTGATCCGCAGCCGGCGCAGCCGGCGGGCGATCTCCCCGTAGCGGTGATACGCCTCGAGATAGGTGGCCTTCAGCGCGTCGGTCTGCCCCATGACGTCGAGATAGTCCCGCTGCCTGTCCTCCGACAAAAGCGCCTGGTTTTCGTGCTGGCCGTGGATGTTGACCAGCCGCCGTCCCACCTCCCGCAGCATCGCCGCGGTGATGGGCGCGCCGTTGAGATAGCAGGCGCTTTTGCCGTCGGCGGTGATCCGCCGGCGGATGACCGCCTGGCCGTCGGGCAGGTCGTAACCCATTTCCTCCAGCGCCCGCCGCGCGCCGTCCGACAGATCGCCGAACAGCGCCGTCACCTCTGCCTTATCGCAGCCGGTGCGCACCAGATCGCGGCTGGAGCGTTCTCCCAGCACCATATTGAGCGCGTCGATCACGATGGATTTGCCGGCGCCGGTCTCACCGGTCAGGACGTTGAGCCCCTTTTCCAGATCCAGATCCGCCGCCTCGATGACCGCCATATTCTCGATGTGAATATGCTGCAGCATAGCGTTTTACCCGTTTTTCAGCAATTTTTTCAGCTCGGTCACCAGATCGATCGCCCCGTTTTCATCCCGGGTGATGCACAAAAAGGTGTCCTCACCCGCCAGACTGCCGACGATGCCGTTCCAATGCATCGCGTCCAGCGACGCGCAGGCCGCCTGCGCCATACCCGGCAGACAGCGCACCACCACGATGTTGCCGGCGTAATCCACGCTGACCACCGCGTCGTGGAAAATGGAG
>JBMNVL010000132.1:0-4318 GCA_050946775.1 Acutalibacteraceae bacterium
ACAGGAGAAAATCGTCGGGAAAATAGTCGAGCAGGGTGCAGGGCGTCGACCCCGGCGCGCGGCCGGTCAGCACCCGGGAATAGTTTTCGATCCCCTTGCACATCCCGATCTCCCGCAGCATCTCCATATCGTAGCGGGTGCGCTGCAGGATCCGCTGGGCTTCCAGCAGCTTGTTCTCGCTTTTGAAAAATTCCACCCGTTCGTTCATTTCCCGCTCGATCTCGGCCAGCGCCGTTTCCATTTTATCGGGCGGCACGATATAGTGGGACGCCGGATAGATCGCCACGTGGCTGATCACGCCCTTGACCTCGCCGGTCAGCGGATTGACCTCACTGATGCGGTCGATCTCGTCGCCGAAAAATTCCACCCGGATGGCGGTATCGCCGGAATAGGCCGGGAAGATCTCCACCACGTCGCCCCGTACCCGGAACTTGTTGCGGGTAAAGTTGATATCGTTGCGCTCGTATTGCAGATCCACCAGCTTCGAGAGCAGCGCGTCCCGCGGCTTTTCCATCCCCGGGCGCAGGGAGATCACCATGCTGCGGTAGTCGATGGGATCGCCCAGCGAATAGATGCAGGACACGCTGGCGACGATGATGACGTCCCGCCGCTCGGACAGCGCCGAGGTGGCGGAATGGCGCAGCTTGTCGATCTCGTCGTTGATGGCGGAATCCTTTTCGATGTAGGTATCGGTGGTGGGGATATACGCCTCCGGCTGATAATAGTCGTAATACGATACGAAATATTCCACCGCGTTGTGGGGAAAAAATTCCTTGAATTCGGTGCAAAGCTGCGCCGCCAGGGTCTTGTTGTGGGCCAGCACCAGCGTCGGCCGGTTGACGGCGGCGATGATATTGGCCATGGTGAAGGTCTTGCCCGAGCCGGTAACGCCCAGCAGCGTCTGCTCCCGCATCCCGCTTTGGATGCCGGCGGTCAGCTTTTCGATGGCCTGCGGCTGATCGCCCGTCGGCTTATAGGGAGACACCAGTTCAAAACGATCCACAAGCGATCCTCCTGTCGGTTATTTGTACGCGATCTCCAGCGCGAAGGACTTGCCGCCGCCGGTCGGGGTGACGGCGGTCACGACGCGGCCTTCGTGTTCCAGCGCGGTAACGAGAAAACGGGTGACGATCCCCAGATCGATCTTGCTGAGCTTGGGCTCCAGCCGGCCCTTCATCAGCCCCCGGCCGTAATACCGCACGGTGATGACCGTATCGCCCCACTCGATCATCCAGGGCTGGGAATTGACCGCCGAGGGCGCCAGCCGCGCCGCCCGTGTCACCGGATTGTTGGCGGTGGCAATCTTTTCCACGGGCAGACGGTTGAAGGCGCTCTCGTCCGTCCGGCCGGGCGCGACGGGACGGCCGAACTGCATCACGATGCAGTCGTTTGCCTCTTTTTCGCGGGGCAGCTTCATCCCGTACCAGAGACTGCCCAGTCCCCGGCTTTGCAAAACGAGATCCAGCTTTTCCAGCATATAGCCGACGTTGGCGTACGCCGCGTCGGTGGGCGCGCAATTGGCCACCAGATAATGCGGCGCCTGCTCCAACCCCATTTGCGCGGGGGTGATGAAACGAAAATCCGCCGTTTGGCCGGGAATGGGATCGATCGCCGCCAGCTCGTACCGGATGGCGGTCAGCTCCTCGTCGGTCAGCGGCCGCGGATCGTACCGGCGATGCGACCGTCTGGTAAACATGGTTTCATATATGGTCATGGTTTATTCCCGCCTTTCGTCGTCCACGCATAAATTTCAGTATTCAAATTATTATACCATATATATCCGCCGGTTTCCAGTCCTTTTTCAAACTTTTGTTCCCTTTTGCGGATGACGGACGGCGCCGAAACGGAAAAACCGGGCGTAAAGCCCAATGGCTTTACGTCCGGTTTTTTGATCTGGCGTTATATCACGTAATTGTCGACCGCGTCCTGGCGCATGAGATCGGCCAGTGTAACGCCGTCGAGGCAATCGTTGATCGCCTTGTCGAGCTTGATCCACAGCGGCAGGGTGCGGCATTCCGCCGCGCGGGAACAGGGCGGCGCGTTTTCCTCCAGACAGGAGACCGGCGCCAGCGTTCCCTCGGTCAGCCGCAGGATCTCCCCGATCCGGTAGTCCTCCGGCTGCCGGCAAAGGCGATACCCGCCGCCCTTGCCGTGCAGTCCCTCGATCAATCGATGCTCGGTGAGGATCGGCACAATCCGCTCGACGTATTTCAGCGAGATCTCCTGCCGCGCCGCCACTTCCTTCATCGGGATATAGCTTCCGTTGCGGTGCTCCGCCAGATCGATCATCACCCGCAGGGCGTACCGCCCTCTCGTCGAAATCATCATCGTCCTATCCTCCTGTTTTTAATCTGCGAACAACGGGGTAGACAGATACCGGTCGCCGGTATCGGGCAGCAGCACCACGATGGTTTTGCCGGCGTTTTCGGGGCGTTTGGCCAGCTCGATCGCCGCGAAGGTCGCTGCGCCGGAGGAAATGCCCACCAGCACCCCTTCTTTTTTGCCGATCAGCTTGCCGGTGGCAAAGGCGTCCTCGTTGGACACCGGGAAGATCTCGTCGTAGACGCCGGTGTCCAGCACGTCGGGGACAAAGCCCGCGCCGATGCCCTGGATCTTATGCGGACCGGCGACGCCGGTAGACAGCACCGCCGAGGATGCCGGCTCCACCGCCACCACCTTCACGCCGGGCTTTTTCGATTTGAGGTATTGTCCCACACCGGTCACGGTGCCGCCGGTGCCCACGCCGGCGACGAAAATATCCACCTCGCCGTCGGTGTCGGCGTAGATCTCGGGGCCGGTCGCTTCAAAATGCGCCTTGGGATTGGCGGGGTTGACGAACTGCCCCGGGATAAAGGCGTTCGGGATCTCCTTCGCCAGCTCCTCCGCCCGGGCAATGGCGCCCTTCATCCCCTTGGCGCCGTCGGTCAGCACCAGCTCGGCGCCGTAGGCCTTCATCAGCTGGCGGCGCTCCACCGACATGGTCTCGGGCATAACGATGATGATGCGATAGCCTTTGGCGGCGGCGATAGCGGCCAGACCGATGCCGGTGTTGCCGCTGGTCGGCTCAATGATCACCGCGCCGGGCTTGAGCTTGCCGCTTTGCTCCGCCTCGTCGATCATCGACTTGGCAATCCGGTCCTTGACCGAACCGGCGGGGTTGAAATATTCCAGCTTGGCAACGATCTTCGCGCTCAAGCCCAGTTCTTTTTCAATGTGAGTCAGCTCCAGCAGCGGGGTCTTGCCCACCAGCTGGTCGGCGGACGTTTTGATATTGGCCATGATACAAGCACTCCTTTAACAATATAGACACAGGTGGATCATACGGACGCGGTCGTGTCAACATCGAAACACCGTCGACGCGTTTTTCTTCATCGGGCATCTCTCCCCTCGTCCCTTGGGACGATGATTTATACCACCTACTTGGTAGGTTGGTGATATAATAACACGTCTTTCCCCGTTTGTCAAGGGTTTTTTCAAAAAAACTTTTGCGCCAAAAAGTTTCGCGAAAGGGGTTGCAATTTCAAGCGGAGTATGCTAAAATACCATTCGTTGAATATTTCCGGGTGTAGCGCAGATTGGTAGCGCGCTTGAATGGGGTTCAAGAGGCCGCAGGTTCGACTCCTGTCACTCGGACCAAACAAAGACGTTTCCCTTTTGGGAGACGTCTTTGCTGTATTGGCGCTGCGGATGGATTTTATCCGCGGGCGCCTGACCCGCGAGGGCTTTTGTGCCGTATGAAATTATTTTCAAAAAAGTATTAACATACAAATGCAATGATGTTGGAATGACAAAAAATTGAATAGTCACAAAACCGTTGAGGCAGAAAAAAGGCAGATTCGAACTTTTCAGAGCGAGTGGATGATGGTGAGAGTTCCATAAAAGTTTCCTGCGTAATATGGACTGCTAAGGGCTGTGAGGAAATGCACAGACGTAAGGCTCGCGTAAGAAGCTGAGAGTACATTGTTTCAAGCCTTGGCGTGACCGGAACAAGAAGCGAGATAACCACGGATCCGGATTCTCTCGTTTCGATCGTCCGCCAGAACACCGACGTGCCCTGCGCGATAGGTTTTGGGATCTCCACGCCCGAGCAGGCGGCCAGGATGGCGGGGATCGCCGACGGCGCCATTGTCGGCAGCGTGATCATAAAGATAGTGGAAGAGTACGGCAAGGACGCCGCAAAGCCCGTCGGCGAATATATAAAAGCCATGAAAACCGCCGTTGCCAACGCTTAGAGCCGGCAGCCATATGCCTTTCATCTACTTCATTTGTACCAAAAAAACAGACCGCCATGCGGTCTGTTTTTTCTTATAAGTGCGCG
>JBMNVL010000133.1:0-4041 GCA_050946775.1 Acutalibacteraceae bacterium
CTCTTCCACGACTTCCGCCAGGGAGGAGATGATGCTTTGCTGGATCTTTTCCACCTTGGCGCCTTGATATATCTCGCGTACGTTTCTTACGCAGATAACGGAGTAAAGGATCATGCCCACAACGCAGAAGGTCGTCGTATTCAAAAGGTCGAGCGAAAAAGCGGCGGCGGATTTCATCGCGTGTGAAACGAAAAGATAGGCTGCGGATTCGACCAGCATAACGGTATACATTCGGATCGGGCGGTCGTCGATCGACAAAGGCAGCAGCGCGATGAAAACGATTATGCTTGTGGCGGGAATGGCAAAATTGCTCTGTTGGATGCTCAGCACCCCGGCGTACGCGCAGACAAACAGCATTTGGGTGTAGCAGAGCACCATGCTGATCCATTCGCTCTTTTCGGCGCGTTTCATAAATTTCAGCAGCAGATAGATCGCGCCGCTTCCGCCAAACAGAAGCAGATACGGCAACAAGACGCCGGATGAGGTCAGCTTGTTGACGATATAGAAAACAAGTCCCATAAGCGCCGACAAAACGGACGTGATGCGCAGCGTCTGTCTGTTTCTCAGCCAAACCATCGGCTTGATAAGCGCATATTCGTTTTTGGTCAGCGTACAATACAGAAAAAAGCGTTTTAGCAAGTCGATTTTCACAAATCACCACAACCTTTGGCAAATAGACGACTGGACCGCGGCCGCGCCAAACAACCGACCGTCATTGCCTTTTCATCATAGCATGACGCGGCGGAATAAACAAGATATTTTCGTATTATAATAATTGATTCTTTGCGGGAAATGTGTTATGATGCATTTGCTTTTCACGTAAGCAGGGGAGGGATCGCAATGAAATCCGTTGCCGTTATCACCGGCGCGTCCAGCGGGATGGGACGCCTTTTTGCTAAAACCGTGACGGCGCACGGCAACTTTGACGAAATCTGGGTGATCGCCCGGCGGGCGGATCGTCTGGAGGAGCTGAAAAATGAGCTTTCGATCCCGGTAAAAACCGTCTGCCTGGATCTGTCCGAACGGGAGAGCTACGCCCGTTACGGAGAGATGCTCAAAAGCGAAAAACCGGTGGTTCAATGGCTGATCCATTGCAGCGGCTTCGGCAAATTCCAGGCGACGATGGACGTACCGCTTGAGATCAATCTGAATATGCTCGATCTCAACTGCGCCGCCACGATGGCGCTTGATCAACTCACCGTACCCTATATGCCCGCGGGATCGCATATCGTCAACGTCGCCTCGGTGGCGGCCTATCAGCCGATTCCGTATATCAACGTCTACGGCGCGACCAAGGCGTTCGTGCTTCATTACAGCCGGGCGCTGGACCGGGAGCTGCGGCCGAGAGGGATCGCCGTCACGGCGGTCTGTCCGTTTTGGACAAAGACCGAATTTTTCAACCGCGCCGTTGATAAGGACGACGCGGCGGTGGTCAAAAAATACGTGGCGATGCATACCCCCGAACAGATCGTCCGGCGGGCCTGGCGGGACGCCGAGCGGGGGAAAGACGTCAGCAAATTCGGCTTTATCGCCCGCCTCCAGGTGATCCTGGCGAAGCTGCTGCCCCACTGGTTCGTGATGTGGTACTGGATGCGCCAGCAAAAACTGAACAAGGAATCCACCGAGAAAAGCGCCGGTTGACCGGCGCTTTTCTTTATGAAAAATGAGCAAAAATTACATATTTTACAGCAAGTTTTACATACAAAAAGAAAAATGCCTGTGCTATAATGCTATCAAGGATAACTCTAAGGGAGGATTGAGTATGAAACAGTACGGGCGAAAGATCGCGGCGATCCTGCTCAGCGTGGCGATGATGGCTTCGCTGATGCCGCTGGCGGGAATGCCGGCTGCCGCCGAAGGCGACACGCTGGCCGTTCCGACGGGCTACGAGCCGGTGGCGATTGCCACCGCGGCGGATCTCGCGGCGATCAAGACCGGTTCAGCCGCGGCGGGCAAATATTACTATTTGACCGCCGACATCACCCTGACGTCCTGGACGCCGCTTGGCAACAACGAGACGTCCGGCGCGTTCTATGACATTCTCGACGGCAACGGGCATACCGTTACCTTCGATAACGTCGATATGGGCGGCGGCTGGAACGGCGGGTTGTTTTTTGCCATGAACGGCAACGCCGTGGTGAAAAACTTGACCACCGCCGGCTCGATCGTTTCCACTCGTGAAAGCACCGGCGCTCTCGTCGGGCATATGGTCAGCGGTACGCTTGATCGCTGCGTCAACCGGGCGAGCGTTTCGGCCCAAAAAAACAGCATCGGCGGTATCGCCGGCCGTGCCGGCCAGGGCGTGGTCGTCAACTGTCTCAACTACGGCGCGATCACCGGTAAAGACTGCACCGGCGGCGTGGTGGGTCAGGCCAGTTACGGCACCGAGATGACCAGCGATGAAATCGCGGCCGGTGTGGTCAAACTCTACGTGACCAACTGCGCCAACTTCGGCTCGGTCACCGGCACCGGCAAATATGGCGGCGTGCTTGGCCTGTCGGCCAAAAACAAGACCTTCTGCGTGGAAAACTGCTACAACGTCGGCACGGTAGGCGGTGGAAACGGCGACTCGGTCGGTGCCGTGGTGTGCTGCTGGTGGGATGGCGCGGTCGTTGTCAAAAACAATTACGCGCTTGAGGGAAGCTGCAACCGTCTCAAGCTGACCACCTCGATGACCGAAGAGGAGATGAAAGCGGCCGCTTTCGTTGACACCCTCAACGCCAACGTGGACGCCGGCTTGTCTTACGTCAACGAATTGGGCGGCACTCCCATCGCGGCGCCGGCGATTGCCTGGCAAAGCGGGGAAGACGGCTATCCGGTTTTCCCGGCGGTCACGCCCGCGACGCCTTCCCAGGGCGATCCCGATCCGGATCCTGACCCCGATCCCGACCCGGATCCCGATCCTCAGCCGCATACGGTGGAGGAACAGTTCCAGCATATCCAGGATTTCCTGATCGATTATTTTATGGAGCAGGATACCTTTGAGGACGGCGCGCTGAACGGACGCTGCTATACCTCCAAGGCCGGCGACTATCTGGCCATCCAGAACGCCGACGGCAGCTGGGATGACGTGGATTATTACTGCACCCAGTCGGCGGCCAACGGCGGCATCTGGGAACCCTATCTGGCGCTCGACCGGATGCAGGCGATGGCGATGGCCTACGCCAATAAAAACGGTCCGTGGTATCACGATCCAGATATGCTGCAGGGGGTGGAAAACGCCTTTACCTATTGGGCGAGCATCCGGGACGCCAACACTGAAACCGGCAAGGATTACGAAGGTCCCTGGTCCACCAACTGGTGGGAAAACGGCAACGGCGTGCAGCTGCGTTTTGGCCGTATCGGCGTGGTGCTGCGCACCGAACTGAGCGATTTTGCCAAAGGCGTGATCCTGCGCAAGCTGGACAAAAACGGCTCTACCAATTCCGGGCAAAACGCCCTGTGGCAGACCCAAAACGCTCTGTACCGGGCGCTGGTGGACAACGACCCCGTTCAATTCCGCAAGATCGTCAACGAAAATCTGGCGGTCAATCTGCGGTACAGCAACACCTTCTCTGACGAGGCGCTGATGGTGGACAACACCTTCCACGCCCACGGCAACGAACTGTATACCAACGGCTACGGCCGGGCGCTGTTCCGGGATTACGCCTTCTGGATCCAGGCCCTGACGGGCACGGATTTTGCCCTGTCGCAGGTCGCGCTGGATCTGATGGCGCACTATATGCTCGACGGTACCCGCTGGATGATCCGCGGCAATCTGATGGAGATCGCTAACGGCTACACCGGCGGCGACGCATCCGCCTATATTGTTCCGCTGCAGCGGTTGATCGCCGTGGACAAAGAGAACGCGGCGGAATATCAAAAGGTGCTGGATTCCATTACCGGCGCTTCCGGTACGACCTATAACGGCGTTTCCGGCAACTACTATATGTGGACCTCCGACGTGATGGCGCATCAGCGAGAGGGCTACGGCGTCAATGTGCGCACCAATGACAAATCTATGAAATCGGCCGAAGGGCGCGCCACCTGGCCTGACGGGGA
>JBMNVL010000134.1:0-4017 GCA_050946775.1 Acutalibacteraceae bacterium
GGCTGCTCGAGCTGCTCAAAAAAGCCGAATCGCTGGAGGATATCCTGCGCCTGGAAAACGAGCTTACCGACGTGCGTACCCAGATCGAGTCGCTGACCACCCAGCTCAAGAAATACGACAACCTGAGCGATTTTTCCACCGTCACCATCCGCCTGCGGCAGGTGAGCGTGTATACCGATCCGGAAAATCAATCCTTCGGCGAGCAGATCGCCAACACCTTCCGGGACACCTTCGCCTTTGCCGGGGAAGCGCTGAAATTCCTCGTGCTGGCGCTGGTCTGGCTGCTGCCGCTGATCCTCTTTGCGGTGATCGTGCTGGTGGTGGTGCTGGTGATCGTCCGCGTTCACCGCAAACGCCATCCCAAAAAACCGCTCCCGACGCCTCCCGTGCCGCCCCATATCCCGCCGCAAAATCCGGCGCCGTAAACCGTGATCCAATCGACCCGCTTCGTTGAAGCGGGTCGATTTTTCTTGCATACCGCCCCAAAATAGTGTATGATAAGGGCATCGACGGACAAAGGAGTTTTACGGTGAAGATCTTGTTGACCGAAGGGAAAGCCCGCCGGGGTGAGTTTGCGACCCCTCACGGCACGGTGCAGACCCCGGCGTTTATGAACGTGGCCACCTGCGGCGCCATCAAGGGCGCGGTTTCGGCGTACGATCTCAAGGAATTGAACTGTCAGGTACAGCTGTGCAACACCTACCATCTTCACGTCCGCCCCGGCGACGAGCTGGTGCGGGATATGGGCGGCGTGCGCGCCTTTACCGGTTGGGACGGCCCGGTGCTGACCGACAGCGGCGGATTTCAGGTGTTTTCGCTGGCCAAGCTGCGCAAGATCAAGGAGGAGGGCGTCACCTTTTCGTCCCACGTGGACGGAAAGCGGCTGTTCATCGGGCCGGAGGAAAGCATGCGCATCCAGTCCAACCTGGCGTCGACCATCGCCATGGCGTTTGACGAATGCGTCGAAAACCCGGCGCCTTACGATTACGCCAAAGATTCCTGCGCGCGTACCACCCGCTGGCTCAAGCGCTGCAAAAAGGAGATAGAGCGGCTCAACGCCCTGCCCGGCACCCTCAACCCCCGGCAGATGCTGTTCGGGATCAACCAGGGATGCACCTTCGACGATTTGCGGATCGAGCATATGAAGGAGATCGCCGAACTGGATCTGGACGGCTACGCCATCGGCGGACTGGCGGTCGGCGAACCCACCGAGGTGATGTACCGGGTGATCGACGCGGTCGAGCCGCATATGCCGGCCGATAAGCCGCGGTATCTGATGGGCGTCGGCACGCCGGTCAACATTCTCGAGGGCGTCCACCGCGGGGTGGATCTGTTCGACTGCGTAATGCCCTCCCGCAACGCCCGCCACGCCCACGTCTTCACGTGGAGCGGCCACATCAACATCCTCAACCAAAAATACGAACGGGACGGCCGGCCGCTGGACGAGCAATGCGATTGCCCGGTCTGCCGGCGCCATTCGCGGGCGTATATCCGCCATCTCTTCAAAAGCGGGGAAATGCTGGCGATGCGGCTGTGCGTGATGCACAATCTCTATTTTTACAACACCCTGACCCGCCGCATCCGCGACGCGCTCGATCAAGGGGAATACGAGTCGTTTTACCGGCATTATCGGGAGATTTTGGACAAACGGGTCTGATCCGCTCGAAAGAATCCCCATTTTTTGCCGGATGGGACTTGCGCTTTTGCAAAATACACGGTATAATGGACAAGAGTTTATTAGGAGGTGCCTTTATGAATTTGTTTTTCCACAATCTGGCGTCGACCACCAAGACCGCCGGTCAGGCGGCGCAGCAAAGCGATCCGTGGTCGATGCTGCTGACCTTTCTGCCGCTGATTCTGATCGTGGTGGTCATGTATTTTCTGATGATCCGTCCCCAGCGCAAGCAGCAGAAAAAGGAGCAGGAAATGCGCAACAACATCCGCGTCGGCGACCAGATTACCACCATCGGCGGTATCTGCGGCCGGGTGGTCAAGGTCAGCGAAGAGGAGCTGGTGATCGAGACCGGCGCCGATCGCAACAAGATGTCCATCAAGAAATGGGCGATCCAGACCAACGACACCGTTCACGAGAAGGAAGCCGTCGACGATGACGACGACGATGATGACGACGACGATTGATCCTGCCGTTTGAGCGTCATATTTCCCGCCTTTGTCGAGTATATGTTTACTGATATTGCTCGTGAAGGAGGACTCGTCCTGTGATGAAGGAATCCAAAGACAACGCGGATAAGACCGCGCGGATCATTCGCGCGCTGGGGATCGGTACCGTCGCGGGTACGCTCGTGTGCCTGGCGGGACTGCTGATCATGGCGGCGGTGCTGACCGCGCGGGATATGCCCCAGTCGGTCGTCACTCCGCTGGCGGTGATCGCGGCGGCGTTTGGCGCGCTGGTGGGCGGCTTTATTGCCGCGCGTGTGGCCAGGGGCAGGGGACTGCTGATGGGTGCGCTGACCGGCGCGCTGCTGTATCTGCTGATCCTGCTGGCCGGTACGATCTGGTTTCGGGATGCGCTGGGCGTCGGATTGCTGGTCAAGCTGGCGGTGCTGGTCGTTTGCGGCGGCGTCGGCGGGATCCTCGGCGTCAATCTGCGCAAACGCTGAAAGGAAGGGACGGCTCCATCCGTCCCTTTTTTCATATCTTGTCCTGGCGGCGCATAGGATACACTATCCTGTGAAAAGCGAGGACGGACAAGATGAAACGGACATACCGCAAATCCCGCCGGTGGGGGATCGCCTCCTTTTGGCGGGACCATCACCGGCTGACGATCTTTTTGCTGCTGCTGGCCTTGGGGGTCGCGGGCGGTCTACTTGTCGATCCCGGATTGATCGGATGGGCGGCGGCCGGCGCCAAGCCCCAGCCGGTCGCCGGATTTGCCGACGGGATGGCGCAGGTGTTCGCCTCCTGCCTTTCGGCGTGGTGTCTGCTGACGGTGCTGTTTTTGGGCGGACTGTCCGCCTGCGGCGCGCCGATCACGGCGGCGGTGCCGCTGTTTTACGGACTGGGACTGGGCGTGACCCAAACGCTGTGGAGCGCGGATGGGCGCTGGTGGGTGTCGGCTCTGCTTTTGTGGCCCTGCCGGCTGCCGGAAATGGTGGCTGTCGTCTACGCCTGCTGCGAATCGCTGCGGCTGTCGACTCTGCTGGCGGCGCAGCTGCTGCCGGGCGGGACGATGGGCGGCTTGTGGCGGGATTTCAAATGGTATTTGACCCGTTTTTTGATCTATTTTCTGCTGGCGCTGGCCGGCGGTATCCTGGATGTGGTCGGGCGGTCGATGCTGCTCCGATAGAGAGGATGTTTCCAAATGGGCTTTTTGCAGCCGAATTACAACAAGGAAGGGCCGGGCGTACGCAAGGACGCGCCGCAAAAAAACGAGTTCGCCCGTTTTTTTGAGATCTACGCCCGCAAATTCTGGAATCTGATCGTGGCCAATATGCTGTTCGTGCTGACGGCGGTGCCGGTGGTCACCATCGGGCTGGCGGACGTCGGACTTACCCGGATCACCCGCAGCTTTTCCCGGGAAAAGTTTGCCTTCATCCAGGAGGATTTTGTGGAATCCATCCGCAAAAACTGGAAGCAGGGGCTGATCGTCGGGATCATCAATCTTCTGATCAGCGTGCTGCTGGCGTGGGATATTTACTATTTTTACACCGGCGGCGACGGGATCGGCAACGTGCTGATGCTGGCGCTGACCATGCTGATCACCCTGCTGTTCGTCTTTATGCGGTACTATATCCCGCTGTTGATCATCACCTTCAAGCTGTCCGTCCGGCAGATCTACAAGGACGCCTTTTTGCTGGCGCTGGCGGGAATGAAGCGCAATCTGCTGATCTCCCTCGTGCTGGTGATCCTGTACGCGCTGGCGGGCTTCTTGTGCTGGCTCAATCTGATGGTCGGGCTGACGGTGATGCTGCTGGCGTATATGACGGTGTTTCCGGCGTTCCGGTCGTTTTTGATCCAGTTCACGATCTTCCCGGTGGTCAAAAAGCACATCATCGA
>JBMNVL010000135.1:0-4009 GCA_050946775.1 Acutalibacteraceae bacterium
TTGTCATTGTTATCCCAAGCCGCTTCCACAACATATTTGTAAAAATCAATATTATCGACTTCGTCATCTAAAGAAAACTCATTTGCGGAATCAACAATATCCTGTTCATAGGCAATTATTTTATCTTCTGTAATACGAATACTTTCCGTAAAGTCATCGCAATTTAATAAAATGCATCTGATAAAAATATCAAATAAAACCCGAACGTTTCTGTCGGGATTCAATTCAAAAAATCGAACCACTTTGGCAATATTATCCTTGTTTGAAAATTGAGGCGATGTTTTGATAACGGCAGCTTTTAGTTCATCCAGCGAGAGGCGTTTGTAATCAATAACATATTCATTTGCAAAACGCTTTAGGTCTTTAAAGGTGGAAACATTTTTTACACACTCGTTAAAATTCATTTGAATCCTCCTCATACGGTTTCTTGTATTAAGTATATCATATTTTCTGAAAAAATCAACATAAATAGATTTTTTTTGGAAAAAGAAGGAATATGGGAACCAAGAAAGGCTACCATATTCCTTCTTATGTCAAATAGTTTGCTTTATTCGTCCAGAGGGGTGACGGTGACGGCGGCGACGCGGACGTCCCCGTGGCCGCCGGTCAGATGGATGGTGTTGGTCTTGCCCGGCTTGAAGTGGACGGTGAAATCCGTCGTGCCCGAGCAATCGTCCAATCCGGCGGTGGGCACGGTGTTGATAAAGGACAGATCCTCGGCGTTGACCGACAGGTGGAGCTTTTCGTATTTTTCCGCCGCGGCGTAGGTGACGGCGATATTGTACCGCCCTCCCTTGCGGCCGTCCACCTTGGACAGCCGGATCAACGCGCCGGGCTGCTCCAGCCCGGCGATGACGCCGCCCTCCAGCCGGGCGCCTTTGTCCAGCATGCAATCCGCCGCTTTGTAGGTGACGGCCAGCGGATTTTCCTTGGGCGCCGGGCCGACCGACGGCAGCCCGGTCTTGGTCTGCACCACCGTTTTGATGGTGCCGTCCTCGTTGAATTCCAGCTTGTCCACGCAGACCGAACGCAGATTGCCCCGGTCGGAGATGGCCTGGTTGTGATAAAAGGCGTACCACTCGCCCTTGTACTCGGTCACCGAGCCGTGGCTGGTGTCGCATCCGGTCGGCTCCAGATAAGCGCCCTTGTATTCCCACGGGCCGAGCGGCTTGTCGCTCATGGCGTAGCACAGCCGGTTGGCGCCCCGGCCGTTTTCCTCGTGGTTATCGGAATAGGTCATGTAGTAAATGCCGCCCCGTTTGAACACCCACGACGCCTCGTGGAAATCGACCAGTCCTTCCATATCGTACATGGGCGTCTTCATGCTCATCATATCGTCGTTCAGTTCGCCGCCCTTGGGCATACCGCCGCCGCCGTAATAGAGATAGGCGCGTCCGTCGTCGTCGATAAAGACGGCGGGATCGATCATGCACCAGCCGCCCAGTCCCTCGATGTAGCCCCGGTCGACGAAGCCCTTGATGGGATTGTCGCTGGTGGCGACCCCCACTTTGAAGGTGTCGTTCCAGTTGGATTCGCTGGGATGGGGATAGTAGAAATAGTAGGTGCCGTCTTTATACGCCGCGTCCGGCGCCCACATAAAGCCGCCCTCGGGACGGCCCCATTCGACGTCGTCGGAACGCAAAATCTCGCCCTCGTCCCGCCAGTTGACCATGTCGTCGGTGGAGAAAATGTGGTAGCGGTCCATGAAATCGCATCCCTGCGGCGGATCCATATCGTGGGAGGCGTAGATATACAGCCGGCCGTCCGCCCAGACGTGGGCCGAGGGATCGGCGGTATAGATGCTTTGAATAATGGGGTTTTGGCCTTCTTTTTTAATCGACATACGGGTATCTCCTTTCGGAAAATGAATTGTTTTCAGTATACTAAAAACGCCGGCAAAAAGCAATCCCTTTCCCGCTCATATTTTTCTTTGCCTTCTCATAAGGATGTAGTACCAAAACCGACAGGAGGGAAGGCGTTTGAAAGGGGCGGTAGAGGAGCGCGCCGTGGAGCTCGGGGCATACATCGTGGCGCACAACGCCACGGTACGGGCGGCGGCCGGACAGTTTCATCTGAGCAAATCCACGGTGCACAAGGACGTGGCCGACCGGCTGCGCCGGGTGGATCCGCAGCTATACGGACAGGTGCGCCGGGTGCTGGACGTCAACAAAGCGCAGCGCCATATCCGGGGCGGGGTGGCCACCCGGGAAAAATACAAACACGAAAACGATGCTTGCCCAAAAGCGGGGAATGTGGTAAAGTGATACCCGGAAGGTGAGTGCATGGACGAACAACAGGCATTGCGGTATTTGCGGCAATTGCAGACCGGCGGGATGACGATGGGGCTTGAACGGATGCGGCGGATCATGGCGCTGTGCGGCGATCCCCATCGCCGTCTGCGCGCGGTCCATATCGCCGGCACCAACGGCAAGGGCTCCACCGCCCGGATGATCCAGCGCGTCGCCATGGCGGCGGGTTACCGGGTGGGGATGTTCTCGTCGCCGGCCGTGACCGGGGTACGGGAGACGATCGATCTGGATGGACAAGCCGTCGGCGCGGCGGATTTTGCCCGGTGGATCACCGCCGTGCGGGACAAGCAAAAGGACATGGGGGAAGCCGGCGTCTGCTCGGAGTTTGAGACGCTGACGGCGGCCGCCTTTGGCTGGCTGGCGGAGCAAAACCCCGATCTGTGCGTCATCGAATGCGGCCTGGGCGGCGCCGAAGACGCCACCAACGTCCTGCCGCCTCCTCTGGCGGCGGTGATCACGCCGGTGTCACTGGATCATACCGCCATCCTCGGCGATACCGTGGAGGCCATCACCCGCCAGAAATGCGGCATTTTCAAACCGCCCTGCGCCGTGATTACCGCCCCCGATCAGTCCCCGCAGGCGCTCGGGGTGATTTGGGAGGAAGCGGCCAAACGGGGACTGACGGTCCGCCAGCCCCAGTCGTCTGCCGCCGTGATCCGGCAGCGGGAATGGGGCTTGACCCGCTTTTCTTACGGTGAAGGAGACGTTCTTTTGCACCTGACCGGGGACGAGCAGGTCGCCAACGCCCTGACCGCCATGGAAACGGTGGCGGCACTTGCTGACAAGGGATATGCCTTTACACCAAAAGCCGTCGCCGAAGGACTGGCGGCGGTCGCCATGCCCTGCCGGCAGGAGGTGATCCGCCGCGATCCCCTGCGGGTGATCGACGGCGCGCACAATCCCGCCGGGATCGGGGCGCTGGCGGCGTCTTTGGGGCGGTTTGCGCCGGGCGGCGTCACCCTGCTGCTGGGGATGCTGGCCGACAAGGACGTCGACGCCTGCCTGGCTATTTTGAAGCCCCATATCCGCCGGCTGATCGCCACCGCGCCGGATAATCCCCGCGCCCTGTCGGCGGCGGAATTGGCTGAAAAAGCGGCGGCGATCGGCATCGACGCCCTTCCGGTCGACGATCCCGTCGCCGCCTGGGAACGGGCGGAAGAGATGGCCGGGCAAACGCCGCTTTTGATCGGCGGATCCTTTTATCTGGGCGCCGTGCTTCGCCCGTTGGTGAAAAACCGGTGGGATACGCCCCAAAAAGCGTAAAATCGACGGCGGTTTTTTCGTGCGCGACAGCGGACAAGCCTCTATCCTTGTGGGTAGAGGCTTTATTTTTTTGCAAAGGCGGGATGACGTGTGGTTATGCGGATGGAGTTTATTCCCGACGGGTTGCAGGTGTGGCTGGTCGGGGAACTGGACCATCACGCGGCGCGGGATCTGCGCGAGCAGATCGACGCGGCGATCGAGCGGTGCAAGGTCAAGCGGCTGCGGCTGGATTTTTCCGAGGTGAGCTTTATGGACAGCTCGGGGATCGGGCTGGTGATGGGCCGATACCGGCTGATGAAGGCTCGCGGCGGTGAACTGCGGGTGGTCGGCGCCGACGAGCGGGTCCAAAAGGTGATGCGTCTGGCGGGACTGGAAAAGCTCGGGGTACTGGGCGAAACGGACGTCCCGGCCCGGCGATGAAAGGAGGCAAAACCATG
>JBMNVL010000136.1:0-3953 GCA_050946775.1 Acutalibacteraceae bacterium
AAAAACGAGAGCAAGATCAGCTTTCAGGACGTGCAGGACTGCCTGATTTTGGTGTCCTCGTCCCTGTCTACCCAGACGTCCTACGAAAACCAGACCAAAAAGGCCATCACCAACAAGTTTATTCAAGAGGCGATGACCGAGTTTTTGCGCCAAAACCTCGAAGTTTACTTCATGGAAAACAAGGCCGAGGCGGACAAGCTGACGAACCAGGTGCTGATCAACAAGCGCAGCCGGGAAAAGGCGGAATCCACCCGGCTCAATCTCAAGAAAACCCTCGCCTCCGGCAACGATCTGGCCAGCCGGGTGGAGGGCTTCGTCGACTGCCGCACCCGGGACGTCGCCCAGCGGGAGCTGTTCATCGTGGAAGGCAAATCCGCCATGGGTGCCTGCATTCAGGCGCGCAATTCGGAGTTTCAGGCCATCATCCCGGTGCGGGGCAAGATCCTCAACTGCCTGAAGGCGGAATTTGACAAGATCTTCAAAAGCGAGATCATCGTCAACCTGCTCAAGGTGCTGGGCTGCGGGGTGGAGGTCAAATCCAAGGCAAACAAGGATCTGTCCACCTTTGATCTGTCGCTGCTGCGGTTTTCCAAGATCATCATCTGCACCGACGCCGACGTCGACGGCTTCCAGATCCGCACCCTGATCTTGACCATGCTTTACCGCCTGACGCCCACCCTGATCGAGGAGGGCAAGGTCTTCATCGCCGAAACGCCGCTGTACGAGATCAACACCAAAACCGACACCTATTTTGCTTACAACGAGCAGGAAAAAACCGATATCCTCGCCGAGCTGGGCGAGGCGAAATACACCATCCAGCGCTCCAAGGGGCTGGGTGAAAATGAGCCGCAGATGATGTCGCTGACCACCATGAATCCCGCCACCCGGCGGCTGGTGATGGTCAACCCCTGCGACGTGGAGGAGACGGCGTATCTTTTCGACGTGCTGCTGGGCGACAATCTCGACGGACGCAAGCAGATGATCACCGAGCACGGGGCGGAATACCTCGATATGCTGGATCTCGAGTAAAGGAGGCGAGGGAAGATGGCACAAAAACGATCCAAAAAAACCGCCGAAGTGCCGGCGGCGAACACCCTGCCCACCGGCGCGCATATCGCCGGCGCCGGCGAGGTGGAGGTGCAGAATATCACCGATACCCTGCGGCAAAACTATATGCCCTACGCCATGAGCGTCATTATGTCCCGCGCCATTCCCGAGATCGACGGGTTCAAGCCGTCCCACCGCAAGCTGCTGTTCACCATGTACGAAATGGGGCTGCTCAAGGGGAATCTGACCAAATCGGCCAACATCGCCGGACAGACCATGCGGCTCAATCCCCACGGCGACGCCGCCATTTACGATACCATGGTCCGCCTGTCGCGGGGCAACGAAAGTCTGCTCCACCCTTACGTGGAATCCAAGGGCAACTTCGGTAAGGCGTATTCGTCGGACATCGAATGCGCCGCCTCCCGGTACACCGAGGCGAAGCTCGCGCCCATCGCGGCCGAGCTGTTCCGGGACATCGACAAGGACACGGTGGATTTCGTCGACAACTACGACGCCACCAAAAAAGAACCCACTCTGTTGCCGGTGACCTTCCCGACCATTCTGGTCAACAACAATCTGGGCATCGCCGTCGGCATGGCCAGCAACATCTGCTCGTTCAACCTGCGGGAAGTGTGCGAAACCACCGTCGCTCTGGTCAAGGATCCCGAACACGTCATCGCCGACACCCTGCTGGCGCCGGATTTTCCCGGCGGCGGCCAGATCATCTATAACCGCGCCGAGCTGGAGAAGATCTACGCGACCGGCCGGGGCAGCGTACGGGTGCGTTCGGTCTACCGGTACAACAAGGCCGACAACTGCGTCGACGTTACCCAGATCCCCTATTCCACCACGGTGGAGGCCATCGTTTCCAAAATCACGGCGTTGGTCAAAGCCGGCAAACTGCGGGAGATCAACGACGTGCGCAACGAGACCGATATCAACGGTCTGAAAATCACCATCGACCTCAAGAGGGGCACCGATCCCGATAAACTGATGGCCAAGCTGTTCGCCTCCACCCCGCTGGAGGATTCCTTCGGGTGCAACTTCAACGTGCTGGTGGGCGGCGTGCCGCAGGTGATGGGGGTGCGGGATCTGCTCGACGAGTGGATCGCCTTCCGGGTGGAATGCATCCGCCGGCGGGTCTATTTCGATCTCAGCCGGGCCAAAGAGCGGCTCCATCTGCTCAAGGGTCTGCAAAAGATCCTGCTGGATATCGACAAAGCCATCCGGATCATCCGCGCCACCGAGGAAGAGGCCGAGGTCATCCCCAATTTGATGATCGGCTTCGGCATCGACGAGGTGCAGGCCGAGTACGTCGCGGAGATCAAGCTGCGTCACCTCAACCGGGAATACATCCTCAAGCGGACGCAGGACATCGAAAAACTGGAAAAAGAGATCGCCGAGATGGAGGATCTGCTCTCCAGCAAGGCCAAGATCAAAAAGGTGCTGATCGGCGAGCTGCAGGAGGTGGCCAAAACCTACGGCCAGCCCCGCAAAAGCGAGCTGATCTACGCCGAGGACATCCAGACCGTCGCCGAGGAAGAGGAGGAGATCCCGGATTATCCCTGCACCTTCTTCTTCACCGCCGAGGGGTATTTCAAAAAGATCACCCCGCAATCCCTGCGGATGAGCGGCGACCACAAGCTTAAAGAGGGCGACCGGATCGTCCAAACGGTGGAAGCGTCCAACAACCGCGATCTGCTGTTTTTCAGCGACCGCGCCGCGGTCTACAAGGCCAAGGCCGCCGATTTTTCCGACGCCAAGGCCAGCGTGCTGGGGGATTTCGTTCCCACCAAGCTGGGGTTTGACGAGGGCGAGGCGGCGGTACAGATGGTGGTGACGACCGATTACAGCGGGTATCTGCTCTTCTTCTACGAAAACGGCAAGGTGGGCAAGGTGGAGCTGGCCGCCTACGCCACCAAAACCAACCGCCGCAAGCTGATCGGCGCCTATTCCGACAAATCCCCGCTGGTGGCGGTGATCCACCTGTCGGAGGACGGCGAGTTTATGCTGACGTCTTCCGCCGGCCGGCGGCTGCTGATGCATTCGGGCGCCATCGCCCTGAAAACCACCCGCAGCACCCAGGGGGTGCAGGTGATGACCCTCAAGCGCCACGCGATTTTGCAAAGCGTCGAGCCCTATCGGGAGGGAATGGTGGCCAAGCCCGCCCGTTACCGCACCCGGACTCTGCCGGCCGCCGGCGCTCTTGTCGCCGCCGAAGACGTCGGCGAACAGCTGACGCTGGAGTAAAGGAAGCGGGCGTCTGACCGGAAAGATCGCGGATCTTTCCGGTTATACTGGACGAAAACGTCCGATTCAAATTTCCGGAGGGAAGGGGGAGTGTGAGGGGGGAACCGTCAGGGTTCCGCCCCTCGCGCAACAATCACCCGCCCGCAGGCGTCCGAACGGAAAGATCATAGATCTTTCCGGCTATATTGGACGAAAACGTCCGATTCAAATTCCCGGAGGGAAGGGGGAGTGTGAGGGGGGAACCGTCAGGGTTCCGCCCCTCGCGCAACAATCACCCGCCCGCAGGCGTCCGAACGGAAAGATCATAGATCTTTCCGTTCGGCTTACTTTTTATAACGCTGTTCGCGTTATAAAAAGTAAGCCGTTTGCCAACAAAGGACGGTCGTCGGCAAACGGCTTGGCACACCTTAGGACCGCAAACGCCTTTGGATCCCGTGTGCAAGGGTAGTATCGCCCGAAAAGCCGGGCTTTATACCCCGAAAAGCGAAAAAATTTAAAGATGACAATCACGATTATTTGAATCAGTGGAATCTTCTCGAATGACGCCGATGGGGGAGTTTTCTCTTTTTATTGAAATCAAAATTAGATAAACATTTGCTTTCGCCACGCTATGCTACATACAGCATTTTGTAAATTCGATTACCAATATTGTATTT
>JBMNVL010000137.1:0-3908 GCA_050946775.1 Acutalibacteraceae bacterium
GTCGATCACCCTGTTCGCCGCCCAAACCCTCACCTGGCTGACCGGCCGGGTGGTGGTGCCCTGCCTGGTGATCTCCCTGGCCTTCGGACTGACCGGCGCCGCGGCGCCCGATATGCGCTTGCCCGCCGTCGGCGGCGCGCTCAGCAAAGGGGCGTCCTGGCTGATGGGCGTCTCGGCGACGGTCTTCGTCGGGCTGTTGACCCTGCGGGGCGCGGTCACCTCCGCGGCCGATTCGCTGGGCGGGCGGGCGATCCGTTTTTCGCTGGCCAGCTTCGTCCCGGTAGTGGGCGGGGCGATGGGGGAAGCCTTCAACGCCATCCGGGGCTGCCTGTCCGCTTTGCGGGCGACGGCGGGCGCCGTCGGGGTGGCGGCGACCGGGCTGATCGTGTTGCCGCCGCTGGCGGAATGCGTGGGCTGGGCGCTGACGCTGGGGATCTGCGGCACAGCGGCGGAGATGCTGGCGCTGCCGTCGCTGAGCGGCCTGCTCAAAGCGGCGCAAGGCGTAATCAAGGCGCTGATCGCCGCACTGCTTTGCTGCGGATTGTTTTTGATCGTCGCCACCACGCTGGTCACCCTGGCGAAAAGCGGCGGGGGATAGGAGGGAACGATGGGGGATTTCGGACGGTGGGCGGCGGCAATCTGCGCGGTGGCGATCGGATGCGCCGCCGTCAGGCTGCTGGCGCCGAAAACCGGATCGGGAGGGCTGCTGCGCGGCGCGACGGCGGTGTTTTTCCTCTGCGCGCTGCTGGCGCCGCTGACGGGGATGACGTCCCTGCCCTTGCCCGATATTCCGTCTTCCGACGCGTCGCCCGATCCCGCCTTGTCGGAGCTTGCGGCCGATCAGCTGTGCCGGCAGGCGGAGGAGGCAATCGCCGGACTGTGCGAGCGGTATCTTACCGAATACGATATTCAAGTGGAAAAAGTGACCGTTCACGCGGATATTTCGTCCGACGGGAGCATATATTTGTCCCGTGTGACGCTGCGGCTGGACAAACCGGGTGCCGCCGACGCCTGGACGGTCCGCCAATTGATGCAGACCCAGCTGGGCGTACCCGTCGAGGTGGAAACGCCGTGAAAGGAGGAAGGACCGTGCGCGAGATCTTGGGCCGGCTGCGGGATCGGCTGAGCGAGGGCAAGGCGCAAAAATGGATCGTTGCCGCCGGCGTGTTGGGGATGGCGCTGATCCTGCTGTCGGAGTTCTGGCCGTCCTCACAGCCGGCCGGCGCGGCGCCGTCGGCGGACGTCGACGATTACGCCGTCCGGTTGGAGGAACGCCTGACCGGGCTGATCGAAACAGTGGCCGGCGCCGGAAAATGCCGGGTGCTGGTCACGCTGGAAAACGGCGTGCAGTACGTCTACGCCACCCAGCAGCGGGCCAACAGCCAGTCGACCGAGGACACCGGCGACGTTTCCAGCCGGATCTCCCGCCAGGACGACACCGAGGAATCGGTGATCCTGGTCGAGTCGGCCGACCGGGGACGGGAAGGACTGCTGGTCACCGCCATCGAACCCACCGTCAAAGGGGTGGTGGTGGTCTGCGAGGGCGGCGACGACGAGCAGGTGCGCGAGCAGATCGAACGGGTGGTCACCACCGCGCTGAACGTTTCCGCCCGGCGTGTGTGCGTCGGCAAACTGGACGAACAGAAAGGAGCAACCTCATGAAAAAGCTATTCGGAAAAAAACAATTGCTGCTGGGAGGACTGGTGCTGGCGCTGGGAGCGGCGGTTTATCTCAATTATTCCTTCGCCCGGCCGGCGGCGTCGTCCATCGCGGCGTCGGCGCCGACCGCCCCGACGGGCGAGAGCCGTACCGACGACCATCTGGGCGACGCGCTGTACGTCGGCAACACCACCGCGCCGGCGTCGACGGCCTATTTCGCCCAGGCGCGTCAAAACCGGGAAAACGCCCGCCAGGAGGCGATCGATATGATCAAGGACCTGCTGGGCAGCGCCAAGGTGAGCGGCGACGTGCAGACGCAGATCGCCAAACGAATGCAGGAAATGGCCGACGCGGTCGACCGGGAGAGCAAGATCGAAAATCTGATCAAAGCCAAAGGCTTTGCCGATTGCGTGGTCTACATCGCCGATGAAAAATGCAGCGTGGTGGTGCCGGGAGAGACGCTCGACGCCGTGAAAACCGCCCAGATCACCGACATCGTGACGGCGCAATCCGACGTGGCGGCAAAAAATATTGCCATCACGACGGTAAAATCGTAAAAAAAGGTTGCTCATAACGCGGTTTTCTGTTATACTATCTCTGTATAATCATACACGAAAACCCGAAAGGATCATTCTAAGGAGGTCTTTTTTATGAGCGAACAGGTCTATCAGCCGTCGGAAGGCAGCTGCATCATCTCGGAGGACGTGATTGCCACCATCGCCAGCACGGCGGCGCTGGAGGTCAACGGCGTGGCCGGAATGGGCCAGCGCCCGGCGGACATCCGCGGCTTTATGGGGTCGGCGGCGTCCAAGTCGGTCAAGGTGATCAACAACGAAAGCGAAACGGTGGTCGACGTCTACGTCAACGTCCGGCTGGACGCCAAGGTGCAGGAGGTCGGCGGCGAGGTGCAGCGCGCGGTGAAAACGGCGGTGCAGTCGATGACCGGCAAGCCGGTGACCAAGGTCAACGTCCATATCGCCGGCATCGTGCTGGAAGACAAGGCGCAGTGATGCGAAAAGCGAACCCTTCGCGCGTGTGAAGGGTTCTTTTCCCATTTTCACGGAAAGAGAGAAAAACGGTATGACGCGACGCGAAGCCAGGGAACTGGCCTTTGTTCTGTTGTTTGAAAAGAACTTCACCGACGAGTCGGTGGAGCAGATCCTGCAAAACGCCGGCGAAGCCCGCGGGGTGGAGCCGGACGAGTTTGCCATGCGCCTGGCGCGCGGCGCCGAGGGCCGGCTTGGCGAGCTGGACGCGCTGATCGACCGCTACGCCCACAAGTGGAGCCAAAAGCAGCTTTCCCGCGTGGCGCTGACGCTGATGCGCCTGGCGGTCTATGAGATGCAATACGAGGAGGAAATCCCGGTCAGCGTCGCTATCAACGAGGCGGTCGAGCTGGCCAAGAAATACGGCGGCGAGGAAGAGGCCGCGTTCATCAACGGCGTGTTGGGCGGCATTGCCCGCGGCGCCGACGAGGCGACGGTATGACCGCCTGTCTGGGCTTTGACACCAGCAACTACACCACCTCGGTCGCCTGGGCGGACGCCGCCGGCGGCCGGGTGGAGCAGGAAAAGCGGCTTTTGCCGGTGCGGGAAGGGCAGCTCGGGCTGCGCCAAAGCGACGCGGTGTTTCACCACGTCCGCCAGCTGCCCGAGCTGGTCGAGATCCTGCGCGGACGGTGGGACAAGCCGGTTGACTGCGTCGCCGCCTCCGAACGGCCGCAGGAGCGGGACGGGTCGTATATGCCCTGCTTTCTGGTCGGCAGCGGTGCCGCGCGGCAATTGGCGGCGGCGCTGGGCGTGCCTTACCACGCCGCCACCCATCAGCAGGGACACGTCGTCGCGGCGGCCTTCGGCGCCGGACGGCTGGATCTGCTGGAAAAGCCCTTTCTGGCGTTCCACGTTTCGGGCGGCACCACCGACGCGCTGACGGTCGACCCCGACAAAGCGAGCGTCATCACCTGCCGGGTGGCCGCGCGGTCGCTGGATCTCAAGGCCGGGCAGCTGATCGACCGGGTCGGCGGGATGCTGGGATTGTCCTTTCCGGCCGGACCGGCGCTGGAGCAGCTGGCGTCGGCGTCTGAAAAAACCTATACGCCCCGCGTCCCCGTCCGGGACGGCTGCTGCTCCCTGTCGGGGGTGCAGAATCAATGCGAGCAGATGCACCGGCAGGGGATCCCGGCGGCGGATATCGCCCGGTACTGTCTGGACTGCGTGCGGGCGGCGCTGGAGGCGATGACCGAAGCGCTG
>JBMNVL010000138.1:0-3809 GCA_050946775.1 Acutalibacteraceae bacterium
ATCGCTATCGAAGGCTAATTGATTTCTTAACAGCTCCCCACCAATCACGGTGGGGAGTCTGCTTTCAGGTATCGGCTTAGCTGAAGGTATAATCCTTGAGCGCAAAGAAGGCCACAGGTTTCACTTCCTGTGGCCTTTTTTGCTATTATTTTATGTTTGCCGACAGGTTTCGACAGCACATGACAGTGTGCTCCGCTATAATAGTTCCTATCCTATCCTCGGAGCGTTTAGAGCTTTGTTGACAGTTAAAGACGGTGCACTTTTTTAGGAGAAACCCGTGCGCTTTCTGCCTGAAAACATAGATTTTTACAACGTTTTTGAAATGTGCTTGCTCAAGTGCGTTATTCACCGCTTGACCATATTGTGCAACCAAAAAAGATATGGCACCGGAAAACCCCGATAACCAATCTGGATTTCTTTTCAATCGTGGGCGCCGTCGTGGCAGTCCTCGGGAGGATCGTATGTGATATTCCACTGGTTCCCGCCGTTTTTTGCTTTTTCCGTCGCTTTGTGATACACTGTTGGCGACGTTATAGAACGGGAGGACCACGCATGGCAGAGATGAGCAAAAAAGAGCGCACCGTCGCCGCCTTTGAGGGCAGGCAGGTCGACCACGTACCGGTGTGCATGTGGCAGCACGTGCCGTGGGACTACGTCGCCGATGACGACGCGTTTGCCGCCTATCAGGCGCGCGCCTTTCACGCCACCGGCGTGGATTTTATGAAGCTGTCCGCCGACGGGTATTTCGGTTGGCCCTCTCCCCTTCTGGAGACTATCGACAGCGCCGACGATCTGCTGAAGCTGGAGACGCTCGGAGGGGAACACCCCTACGTCAAGGGGCAGATCGCCCGCACAGTTCTGGCGTCGGCGATGCTTATGGCGGCGGCAAAAACCCGCTTTCCGTTCACGATTGTCCCAGCTGCCGTTTCAGCCGGGTCTTGACCGCGTCGGCGGTAAAGACGGCGTCTTTGTCCAACCGGCATCGGCGCCGGACGGCCTCGAAATACGCGGCAAAAGCGTCCCGCATAGCGGGATGGGTAATCAAAAACGTCACCTTCGGCGCTTTCAAACGGCTGACCGCCACGCTGGCGCCGTCCACCGCGATGCGGGTATTGGTAAAGGGAACGCCGCTCAACGGATAAAACCGGTAGGACGGGCACTCGTTTTCCAGCGCGGCGATCGCCCGCAGATGAGCGGCGTATTCAGCGGGAGTATACCGTTCCGGAAGTCCGGGAACGTCGCTCGACGTCGGCGGCGCCTGTGACGGATCGGCCGCCAGGGGCGCACATTCGCACACCGTGCCGGCCTTCAACGCCCGTTCCAGCTCTTGCCGGCGGGATTCCCAGACCGACAGCGCCTGCCGCCGCGTCCGCTCGTTTGCGCCCTGCCGCTCAAGCATACCCAGCAGCAACGCTTTGGGCATGGTGCCCAAAGGCAAAGCGGTGTCCATCACCGTCGCTCCGTTTGCGGCGTCAAAGGAGCGCCCGGCGTCCGTCCCGGGGACGATCCGCACCAACCGCCGGGACTCGTGGAACAGGCTTTCAAACCGCCGGCGGTGAATCTCCAGTAGCGCCGGGTCGGTATCGTACCGGTAGACGGCGCCCGTTTCTTCCGGCACGGCGACGCCGCTCCCCTCGACGCAGGCATAGCCCGGGCAGTAAAACAGCGTATGGAAAAAGCGGCGGCCGCGCTGTTTTTTGCAGTAATACGATTCGATCATACCCGACATATACAGCGGCAGCCAACCGGTGATGGCGTCGATCATCTCCGACAGATCCCGATCGACGTTATGGATGACCCGGATACGCACGCCGCTTTTGACACACGCCAGCATCAGCGCCGCCCATTTGGCAAAAAAAGCCGGATCGTCCACCATCCAGTCGATCGGCTGATCCGAATACAGCCACAATTCCCCGGCGCCTCGCCGGACGGCGTTGCCCAGGAACCGGACGACCGCCTTTTGCAATCCCTCCGCCCCCAGATAGACCGCCGCGTCGTCATCCAGCGTTTGCCCGTCCGCCGCCTGAGCGAAGGAGGGCAGTCGAGGCTGGCCGTCGGCGGAAAACAGATCGATGTTCTCCACCAGCCGCTCCACAACGGGAGCGGTCTCCTCCCGCTCGCCGTCAAACAGCCATTCCCGCAGTCGGGAGACGGCGGCGTCCTCATCGGCCAGCGCCTGCGGCACAAGCTTCATCAGCGCCGCCAGCTCCTCCGTCTGATTCCGCTCGCGGATCCCCCGCCAAAGCGTTGCGCAGATGGCGTTGACGGTGGTGGGATTGGACCGGGGCGAACGCTGACCGCCGCGGAACCGGCTGACAAGGGAATCGTCCACGTTGATCCGCTTGCCCAACCGGGCGTTGGACAGACCCGCCAACCCCATCGCGGCGCTGAGCTTTTCCCCGAAATCCCGATAAGGCGCGGCGGTTTTGGCGGACGTTTTGCGGCGGGCGTTTTGCATCCCGTCATACAGCCACGCCGTCAACCGTTCCCGGAGCCGTTCGTCGTCCGTGCCGCCGTCGGCGCCGATCGCCTCGCAAAGCGTCGGGCCAAGTCCCTTCTCGTTTGCCAAAGCGATCAGCGCGCTCGTCAGCCGGCGGATGGAAGCGCCGTCCCTTTGCGGGATCCGGCGGCCGGTCAACAGGCGGCTGACGTTGGAGCGGTCATATCCCGCCGCGTCCGCCACGTCCGCGGCCGAAACGTCCAGCCGCTCCATCAGCGCGCGAAGCTTATCACGAACCATGCTCACGTCCCCTTTTTCTTCGTTGGCATCAGCATAGCATATTTCCCGGCGAAAGGCAACGGGCGAATGGGCATAAATAATGACGCCCGTCGTAAAAGACGGGCGCCGGGGAGAATGAGAAAGGAGAAAGCAAAAATAGGATGTCACCGTCGGACGTCTCGTCGCTTTTCCCCGGCAACGGTCTGCCGGGAGGAAAACGCACGTCCAACGGAACAAGATCAGTATACCCCATTTCGGCGCGCATTACTCGCCAAATATCACCTTTTTTGAATTTATTTTGGCCAAATAATCACATTTTGCTTTTTTTATCCCCTATTAACCAGGGAATTAAGAAAATTACATTGGACAAAAATTCATCGAGCTGTTCTTGCTTTTTTTGATCCCGCGTGCTATACTGAGGGCAAGATCCGCGACAGGAGGGATTTCCATGCTGCCGTTTCATGACGTCGTTCCCTTCTTGGAGGCCAGCCGGGTGGTGGACGCCCGGGATTTCCGGTTCAACCACTGGACCCGGTCGATGGATTACCCGGCGCACCTGCACGCCCAGGTTGAGATGATCTATCTGCTTGAAGGCTCTCTGGAGGTGCTGATCGACGACGAGTCCCGGGTGATGCAGGCGGGCGATTTTGCCGTGGCCTTTCCCAACCATATCCACGCCTACCGTGCCGTGGACGGTGTATCCGCCGACGCCAACATCCTGTTTTTTATCTTTTTTCCCCAGCTGGTGCCGGATTTCGAGAGCGATATCCGCGACAAAACGCCCGCCTCTCCCTTTGTGACGTCCGCGGATATGCCGTCGGAGGCGGTGCTGGCGCTCAAGCGGCTGGCGCTGCCGGAGGTACGCGCACGGGAGATCACCACCCGCGCGTATCTGCAGATCGTGCTGGACGGCGTGCGGGATCTGCTGAGTCTGCAAAAGCCCACCGGCCGCCGCCGGGATCTGGCATATCAGGCGCTGCGGTATATGACCGATCACTTCCGGCAGCCGCTGACGGTGCAGCAGGTGGCGCAGGAGCTGGGCGTCAACAAAAACTACCTGTCCGGTCTGTTCACCAAGCGGCTGCACATG
>JBMNVL010000139.1:0-3795 GCA_050946775.1 Acutalibacteraceae bacterium
GGTAGACGGTAGACCCGCCCGCAAACGGTTTGTGCCAATGCGCGGGGTGCGTCACGCCTCCCTTGCCTAAAGGGAGGTGGCCGAGCGTCAGCGAGGTCGGAGGGATAGTCGCCCTTTGGGCGACACGCCGCACAAGCGGCGTTATCCCCCAGTCACGGCTGGCGCCGTGCCAGCCCCCTTTAGGCAAGGGGGCCTTTGGCTGCCGGGAGTTTGGGGAAATTCGCGGGGTGCGAACGCCTCCCTCTGACGGGTAGCGTTTGCGGGCACCGCAAGAGGGCCTGAGGTGGATTTCGCCGTCAGGCGAAAGACGGAGGGAGAGAGGGGCGTGCCGCTAATCTCGTTATCTCTCCCTCAGTCTCGCTTTGCTCGACAGCTCCCTCGTCAGAGGGAGCCATGTTTGCCCGCCGCAAGTTTGCACAATTTGGCGGCGCGCGTCACGCCTCCCTTTTAGATGGTAGATATTAGATGGTAGACGGTAGACGGTAGACCCGCCCGCAAACGGTTTGTGCCAATGCGCGGCGCGCGTCACGCCTCCCTTGCCTAAAGGGAGGTGGCCGAGGAGACGCTTGCGGCGACGAGGTCGGAGGGATAGTCGCCCTTTGGGCGACACGCCGCACAAGCGGCGTTATCCCCCAGTCATGGCTGGCGCCGTGCCAGCCCCCTTTAGGCAAGGGGGCCATACGCTCGCCACAAGTTTGCGCGGCGGGAGGGGAAACCCCTCCCCTGCGGTGCCGCCACCGATTTGTGCCATTTCGTGGGGTGGGTCATGTATTTTTATATCATTCCCGGCGCTCGATCGTACCGCCGGCCACTTCAAACGCCGCGCCGGCGGTCAGCCGCCGGATGGGCGCCGGATCGCAGCAGGTGATGACCACCTGCCAGCCGTGGATATGGTTGAGAATATAATCCTGCCGGGAAAGGTCCAGCTCACTCATCACGTCGTCGAGCAGCATCACCGGCGCTTCGCCGGTCTCCTGCCGCAGCAGGGCGGCTTCCGCCAGCTTGAGCGCCAGCACCGCCGAGCGCTGCTGCCCCTGCGAGCCGTAGATCCGGGCGGGTTTGCCGTCGATGGCGACCTCCAGATCGTCCCGGTGGACGCCGCCGGTGGTGTATCCCACCACGCCGTCGGCCGCCCGGCGTTCCCGCAAGCCCTCCAGCAAACGGCCGGCCGCCTGCTCGGTCGTGGCGTCGTCGTCGCCGGCGCGGGAGCGGTACGCGACCGACAATTCCTCCCGCGAAGCCGACAGCCCGGCGTAAATCTCCGCCGCCAGCGGCGCCAGCTGCCGCCAATACCGGCGTCTGGCCTCAAACACCGCCGCGCCGGCTCTCGCCAGCCGCTCGTCCCAGACGTCGAGGATGGCGTCGGGCACCGCCACGCCGGCGGCCAGCCCTTCCTTGAGCAGGGCGTTGCGCTGGTGCAGGGTGCGGGCGTAGACCGAAAAATCCTTGAGATACCCCGGCCGGATCTGGCACAGCGCCGCGTCGACAAACCGGCGGCGACCCTCGGGGCCGTCCTTGATCAGCGACAGATGCGCCGGGGAAAACACCACCCCGCAAAACCGTCCCGCCAACCGGGCCGGCGAGGGCAGCTTGACCCCGTTCAGGGTGACGGTGCGCCGCCTGTCCACCGTGACGGCGGCGGTCTGTTCCCGTTCGGCGGCGAAAAAGTTCAGCGTGAGAGCCGCCGATTCCGCCCCGAAGGCCACCATTTCGGCGTCCCTCGCGCCGCGAAAGCTTCGTCCGCCGGTGAACAGCCACAGCCCTTCCAGAAAATTGGTTTTGCCCTGCGCGTTCTCGCCGTAGAGGATGTTGACCCCGTCCTCCAACGGCACGGTCACGTCCCGCAGATTGCGAAAATCCCGCGCCGTCAGCCGCCGCGCCTTCATCCGGCGATCACCCGGTAGACGGTATCGTCTCCCTCAACGGTGACTTCGTCGCCGAAAACCAGCTTTTTGCCCCGCATCAGACAGGTCTCGCCGTTGACGGCGACCCGTCCGCCCTGGACCATCACCTTGGCCTGACCGCCGGTCCCGGCGGCGCCGGCCAGCTTTAACAGCGCGTCCAGCCGGATAAACGGGGTGTTGATGGCGATCTCGTTCATACTCACGCCTTCAGCCGCACCGGCAGCACCAGGAAGAGGAAGGACTCCCCTTCCATCGGCACGATCTTCATCGGCGACACCGCGCCGCAAAGCTGGATGCGCACCTCGTCGGTCTCGGCGTTTTTCAGCGCGTCCAGCAAAAACCGGCTGTTGAAGCCCATTTCCTCGGGATTGCCCTGCATGCTTTCCACCGCGATCTTGTCCTTGGAGGTGCCAAGCGGGGTGGAGCAGCTGACGGTGACGCCGTCCTCGTGGAAGCGGCAGACCAGCGGGGATTTGACCCGGTCGTTGATCACCAGCGACGCGCGTTCCACCCCTTCGGTCAAAGCGCGGGTGTTGACCCGCAGCTCGGTGCCCACCTGGGGCGGAATGGCCTTTTGATAGGCGAGAAATTCACCCTCCAGCAGCCGGGAGATCACCGAATACCCGGCCACCTCGGTCAGAATATGCTGCTGCCCGACCCGCAGGGTGGCGATCTGATCCTCGTCGCCCAGCAGCTTGAGCAGCTCGTTCAGCGTTTTGCCCGGCACCACGAAGGAGGTGTCCAGATCGCAGTCGACCTCCTCGCAGCGGATGGCCAGACGGGACCCGTCGACCGCCACCAGCCGCAGTTTATGGTCGGCCACGGTGAACTGCACGCCGGTATGCACCGGGCGGATGTCGGTCTGCGCCACGGCGAAAAGGGTCTGCCGGATCATGCTCTTGAGCACGTTTTCGGGCAGGGCGATCTCTTCCCCGTCGGTGACGGTGGGCACGTCGGGATATTCCGCCGCGTCGATGCCCATGATGGTGAAGGACGCCTCGTCGCTGGTGATGGACACCTGGAAGCGCTCGTCGGTCTCGATTTTGACGGTCTCGCCCGGCAGCTTGCGGACAATGTCGCCGAACAGGCGGGCGTTGATGACGATCTGCCCGTTGACGGTGACCTGCGCCTCGATATCGGTGACGATGCCCAGCTCCAGATCGTAGCCGACCAGCGTCAGAACGTCCCGCCCGGCGCGCAGCAGAATGCCGTCCAGCACCGAGACCGAGGAACGCCCCGATACCGCCCGCTGGACGTTGCCCACTGCGGCGATCAGCGCGTGTTTGTCACAAATGATTTTCATAGTGATCCCTCCGAATATGAATGAAGTGGTCGATACACAACGGTTACATGGTGTTTGTGGTATGAATTGGCGGGGCGCGTTAGCCTCCCTCGTCAGAGGGAGCCAAGTCTTGTCCGCCGCAAGTTTGCGAGATAAGATCCTTCGTCGCTGCGCTCCTCAGGATGACCCTCCTTTTTGTTGCGGTGTCATCCTGAGCGAAGCGAAGGATCTTTTCCCTGCGTCATCCCGCGGGCGGAGGATATCCGCCCATATGGTGCCGCAAGTTTGCACAATTTGGCGGCGCGCGTCACGCCTCCCTTGCCTAAAGGGAGGTGGCCGAGCGTCAGCGAGGTCGGAGGGATAGTCGCCCAAAGGGCGACACGCCGCATAAGCGGCGTTATCCCCCAGTCTCGGCCGTCGCTGTCGCGCCTGCCGATCCAGCCCCCTCGTCAGAGGGGGCCTTGCGTACGCCGGTGGTTTGTGCGGTTTTTGCGGGCGGAGGATATCCGCCCATATGGTGCCGCAAGTTTGCACAATTTGGCGGGGAGCGTCTCGCCTCCCTTGCCTAAAGGGAGGTGGCCGAGCGTCAGCGAGGTCGGAGGGATAGTC
>JBMNVL010000140.1:0-3587 GCA_050946775.1 Acutalibacteraceae bacterium
ATGCCCCGTTGGCGCAGCGTTTTGCGCAGCCACTCGTCGTCCAGCCCGCACAGATCCAGCGCCCACCGCGATACGGTGCCGTCGCAGACCACCACCGTGCTGACCGGACGCGCCGATTCGCCGTTTCGCATATCCTCGACGGTCAGGGTGCGTTTTTTGGGCAAAAGGACCACGCTGATGTGCCCGTTTGGCTCCACCACGGCGGTCTGTACGTCGGTGGGGTCGAAAATCCCTTGCTGGCGCAGCGCCTCGGCCAGATCGTCCACCGTCATGCGCATTTGTTTGAGCGTGCTCTGCCGCAGCTTGCCGTTTCGGATCAGCACCAGCGGATTGCCGCTGACCAGCCGGGACAGGCGGGGCGATTTGAGCATGGCGCCCGAGACCAGCAGCTCCAGCGATACCAGGATCAGGATCGGGACGATCCCGCTGAGCAGCGGCACGCTGCTGTTTTGCATCGGCACGGCCGCCATATCGGAGATCAGCAGAGTGACCGCCAGCTCGGTGGGCTGCAGTTCGCCGAGCTGGCGTTTGCCCATGACGCGAATGGCGCCCATCAACAATATGTAGAGTATCACCGTGCGGATCGCCGTGATCGCCATAGAAAAACCCTCCCTTACGGGGCTATTTTGCCCGCGAAAGGGAGGGAATATGCGTTTTTATCCCCGTTTGGCAGAACGGGAATTGTAGGGCAGCGGACCCGGCCAGGTGCGCAGGATCTCCTCGTAGCGGGCGTAAGCACGGCTGACGGCGGTTTCCCAGGACAAATACAGCGATTGCCCCGCCTGTCGCCCGACCTGCGCCAGCCGTTCCCGGCTTTGACAGGCGCGCAGGATAGCGGCGCCGCAGGATTCGGCGTTTTCCTGAGCCAAAAACGCGGAAAAATCGTTGATCGCGCCTTCGGCGGCGCAGCTGCCTTCCACCAGCAGAGTGGGGCAGTCGCAGGCGGCGGCTTCCTTGACCACGATGCCGGAGGTGTCGTAGGTGGAGGGAAACAGGAAAATATCCGCCAGACTGTAAAAGACCCGCAGCTTCTCCCTGTCGAAGATCGGGCCGGTAAAGATCGTCTCGTCGCCAACGCCGCATTCCGTGGCGTAGTCCCGGATGGCCGGCGCGTCAAACCCGTCGCCGATCATGAACATCCGGAAGGGAAGTCCGGCGTCCTTGGCGATCTTGAGCGCATCGAGGATCAGCCGGACGTTTTTGTACCACATCATCCGCCCGACGAACAAAAACACGAACGCGTCGTCCGGGATCTCGTATTGCGCCCGCAGTTCCCCGACCGCGTCGGCGGACGCTTGCCCGTAAGCGAAATCGGTGCCGTTTTCCATCACGAGATAGCGGCCCTTGTAGCCGATATCCCGCAGGGATTGTCCGCACCGCTCGGTCACCGCCCAAACCTCGTCCACCGCGTTGATATTGGCCTTTACGAAATCCAGCGCCACCTTCTGCATCCCGCGGTTGGGCACCCGTTTGGCGATATCGACTTCAAACTTGGTGTGATAGGTCAGCACCACCGGCACCCGGGGGAGATGGTTGAGATTTTTCACCAGCACCGACGACGCGAAGGGCGCGTGAACGTGCATGATATCGAAATGCTTGCGCCGCAACTGCATCAACGCCTTGGGTTCGATGGGATTGCCGGCGCGATACCCCACTCGTTTGCCGACCGGGATGGATTGGTATCGGTAAACCTCAAACGGATAATCGTCCTTCACGTCGCGGTATTTGGGGGTGACGACCGTGACCTGTGCGTGATTTTTTTGCAGGTTCAGCGCGTAGTTCTTCACCGTCTGCGCCACGCCGTCGATCATCGGCGGAAAGGAATCGTTGAACAGTCCCACCCGCATACAGGCACCGTCCTTTCAAATCAAAGAATTACTGCTCTTATTATATCGAAAAAAACATCGTCTTTCAAGAGCAAAAAGTTATTTTGGAAAAATTCGGATTTGCTCTTTTCATCGGCGGGAAAATACGCTATAATATTTATATGTATGTGATTTTATAACGGTAGTGCGTCTGTACGGAGGAACGATTTATGAGTACCGCTTCTTTTTCGGTATCGCTGGCGAAGATCATCAAGGAGCTTTCGCTGGAAACCATCTACGCGCCCGGCGATCCCAACGACCTTTTGGTCTTTTCGCCCGATATCAACCGTCCCGGTCTGGTGATCAGCGGGTATACCGGCTATTTCGATAAGGACCGCATTCAGATCCTCGGCAAGAGCGAATACGGCTTTTTGCAGGATCTGGACGATTCCACCCGACGCCAGCGGCTGGAGCTGCTGATCAGCCAAAAACCGCCGGCGATCATCATTACCCGCGGACTGGACGTGCTGCCGGAGATCCTGGATGGCTGCAAGCGGCACCGGGTGCCGCTGCTGCGCACGCCTGAGGCGTCCTCGTCCTCGATGGCGGCGCTGATCGCTTATCTGAACGTCGAGCTGGCGCCGCGCATTACCCGCCACGGCGTGCTGGTCGAGGTATACGGCGAAGGGATCCTGCTGATGGGTGACAGCGGCGTCGGCAAAAGCGAAACGGCGGTCGAGCTGATCAAGCGCGGACACCGGCTGATCGCCGACGACGCGGTGGAGATCCGGCGGGTATCGGCCAAGACGCTGGTTGGATCGGCGCCCGACAACATCCGCCACTTTATCGAAGTGCGCGGCGTTGGGATCATCAACGCCCGGCGGATCTTCGGTATGGGCTCGGTCAAGGTCACCGAAAAGATCGATATGGCGATCGAGCTTGAGGCTTGGGACAACAGCAAGATCTACGACCGGATGGGGCTGGAGGCCGAATACACCGAGATCCTCGGCATCCAGGTGCCCAAAACCACCATCCCGATCAAGCCCGGGCGCAATCTGGCGATCATCATCGAGGTGGCCGCCATGAACAACCGCCACCGCAAAATGGGTTACAACGCCGCGCAGGAGCTGATGCACAATCTGGGTATGGACGCCGACTCGCCGCCGGCTTCCAACGTGCAGGAGGATTGGAATCAGTATTGACCGGCGTATAATCGGAAAAATTGACCATATTATGTAAAGGAGTTTATCGTATGTTTCGGGTAGGAATCGACTTGGGCGGCACCAATATCGTCGCCGGCGTGGTGGACGAGGAGTACCGTATCGTCGCCTCGGCCAAGAAAAAAACCAATTTGCCCCGTCCGGCCGGGGAGATCGTGCGGGATATGGCGGCCGTCGTCAGCGAAGCGGTGGAAAAAGCCGGTCTGACCATGGCGGATATCGCTCACGTCGGGGTGGGATGTCCCGGAACCTGCAATCAGGAAACCGGCATTGTGGAATATTCCAACAACCTGCGGTTCGATCATCTGCCGCTTAAGGCGCTGCTGGAGGAGCTGACCGGCAAAACGGTCTATATCGAAAACGACGCCAACGCCGCCGCTTTGGGCGAGGCGCTGGCCGGCGCCGGACAGGGCGCCGAAAGCTGCGTGTGCGTCACGCTGGGGACCGGCGTCGGCGGCGGGATCGTGCTCAACGGCCAGGTCTACGGCGGGTTTAACTATGCCGGGGCGGAGCTGGGCCATACCGTGATCGTGGTCGACGGCGAGGAATGCACCTGCGGCCG
>JBMNVL010000141.1:0-3541 GCA_050946775.1 Acutalibacteraceae bacterium
ACCCGCCGGCGGTCACCATCCCGACCCAATACCCCGCCCGTCCTCCGATCGAGGATGACGAAGACGATACCATATGATCGCATTCGCCGCTGTCCATCGGACAGCGGCGTTTCTCAACCGCCGGTTAAGTCGATTTGCCAAAGACGTTATTGTATTTTGGAAGGCCGTCGTATATGATGAAGGCAACGGTATACCGCAATGCGAAAAGGAGTGAAGGATACATGGATCTGGGAACGAAGATCCGGCAGCTTCGGTACAAAGCCGGATTGACGCAAGAGCAGCTGGCGGATAAGCTGTGTTTGAGCCCGCAGTCGATCTCCAAATGGGAAAACGGCGGATCGATGCCGGATATACTGCTGCTGCCGCGTCTGGCGGAGGAATTCGGCGTCAGCATCGACGAGCTGTTCGATCAAACGGCGGATCAGCGTATGCGGCGGATCGAAAACCGGATGGAGCTTGAAAACGAACTGCCGGGTGAGTTGTTTTGGGAATACGAGGAATATCTCAAGGATCAGGCGGACCGTGGAGAGGATCCCATCCGCGCCAAAAGTCTGCTGGCGCATTTGTACCACCACCGGATGAACGCTGACGCCGCGCGCGTGCGCCGCTATGCGCATGAGGCGATTTTGGCCGCGCCGGAAAAAAAGGAGTGCCAGTGGCTGCTGGACATGGCGCAGGGAAGCGTGATCTGGGACTGGAACGTTGGCAACCACAGCCGGGTGATCGATTTTTACAAGCAGGTGATCCGGGAAGATACCCGTCAGCCTCAACCCCCGCTGCCGTATTATTACCTGATCGACAATCTGATCGCGGATCACCGGGTAAAAGAGGCGCAGGCGTATCTGGACGCCGCCCGCAAGCTTCCGGCTTTTCGCGCGTTTTTCGAGCCGGTCTATCAAGCGTATTTCGCCTTGGCGGAATTCGACGAGCCCAAAGCGGACGCAATTTTGGAAAAAGCGATGGGCGTTTTTGCCGACAACGGAGATTTTCTCTTTGAGGTGGCGCAGTACCACGCCCGCAAATGCGCCTACGATCAGGCGATCGCGTTTTACGAGGCGGCCTACGCCAGCGACACCCAGCACAAGCCCCGGTATTACGACCCGCTGCAGGGGATTGCGGTGATCCATGAGATCCGGGGCGAGTATCAAAAGGCGGCGGATACCTATGATCGGATCCTGGACAACCTGCGAAACGAGTGGGGATTTACCGAGGAGACGGCCGTTCAGGAGGCGCTGCAGGAAAAGCAGCGGCTGCTGGAAAAAGAAAACGAACGGTTGCATCCGCCGAAAAATCTGGTATAATAGTACCGTGAAATTGGCAAAGGGCGGGTGATGCACCGGATGAAAAAAGCCTTTCTGGCGCTGGAGCTGTGGCAGCAGATCCTGATCGTCGTCGCGGTTTTGGCGGCGTTCGTACTGGTGGTCTGGCTGCTGACGCGGCTGAACAAGCGGGTCTTTCGCCACATTCAAAAACGGCGCCCGGGACTGCACGTGGTCTTCTTTGAACGGCTCAACAGCGCGGTGATCGTTTTGCTCTGCCTGCTGTTCGGGTTGTCGGCCTTCAACGGCGCCCAATCGGTCTGGCAGACGCTGCTGGGCTCCACGGCGTTGATCAGCGCCGTGCTGGCCTTCGTGGCGCAGGACGTGATCAAGGATATCCTTGCCGGTCTGATGCTCAGCGTCCACAAGCCCTTTGAGATCGGCGACCGGATCGTGTTGGAGGACGGTACGCCGGGGATCGTGGAGAACATCACCATGCGCCACGTGGTGCTGGTGCGGATCGACACCTTGCGGGTGATCGTCCCCAACAGCAAGCTCAACGCCATGGCTATTACCAATTACAGCCACGACCACACGCTGCGCTCGGTGCATTTCCGGTTCAACGTCGGCTACGAGAGCGACATGGATCTGTGCAAACAGGTGATCGCCAAAGCGATCCACGACAGCGCCTATTCCCGCCCCGGCCGCAAGGGAGAGGGCGGCAAGGACGTCTACAGTCCGGTGTATTTCCTTGAATTTGCCGACAGCGCGCTGGTGCTGGCCGTCACGGTCTATTACGAAAAAAGCGTGCCCACCGAACGGGTGATCGACGATATCAACACCCGGGTGCGGGACGCGCTGCGCGAAAGCGGCGTCGAGATCCCGTACAATTACATCAACGTCGTTACCCAATAAATATAACAAAACCGCCGTTATCCGAGGATAACGGCGGTTTTGTTATGCGTACCAGGAGGGAGTAAGGCCGTACAGCTCGACCAGCTTGTCGGCAAAGGTCGTCTCCACTTCGTCGGCCGCCTCAAAGACCAGCGTGGCGTACCGGCGAAAATCCTCCTCGTCTTTCGCAACGATCCCGGGAAACGCTTGCAGCGGGCGATGAAAATTGTACCCGCGCGCCCAAACGCTGGCATCGACGTCATGGGAGAAGGGCCGGATCAGAAATTCGACGGTGAAAACGTGATTGTGGACGGTCTTTTTTTGGAACTGGTATTGTCCCGCCCGGGTGCCGTTGCAGCGGTAGCGGTGGGGTTTGGCGATCCCTGTCAGCAGATCCTTGGGCGAAAAACCTTCGATCGGGGTAATAGAGAGCTCTATCTCTCCGCCGGGGTTTTCTTTGGTCAAAAAATCCCCAAACCGCGCGGCGTATCGGTCGCGATCCCGCATGGCGTCGATCTCGGCGTCCGCTTTTTGCTGGGCAAGACGATCCTGCTCGTCAAAGACGCATGCCAAATGCGGCTTGCCGTCCGGTTTTCCCAACCGCTCGGCCATCGCCAAATACTTGTCGGGATATGGAGAAAGTCCGCCGCTCTCCTCGAACCGCTCCAGCGTCAAGCAGATCGGGTTGCGTTTCGTGCCGTAATCAAATTCCTTGAAAAACTGGATGCTGTTGCTATAGTAGCCGAAAAAATCGTGTCGGGGCTTGGTCGGCTGGTACTTGGGCGGGACGAAAACGGATACGTCTTCTTGGCCGTCATCCCATTGGACGTTGTCCAGCACAACACCCATAAACCCAAAATTGACCGGCCGCGGGATCTTTCGCAGCAGCGCCGAAACATCCGGGATGTCCCGGCGATCCATCCGGGGATAATAGCCGCCGCTGCCGTCGAATCGCACGCTGCTGAAAAGATATTCCGAAGCGGTGCGGCCCAAGGGATCGGTATCGGAATACAACTGCTTGTATCCGCTCAGCGACGGAAAAAGCTTGACGGCTTTATCGCATTTGGCGCCGGACGTATCGTGGGTGAAAGCGAAGCATACGTCGGAATAGGAGATCCCCAGTTCCCGGCACAGCCCGTCCAGATAGTCCTTGTCGTCCTTAAAAGGTATCTGTTTGAAATTGTAAACCCGTGTTTCAAAGATCCGCATAGAGCACCTCCTGAATAAAGCTACAACGGCTTGCAAAACGACAAGCCGTTGTAAAAATGTATAAGAGCGCCATAATGATACGTAAACCTTATTAAAAGCGCCATAATGATACACGCTTGTCATCCCGACAAATTTGAATTTGTTAATCAAAAACTTTCCTTATCGAATCATCATAGTTT
>JBMNVL010000142.1:0-3473 GCA_050946775.1 Acutalibacteraceae bacterium
CTGAGATTTGACTGGACCAATTCCGGTATCAGCTTCACCGTCAACGGCACCGGGGCCAAGGCGACCTTTACTTCCAACAGCCTCAGTCCCAACCCGGTGTACGTCAACGTGTACGTGGACGACGATCTGATCGCCCGCAACACCATCTGCATGGAAAAGACCCGCGGTGAGTACGTGTTGGCCGACGGTCTGACCGCCGGCACCCACACCATTACCCTGCGCAAGCGCAACGAGGCCGTCTACGGCGGCAGCGCCACCTGGGGCATTGTGGATCTGACCGCCGTCGGCGGCACCTTCGGCGCCGCACCGGCCGACGCGACCCGCCACATCGAGGTAATCGGCGACTCCATCACCGCCGGCTTCGGCAACCTTGACGTGGGCAGCAAGCTGGGCTACAATTCCCATACGTCGGACGGCACCAGCACCTATGCCACCCTGACGGCGGCGGCGCTGGGCGCGGATATCGACGTCATCGCCCGCAGCGGCATCCGGTTTATTCGGGAAAAACCCGGTGATTCCATGTACCCGGTGTACGAGCAGATCTCCGGCCTGAACGGCAAGTGCACCGAGACTTACGATTTCGCGTCCCATCCCAAGGACGTCGTCATCATCAATCTGGGCACCAACGACGCCGGCGCCGGCCAAACCGACGAATACGTCAAGAGCGAAACCAAGGCGTTTTTGCAGCTGGTGCGCAAAAACAACCCCAACTCGCTGATCGTCTGGGCCTACGGCATCATGGGCAACGGCAAAACCGACGCCATCCAGGCGGGTATCAAAGAAGTGGTCGACGCCGGGGATAACAAACTGTTCTTCTTCCCGCTGGGGCGCATCGATACCGCGCTGGAAAACATCGGCACCGGCAACCACCCGACGGTGGTCACCGCCATCAACCGCAGCTTCGATCTGTCGGCCTTCATTGCCGAAAAACTGGGCTGGGAGTGCGATTACAAGACCCAGCTCGCGCAGATGCTCAAAATCGCGGAAGGCTATGATTCCGATTATCTGAGCACCTACAGCAACGCGTCCATCCAGGCGCTGACCGAAGCTGTCGCCGACGCCAAGGCGCTGCCGGCGACCGCTTCCAACGACCAGATCAAAGCCGCCGTCGCGGCGATCCAGAGCGCCAACAAGAATCTGGAGCTGGCGCTGGATGAGGCGGCAGTTCTGGGCGCTCAAGAAAAGACCGCGACTGGCCACTTTATGCGGGTGGATTATACCTTCGACGAGATCGATCCCGCCGATTGGGAAGGCCGTCCGCTCTATCTGCGGTACGAAGTGAAGGCTTCGACCACCAACGAGCCGGCCAACGACGTCTGGAAACGGTATATCCAGAACGGCCGCGTCTGGTTTGGCAGCGATTACAACAACCGTTTTGTGGACGGCAACAACCTCGGCGCCGCCGAATTTGCCTCTCCCACGGCGCAGGAAACCGAATGGCTGACCGTCACGCTGGAGATCCCGACGGATAAGATCCCTGAATCCATCAACCAGATCGGCTTCTACTATTACAACGATACCGGCAACATGGCGGACTCCGACAAGGCTGGCGTCGCCTGGGACAACAACTCCGGCGTGACGCTGCATATCCGCAATGTCCGGCTGATGACCACCAATCTAGATCAGGTTGTCAAGAGCGTCCTCAAGACCCGTCTGGAGGCGCGCAAATCCGCCGGCAACCTGCTGGCGTATACCGACGAATCGGTGGCGGAGTATAACGCCCTGTTCGACGCGGCGCAGGCCGTGTATGACAAGGCGGACGCTACGCAGGACGAAGTCAACGCGGCGGCGAAGTCCATCAAGAACGCCGACGGCGTGCTGAAGCTCAAGGATGAGAACACCGTGGCGATCTTCTTCACCGAGGAACGCACCGCCAACGAAAGCCACTATCTGTCGCTGGGCGCCAATTTGGACCAGCCGTTGGATCTCAACGCTCTGAAGGGCGAAGAACTGGCGCTGATCTTCGATATCCGCTTCGATACCACCGAATCCTTCACCGGCAATGCTGGCGACGACAGCTGGATGCCCTTTGTGCGCAACGGTAAGCTGTCGCTGTTCACCTCGGCCAACGTAGAGTATCCGATGGGCTCCGGCGCGGTGCATTGCAAACGGGACGAGCTGGCCGACGCACAGGCCGGCGAATGGCTGACGGTTTCCTACGTTCTTCCCAAGGATCTGCTGAAATCCAGCGATATTTCCCGGTTCTTCATGTATATCTACAACGACACCGCCAACGCCGGCTTCAGCAACGATCTCGGCGTGACCTTCTCGATGCGTGACGTGCACATCTCCAAGACCGGCAACCAGGTCGTGCTCGATCCCAAGGAAGGGCTCAACAACGCTATTGCCGACGCCGAAGCCATGGACAATATGGCCATCTACACCGCCGATTCGGTTGCCGCCTTCAATCAGGCGCTGGCTGCCGCCAAAGCGGTTTCGGCTGATGATGCGGCGACTCAAGAGCAGATCGACGCCGCTGAAGCGGCGCTCATTGCCGCCAACGAGGCGCTCGAACTCGATCCCGCCAACATCGTGGCGCTCATCTCGAGCGACACCCTGCGTTCGGGTGAAACCCACTATTTGAGCATCGACCGGGCGCTGGCGGAGCCGCTGAGTTTGGCGGATTATCAGGTGGGCGATCTCTGGTTGAGCTTCGATATCAAGTTGGAGACGACCGAGCGTCACCCCGATCCCGAAAACGAGGAGTGGATCCGGTTTATCCGCAACGGTCAGATCCGCCTCTTCTCGGTCCCGGCGGCCACGGCGGACAACAGCAACGGCATCCCGCTGGCCGGCGACGGCAACAATCAGGTGCATTGCCGCGTGGGCGTGTTTGAAAACATCCAGCCCAAAAAGTGGTTGAGCGTGTCCATTCCGGTGCCGGAGCAGTTGTATACCGACGGTCAGATCACCAAGTTCCATATGTTCATTTACAACGATATGGTAAATATGGGCACCGGCTGGTCGAATGACAACGGCGTGGTGATGAACATCCGCAACCTGCGGATCGCCAAAGCCCCCGAAGAGAATCCGCAGCCGGCCGACAAGACTGCGCTGAACGCGGCCATCGCCGCGGCGCAGGCCAAGCTGGCCGACGGCAAGACCTATACCGCCGATACCCTGGCGGACGTCAATGCGAAGCTGGCGGACGCCCAGGCGGTCGCGGCCAACGCCGACGCCGATCAGGCCACTGTTGACGCGGCGGCCGCGGCGCTCAACGACGCGGTGGCGGCCCTGGTCGAGGAGACCGCTCCGGCTGTCGTATACGGCGACGTGGACGGCAAAGAGGGCGTTACCGCGGCCGACGCGCTGATGGCGCTGCAGGCGGCGACCGGTAAGATCGATCTGACCGCCGAGCAGGAAGCGGCGGCGGACGTTGACGGAACCCCCGGTGTTTCCGCCTCTGACGCGCTGTTGATCCTGCAGTTCGCGACCGGAAAGATCGATTCCTTCCCGGTGGAAAAAGCGTAAAT
>JBMNVL010000143.1:0-3443 GCA_050946775.1 Acutalibacteraceae bacterium
GTTACGATTGGCGGCACGTTCCGGGCGTCACCGCGCCGGCGTTTTTGTCGCGGCAATACGGCGCCGACAAGGACCGGGATTTCTGCTTCGGCTTGTCTGACGGGCGGATCGGCTCGACCGGCTACGTATTTACGAAATACGACGGACAGGGGACGACGAGCGGCACCACCGCCGTCTTCCTGCTGGATAACGGCTACGTGGCGCTGGGCGCCGGGATCGAATCGGATTCGCCGGCGCCGGTACACACCACCCTCAATCAGACGCTGGCGGCCGATCCGCAGATCGGCGGTCAGCCGCTGGCGAATACCCGCGACACTCTCGCAGGCGGCGCCTGGGCGCACAACAACCGCATCGGCTACGTCCTGCTGCAAAGCGGCGCCCTTCACGCGGAGTACGCCCTGCATCAGCCGGAGGATTATCCGTCGCTGTGGAAAACCGGGTATACCCAGTTTTCCATCGACTGCGACGGCCGCCGCCCGGAGGATCACCCGGTCGATCCCACCTTTTCGCTGTGGCTGGATCACGGGGTAAACCCGCAGGGCGGCACCTACGCCTTTGCGGTTTTGCCGGGTGCCACGCCAGAGCAAACGGCGGCGTTTGCCGAGAATCCCGCCGTCACCGTGCTGCAAAACACCACCGCTCTGCAGGCGATCGCCTGCGCCGACGGGGCGATGATGGCCAATTTCTATCAGCCCGGTGAACTGTCCTGGAACGGCCACACCCTGTCGGTGGACCGTCCCTGCGCCGTGCTGTGGCGGCCAAACGCGCTGTCGGCGGCGGTCGCCAACGATCAGCCGGGCGTTACGCTGACGGTGATCGACGACGGACAGCGGCGGGTTTTTGAGATCCCGGCGTTGCCCTATACCGGCAAAACCATCACGAAAGAGAGGAATCAAGCATGATCGGATTGACCTCTATCACCTTCCGTCAGCTGACGGTGGAGCAGATCGTTGATCTTTGCAAAAAAAGTGAGGTTGATGGGATCGAGTGGGGCGGCGACGTCCACGTCAAACCCGGCGACGAGGAACTGGCCAAACGGGTAGGGGAGTTGACCCGCGCCGCCGGACTGCGGGTGCTGTCCTACGGCTCGTATCTGCACGTCGACGGCCCCGAGCACATCGCGGAGGATTTTGCCCCGGTGCTGCGGTCGGCTTTGGCGCTCGGCGCGCCGGTGATACGTGTCTGGCCGGGCGGTCGGGAGCCGGACAAGGCCGACGAAGCATACTACGACCGCAACGCGCAGGCGCTGCGGATCATCGGGGAAATGGCGGCCGAAAAAGGGATCGTCGTCGCCACCGAATACCACCGCGGCACCCTGACCCAAAACGCCGACAGTGCCCTCAAACTGATGCGCAAGATCGACCTGCCCAACGTCAAAACCTATTGGCAGCCCAATCCCGACATTTCCCCGGAGGAAAACGCCAGAGAAGCGGCGGCGGTGCGGCCGTATCTGGCGAACGTTCACGTTTTCCAATGGACGGTGGGCAACGTGCGGTATCCGCTGTCCGACGGCGAGGCCGTCTGGCCGGGGTATCTCAAAGCCGCGGCGCTGGACCACACCCGCCAAAACACCATCATCGAATTTGTCAAGGACGACCGTCCCGAGCAGTTTTTGGAAGACGCGGCCACCCTGTCGCGCTGGGTCAAGGAGGGATAAGGGCATATGATGAACGCCATGTTTTTTTCGGTATCCGGCAAACCCTTGATCGATCAGGTCTACGACGCCGATACCCAGGCCATTCTTAAGGAAAAACTGCATTTTCTCGACGGCATCTACGCGCGGGATGAATGGAAAAACCGCGCCGACGATTGCCGCAAAGTGGAGGTGCTTTTTTCCACCTGGGGCATGATCCCCTTTACCGAGGAGGATTGGGAAACCTATTTCCCGAACGTCAAGGCGGTCTTCTACGGCGCGGGCAGCGTACAGTTTTTCGCCCGTGCGGCCTTTGCCAAAGGGATCCGTGTATTCAGCGCGGCGGCGGCCAACGCCGTGCCGGTGGCGGAATTTACCACCGCCCAGATCGTGCTGGCCAACAAGGGGTATTTTCAGGCGACGGCGCAGTACAGCCGGGGAGAACACGATCCCGGCCGCGCCCATTCCAACCGATCCCACGGCAACTATAACGCCAAGATCGGCATCATCGGCGCCGGGATGATCGGCAAACTGGTGATCGGACTTCTCAAAGCGTACCACCTGTCGGTGATGGTATTCGATCCCTTTTTGCCACAGGGAAAGGCCGACGAGTTGGGGGTGACTCTTTGCGATCTGCCCACGCTTTTCAGCGAATGCCAGATCATCTCCAACCATCTGGCCAACAACGCCCAGACCAAGGGGATGCTGAACTACTCCCTTTTCAGCCGCATGAAGAAAAACGCCACCTTTATCAATACCGGCCGCGGCGCGCAGGTGGTGGAGGAGGATCTGGTGCGGGCGCTGAAGGAAGAACCCGATCGCACGGCGCTTTTGGACGTCACCGATCCCGAACCGGTTGAGCCGGGACATCCTTTCTTTGAGATGCCAAACGTCTTTTTGTCGCCCCATATCGCCGGCAGCATGAACCACGAAAACGCCCGGATGGGGCGGTACATGGCCGAGGAATGCCTGCGCTGGCTGGAGGATCAGCCCACCCGGTACGAGGTGACCGAGCCGATGCTGGCGACCATGGCCTGAACAAAAAGGATCGGTGTGCAACCGGTCCTTTTTTTGATCGAGTATAAGGGTGAGAGCGGGAACGGTTGCAATTACCCGCCAAGTATGCTATGCTGAAAGCGAAAAAACGAAAAGGTGGTGTTATGGTTGAAAAAGACGTTATGGGGTTTGATGGGACTGCTGCTCGCCATGGTGCTGCTCTTGTGCTCCTGCGGTTCCGACTTGTATTCCGATAAGAGCAACGCGTCGCTCCCGTCGTCGTCCGAATATGACGGCGAGGCATTCCACGAATCCAACGCCAGCAGCGAAAGCAACGGCGCGATCGCCGCTTCCCGGCGCAAGATCATCGTGTCCGCCGAGTATACGCTGGAGACCGACGATCTCGACAAGACCGTCGGCAAGCTGGAGCAGGCGGTCGCCAAGGTGGGCGGCTATTACCAGTCCAGCGATATCGAGGGCAGCACCGCTTCCAACGGCAGCGGCTATTTCGTCGTTCGCATCCCCACCGACCGGCTGAACGAATTCACCGACGGGATCGGGGAGATGGCGCATGTGGTGTCCCGGTCCCGCAGCGGCGAGGACGTCACCGACCAGTATTTCGATACCGAGACCCGGCTTTCCTCTTTGCGGATCCAGCAGGAACGGCTGCTCGAGCTGCTCAAAAAAGCCGAATCGCTGGAGGATATCCTGCGCCTGGAAAACGAGCTTACCGACGTGCGTACCCAGATCGAGTCGCTGACCACCCAGCTCAAGAAATACGACAACCTGATCGATTTTTCCACCGTCACCATCC
>JBMNVL010000144.1:0-3337 GCA_050946775.1 Acutalibacteraceae bacterium
CGTCCGCCAGTGTGCCGATCGCGATCAGATCGGCGTACCGCGCCAACAGCTCGTCGGCGTCGCCCTCCAGCGCGCAGGCCAGCTTAAACGCCACCCCGACGCCGGCGTATTGCTTGAATTCGCTGGGGCAATCCTCCCGGTGCGGATCCACCACCGCGACGGCGCGCGGCAGCCGCTCCTGCGGCATATGGTGATCGGTGATCACCACGTCAATCCCCTGCTGACGGGCGTATTCCACCTCGTCCACCGCCGAGATCCCGTTATCCACCGTGATGATCAGCGTGACTCCGCGGCGGTGCATTTCGTCAATGGTTTGGGGATGCATCCCGTAGCCGGTGCCTTCCCGTTCGGGAACGAGATAGGATACCCGGCCGCCGCGATCCCGCAGATAGGTGTACAGCAGCACCGTGGCGGTGACGCCGTCGGCGTCGTAATCCCCGAAGACCGCCATTTCCTCGCCGGTATCCAGCGCCCGCTGGATGCGGGCGACCGCCAGCTCCATGTCGGCGAAAACGAAGGGATCGTCCACCCAGTCCTGGCCCAGCAAAAACGCCGAGACCTCCTCTACGGTGTGGATCCCCCGCATGGTCAGCAAATAAATCAAAAAGGGATGGATGCCGCTGTCCTCGGCCAACTGCGCCGCCTCATCCTTATCCGCTTTGGCCAGGACCCAACGCTTAAAGCTCATCCGCGTCCACCTCTTTTTGACGATTTGCTAATGATTATACCATTTTTTTACAGCTATTTCAATGGGTTTTATAAAAAAGCGGAGCATCCGCAGATGCTCCGCCGCATTTTTTACGCGATCAGGACGTCTTGGTGGTCAGATACGCCATCAGCGAATGGTCGGCGTCCTCGCCGTAATAGACCCAGACCGTGTTTTTGCCGGCCACCGTGACCCGCACCGCGTAGGCGTTGAGCTTGCCCGCCTCGGTCTTGGAGGCCATATCGATCGCCACCCGCAGATCAGCGTCGGTGATCGACTGCACGTCATCCGACAGACCGACCACCGTGACCGAAAGAGACTTGGTGGACAACTCCGCCGTGGTGCCGGTCGGCCGGTTGAGGATGGTCACGTTGGATGCCAGCGTTTTGCCGTCGGTATCCAGCAGCGGCACCGAAATGGTTTTTTTGCTCACGCCCGTCATATCCAGCTGGGCCGTGACCGTCTGGATGTTTTCGGTGACCGTCACGTGGTTGGGGATGTTCAGCGGGATGCGCACCTGCTCGTCATCGGCGGAAACGTACCGCATATCCAGCGGCAGCTGCTCCAGCTCCTGCGCGAGCTTGAGCACCTCTTCCTCCTGCCCCACCAAATCCAGCGACGCCGGCGATACGGTGATGAAATCCTCCACGGAGGCGAAATAAGCGGGAAGATTGGTGGCCTTGACCCCCAGCTTCACGGTGCAGAAATAGTTAACCGGCACGGTGACCGAGGCGGTCGTCGCGTCCTCCTGGTCGGCCAGTTCCTTAAAGGTGCACTGGGACAGATTAACCTGCTTGCCGTCGCTGTCGTACGCCACCAGCTTGGCCGGCAGCACCGTCGATTTGGAAAGCTGCTCGTCGCTTTCGATCTTGGCGACGATGCGGGCGATTCGGTCGCGCACCGTCTTGGGTCCGGAAACCGTCACCTCGTTTTTGGGGAAAAGCTGGGCGTCCAGCACCGGCGTGCCGAGCTGGTATTTCTCCGCGTCGCTGACCTGAAGCGCCGAGGCGTCCATCTCCACCGGGAAAGCGGTCTCCCCGACGTAATCGCAGGTGACCTTGATCTGCCGCAGCGACAGCTGCTCGATGGTATAGCTGCCGACGGTGCTCGAGGAATTGCGGGACGCCTTGAGCTCCACGGTGTAATCCTCCACCGCGTTGAGAAGATCGGTCAGATCGGCGCTGACGACGATATCCTCCGCTTTGAGCCGGCCCAGCACCGAGCGGTTGCCGCTGACGGTCACGTCGGCGGACTCGGCGCTTTTGGAGAGCACCTGAAAAAACTGCCCGGGCAGATTGGTGCCGTTTTCCGCCGAGGTGTTCAGCCGCACCGTGATCGGCACGGTGATGGTGGCGCGTTCGGTGACGCTCGGCCCGTAGACGACGGCGTACCAGATCACCACCGCCAGAATGACGGAAGCGACGATCATCAGTTTATCGTTGCGCAGCAAACGGCTGAAGGAAAACTTTCTCATTGGTTTTTCCTCCTTTTCAGCCAGCCGCGGCGTTTGTCGTCGCCTTTATCGGCGCCGCGCGACCACAATATGCCGTTTTCCAGCGCGACCCGCAGGGATTCCGGGGTAAAATCCCGCTGCAGCTCGCCGCCGATCGCCAGCGAAATGGTGCCGGTCTCCTCCGAGACGATCACCACCAGAGCGTCGGAATTTTCGCTCATCCCCAGGCCGGCGCGATGGCGGGTGCCCAGCTCCCGGCTGATGCCGGCCTTTTCGGACAGGGGCAAAATACAGCCCGCCGCCAGCACCTTGCCGTCCCGCAGGATCATGGCGCCGTCGTGCAGCGGCGCTTTGTTGAAAAAGACGTTGCCGATCAGGCCGACCGAGGGGTCGGCGTTGACGGTGGTGCCGGTCTTGACGATATCGCCAAGCTTGGTGTTGCGCTCAAACACGATCAGCGCGCCCATCCGCTGGCGCTGCAGCAGCTCCGCCGCGCCGCAGACGGCGCTGATGGCGGTATGCCATTGCTGCACCAGCTGCTCGCTGCGCTCACCGCCCAGCCCGAACAGGCCGAGCCGGCCGTTGAAGCGGGAATACCCCGCTCTCTCCAGCGCGCGGCGGATCTCCGGCTGGAAGATGACCACCAGCACGATCAGCCCGTTCTCCACCACGATGTTGAGCATATAATGGATCGCCTTGAGATCCAGCAGATTGGGCGACGACAGCATATACGCCACCGCCATCAGCAGCAGCCCCTTGAGCAGCTGCTCGGCGCGGGAGTCCCGCACCAGCTTGATCAGGCTGTAAATGACGAAGGCCACCAGCGCGATATCGACGGTATCGATGATCAGCCGGTAGGACGTGACGAACGACACGATCCAGCTCCAAACCGCCGAAAAGAATTCCAGCATTGGCAGTCTCCCTCCTTTTTGAATACACTTCCTATTTATTTTAACACATACTTACGCCTTTTGCAAAGGGTTTCGGCGGATTTTTTCCGATTGTCGAAAAAATTTTATCAGTTTTTCCCAATCCGCCGCCGCGGTAAAGGCGGACGGCGCGATCCGGACCGTTCCGGTCGTCAGTGTACCCATGGCTTTATGCGCCGCCGGCGCGCAGTGCAGTCCCGCCCGCACGGCGATTCCCCACTCGTCCATTTGCCGCGCCGTTTCCTCGCT
>JBMNVL010000145.1:0-3327 GCA_050946775.1 Acutalibacteraceae bacterium
GATGTCATTCTGAGGAGCGTAAGCGACGAAGAATCTTAACAGACAACCTTTTAAAGATCCTTCGCTTCGCTCAGGATGACCATCCGCATGTCTATGCGCAGTAGGCGCATCCCGCGGGTGACGCGGGAAAACAACGCGGACAAATCCGGCTCTTCCTCAAGCAATTGTGAATTGGCGATCAACCATGAGGGATGTCATTCTGAGGAGCGTAAGCGACGAAGAATCTTAACAGACAACCTTTTAAAGATCCTTCGCTTCGCTCAGGATGACCATCCGCATGTCTATGCGCAGTAGGCGCATCCCGCGGGTGACGCGGGTTTGTGCAAACGCGCGGCAATCCACCTCTCCCATAGGGAGAGGCAAGAGCGTGCAACCGCATTTATTTCCCCCATTTCAAGGAGGCAAAGACAATGGTCAAAGCAATCGTGGGCGCCAACTGGGGCGACGAAGGCAAGGGCAAAATCACCGATATGTTCGCCGAAAAGGCGGATATCGTGGTCCGCTTTCAGGGCGGCGCCAACGCCGGTCACACCATCATCAACGAAAAAGGGCGGTTTGCCTTTCATCTGATGCCCAGCGGGGTGTGCTACGATCACACCACCTGCGTTATCGGCAACGGCGTGGCGCTGGACATCCAGAAATTCTGCAAGGAACTGGAGGACGTACGCGCCGCCGGGCTCAACCCCCATCTGCTGGTGTCCGACCGGGCGCAGATCCTGATGCCCTACCACATCAAATTCGACGAGTACGAGGAGGAGCGGCTGGGCAAAAACGCCTTTGGCTCCACCAAAAGCGGCATCGCGCCCTTTTTCTCCGACAAATACGCCAAGATCGGCATTCAGGTCAACGAGCTGTTCGACGACGACGCCCTGCGCGCCAAGCTGCGAAACATCTGCACCCTGAAAAACCTCACGCTGGAGCACGTTTACCACAAGCCCCTGCTGGACGAGGAGGAGCTGTTCGCCACCTGCCGGCGCTACCGGGAGATGATCGCTCCCTTCGTCTGCGATACCCGCGCGTTCATGGCGCAGGCGCTGGCCGAGGGGAAGGAGATTTTGCTGGAGGGACAGCTGGGCACTCTGAAGGATCCCGATTTCGGCATTTATCCGATGGTCACCTCGTCCTCGACCCTGGCCGGATACGGCGCGGTCGGCGCCGGCATTCCGCCCAAGGCGATCGAGGAGATCATCGTGGTGACCAAGGCGTATTCCTCCGCCGTCGGCGCGGGCGAGTTCGTCTCCGAGCTGCTCGACGAAAAAGAGGCGCACGAGCTGCGCATCCACGGCGGCGACAAGGGCGAATTCGGCGCCACCACCGGGCGTCCCCGCCGGGTGGGCTGGTTCGACTGCGTCGCCACCCGCTACGGCATCGAGTGCCAGGGCGCGACCACCGTGGTGATGACGGCGCTGGACTGCCTGTCCTATCTCGAGCAGATCCCGGTCTGCGTCGGGTACGAGGTGGACGGCAAGGTGATCCGGGATTTCCCCACCACCCCGGTCCTCAAACGGTGCAAGCCGGTGCTGAAGGTCCTCAAGGGCTGGCACTGCGATATCCGGGGCATCCGGGATTACAACGCCCTTCCCCAAGAGGCGCGGGACTACGTGGAGTTTATCGAAAAGGAACTGGGTCATCGTATCAACATGGTCTCCAACGGCCCCGAACGCGAAGCGATTATTTATAGATAATAGATTTTAGACGTTAGACGTTAGACGCGCCCCGCCGGACAACGCACAAAGATCCTTCGCCGCAAGCGGCTCAGGATGACGACGCGATAAAAAGGAGGGTCATTCTGGGCAACATTTTCGACCGCGCCCGGTGGGCGATACAGGGAGAAAATGGTGGGCGCCGCGGTCGGCGATCGGTGAGCGCGAAGGCGCCACACCTCAGCCGGGCACCGCAAGAGGGCCACGCAATAGCCCGAAGAATCTTTCTCAGCAACCCACCCATTCCCCAAGCAAAGGAGACCGACCGCATGGAAAAAATACTGGTGCTGGATTTCGGCGGGCAGTACAACCAACTGATCGCCCGCCGGGTGCGGGAACACCGCATCTACGCCGAGATTTTGCCCTTTACCACTCCGCTTGAGACCATCCTCGCCGGCGGGTACAAGGGGATCATCTTCACCGGCGGTCCCCATTCGGTGTTCGACGAGGCGTCGCCCCATTACGACCCGGCCATCCTCGACGCCGGACTGCCGATCCTCGGCATCTGCTACGGCTGTCAGCTGATGGCGTGGATGGGCGGCGGCAGGGTGGGGACCGCGCCGACCTCGGAATACGGCAAGATCGATCTGCACCAGACCGGCGACAGCCCGCTGTTCGTCGACGTGCCGCCCACCAGCGTGGTGTGGATGAGCCATACCGACTATATCGCCGTCCCTCCCGACGGATTTGAGATCGTCGCCGCCACCGACAACTGTCCCTGCGCGGCGATGCAAAACGCCGCCAAGCGGCTGTACGCGGTGCAGTATCACCCCGAGGTGACCCATTCGGCTTACGGCGACAAAATGCTGGAAAACTTCCTCACCCGGGTCTGCGGGTGCAAGGGCGACTGGGTGATGGACACCTTTATCGAGGACACCGTCGCCGCTTTGCGGGCGCAGATCGGGGACAAGCGGGTGTTTCTCGGTCTGTCGGGCGGGGTGGATTCCTCCGTCGCGGCGGGTCTGCTCAGCCGGGCGGTGGGCAAACAGCTCACCTGCGTCTTCGTCGATCAGGGGCTGATGCGCAAGGACGAGGGCGATTTCGTGGAGGAGACCTTCACCCGCCTGTTCGATATGGATTTCGTCCGGGTCAACTGCGGGGACGATTTTCTGCGGCGGCTGAAAGGGGTCACCGACCCGGAGAAAAAACGCCACGTCATCGGCGACGCCTTTTACGAGGTGTTCTGGGACGAGATCAAAAAACGGGCCAGCGGCAATGCCTTTTTTGCCCAGGGCACCATCTATCCCGACCGGATCGAAAGCGGCAAGGGCGCCTCGGGCGCCGACGCCGCCGGCGCGGTGATCAAGACCCACCACAACCAGCGGGGCATTCCCAAGGACGTAGGCTTTCTCGGGGTGATCGAGCCGCTGCGGGATCTGTTTAAGGACGAGGTGCGGGCGGTCGGCGAGCGGCTGGGCATTCCCAAGGAGCTGGTCTGGCGCCAGCCCTTCCCGGGGCCGGGGCTCGGGGTGCGGATCCTCGGGGAGATCACGGCTGAGAAGATCCGGGTGCTGCAGGACGCCGACTGGGTGCTGCGGGATGAAATGCAAAAAAACGGCTACGAGCGGCAGCTCAGCCAGTTTTTCGCGGTCTTCACCGGGGCGAAAGCGGTGGGGGTGATGGG
>JBMNVL010000146.1:0-3106 GCA_050946775.1 Acutalibacteraceae bacterium
GTCCGCACGGCGATCAGACCGGCGCCGGCGATCGCCAGCGCCTTGCCAAGCGCCTTTTGCGACCGGTCGTCGTCAAAAAGCCGCTTGGCCAGACTGTACCCCGCCAGGGCGTAGAGAAGCCAGTCAAGGATGGGCGCCACGGCAAAATACGCCTGCGTCAGCGGGCGGATGGAATAATACCAGGTGGAATAGGCGACCACCGTCAGCGTCTGCGACGGGATCACCATCCACAGGATGATGCTGATCGCCAGTCCGACCAACACCGCCACGACAAAGCCGCCGGCGACCCGTCGTTTCACGGCCGCCGCGGTGACGCCGACGGCGCACCACAGCAAACACAACGCCGCAGCCGCCACAAACACAGACGTGACGGTATGGGCAAAAACCGCCTGCGGCGTAAAGCCGTGTTCCGGATCGAGCCCGCTCCAAAGATAAAGCGCGGCGCGCACCAGCAGGTACAGCCGCCACAGGGCCATGACGTCGAAAAGGATCGCGGCTGCGCCAAACAGGACACGCTTGCCCTTCTGTTCGCCCTTCGTTATGGAAACGGCGTCGGTCGCCGCGGATTTCTTTTCCATTGTCATTCCCCTCTTTCCCCGATATATTACCACAAACATCATCCGCTGGCAACCAATATTCGGAATTGTGATAAACTATCAAGCCGGCGCGGATTTCCTCCGCGCCGGCCGGGTTTTACGCCGCCGGACGGGCGACGGCTTTATCGGCGGATTGCAGCATGGTTTCGGCAAAAATGGCGAAGCCACGGGTGGGGTCGTTGACGTACACGTGGGTGACGGCGCCGATCAGCTTGCCGTCCTGAACGATCGGACTACCGCTCATCCCCTGCACAATGCCGCCGGTCGCCTCCAGCAGCTGGGGATCGGTGACGCGGATCACCATATTTCTCCCCGGCATCGGATCGGCCAGCCGCACCCGCTCGATGACGATATCGTATCGCCGGGGCGTGTTTCCCTCAACGGTGACGATCACCTGCGCCGGGCCGGTCTTCACCTGCTGCTTGAGGGCTACCGGCAGACGGTCGCCCCGCGGCGGATCGGCGGTCAGCCGTCCGAAGACGCCGGTGGCGGTATTGGCCGCCAGGGTTCCCAGCGTCCCTTCGGCAAAACCGCCCCGCAGCTCACCCGGCGCGCCGTCGGCGCCCCTGGCGACGCTGTAGATCTCCACCGGCACGATCTCTCCGCCCGCGATGGGCAAAATCTCCCCGGTATCCACGTCGCACACCGCGTGACCCAATCCGGCAAAAGCGCCGCTCGCCGGATCGCAAAAGGTCAGCGTACCGATCCCGGCCGAGCTGTCCCGCACCCACAGCCCGGCCTTCCAGCGGCCGTCGATCCGGTGGCGCGCCGGGGTGAACCGCAGGTGAAAGGTGAGATTGTCCCGCCGGATCTGCAGATCCATCGTCTTTCCGCCCGACTGCTCCACCAGCGCCGCCACCTGCTCGTTGGTGGACACGGTCTGCCCGTCGATCGACTCGATCACGTCGCCGATCTTGATCCCGGCCGACCGGGCGGGATTGTAGTCCCCGGCGGCGGTATCGACGTCGGTCAGCCCGACCACCAGCACCCCGTCGGTATACATCTTGACGCCGAACGGCGTGCCGCCGACGATCACCCGCCGCTCGTCCGCCGGGCGCACCGCCACCGTTTTGACGGGAAATAGCCCGAACAGAGTCGCCGAGGCGGTATACCCGCCTTCCGCCGGCGCCGACGCCAGACGAACGTCGGCGGACGCCGGCCGGATGCGGATCACCGACAGGGCGCCGTCCAACGTGACGGGAGCGTCGCCTTCGGTCAAAAAGGCATCGGGCAGCCGGCCGGCCGCGCCCCACATCAGCCCGCCCAGCACCAGACATACCGCCGCCAGCGCCCGGCATACGCGGCGAATCGCTTTGCGCATCGCAAGCTCCTCCTTTGGCGGCGTTTTTTCAAAAAACGCGCGCACCGTTAGTATGGCTCGCCGCGGCCGTCGCTATGTTGCCGGTTTTTTGGCGGAAAGGGTTGCCAAACGCGAAAAAAATCGGTAATATACTTATATAAGAAAAAAGGAGGGATCGGTATGCGCATCGCCATCGTCGGCAGCCGCGTTGCCCCGGCGGATATGGTCGCCCGCGTTCTCGCCCATCTGCCCCGCGGCGCTTCGGAGATCGTCAGCGGCGGCGCCGACGGTGTGGACGCCGCGGCCGCCGAGGTCGCCCGGCGGCTGGATCTGCCGCTCAGGGAATTTTTGCCGGATTACGCCGCCTACGGGCGTTCGGCGCCTCTGCGGCGCAACGAGCAGATCATCGCCTACGCCGACGAGGTGCTGGCGTTTTGGAACAAGACCTCGGCCGGGACCCGCCACGTGATCGCCACCTGCATTCAGGTGGGCAAGCCGGTCCACGTGATCCCGCTGCCGGTCGACGGAGGTGACGCGCCGTGATCTATCCCAAAAAAAACGTGATCCTGCCCGACGGCACCGCCGCCGTTTTTCGCCCGCCCGTCGCGCGGGACGCCGCCGAAATGGTGGCGTATCTGAAAGGGTGCGCCGAGGAAACCCCCTTTTTGCTCCGCTCGCCGGAGGAATGCGCCATTTCCGCCCGGCAGGAGGCGGCGTTTCTCCAGGAGATCCGCCGTTCTCCCCAATCGGTGATGATCGTCTGCGAAATCGACGGGAAAATCGCCGGCAACTGCCAGCTGTCTCTCAACCGCCACCAAAAGACCCGTCACCGGGCGTCGGTCGCCATCGCCCTGCGGCAGGCGTATTGGGGCAAAGGGATCGGCACCGCCCTGTTCGAGGAGATGATCCGGCTGGCGCAGGCGTCAGGCGTGACCCAGCTGGAGCTGGAATACGTCGAGGGCAACGACCGCGCCCGCCGGCTGTACGACAAGATGGGATTCGTTCCCTACGGAGAACATCCCGACGCCATCCGCCTGCCCGACGGATCGGTCCGCAAAGAGATTTTGATGCTCAAACGGCTGTAATCATGACCGCCGGCAAAGCCGGCGGTTTGCTCTGCGGCTGTAAGCCGCTGTTACTGGCGGGGCTAAAAGCCCTCTGAAAAGTCTGCCAACCGCAAGCGGTCACGAGCTACCGCTAAAGCGGTTGG
>JBMNVL010000147.1:0-3099 GCA_050946775.1 Acutalibacteraceae bacterium
CGCTCAAAGCAGCGCAGCACCGCGTCGTTGAGAAAGGTGCCGCCCTGCACCACCACCTGCCGTCCCAGCTCGGACGGGTCGGCGGCGCGAATGACTTTGTAAATGGCGTTTTTGACGATGCTCATCGACAGTCCCGCCGAAATGTCCTCCACCGCGGCGCCTTCTTTTTGCGCCTGCTTGACCGAGGAATTCATAAACACGGTGCAGCGGCTGCCCAGGTCCACCGGACGGGCCGCGAACAGCCCCAGCCGGGCGAAAGAGGCGATGTCGTAGCCCAGCGCCTTGGCGAAGGTCTCGATAAACGAGCCGCAGCCCGACGAGCAGGCTTCGTTGAGCAGGATGCTGTCGATGGCGCCGTGGCGGATCTTGAAGCATTTCATATCCTGGCCGCCGATATCGATGATGAAATCCACGCCGGGGTTGAAATGGCGGGCGGCGCGATAATGCGCCATGGTCTCCACCAGTCCGATGTCCACGTGAAACGCGTTGCGGATCAGATCCTCGCCGTAGCCGGTGGCGGCGCTGCCGCGGATGACGATCCGATCGCCGAACCGGCGATAGATCTCCTCGAGCTGCGCCTTGACCACCGCCACGGGGTTGCCCTCGTTGGAAGCGTAGTACTGATACAAAATCCCGCCGTCGGGCGCGATCAGCGCCAGCTTGGTGGTGGTGGAACCGGCATCGATGCCCAGATAGGCGTCGCCCCGGTAGCCGTCGGCGTCCATCGGCGGCGGACAGGCCCTGGCGTGGCGCGTCGAAAACGCCCGGTACTCCTCCTCGTCGCCAAACAGCGGCTCGAGGGTATGGGTGGTGTTGGTTTGAGAGGACGCGTGCTCGATCCGCTCAAGCAGCTCGTCGAAGGGCATTTCGCGGGCGTTGTCCCCGGCGTAGCAAGCGGCGCCGACGGCGACGAACACCTCGGCGTTTTCAGGGAAGACGGCGTTTTCGTCCGTCAGCTTCAGCGTCTTTTGGAACCGCTGGCGCAGTCCCCGCAGATAATGCAGCGGACCGCCCAAAAACAGCACCTTGCCCTCGATCCGGCGGCCCTGCGCCAGACCGGCGATGGTCTGGTTGACCACCGCCTGGAAGATGCTGGCGGCGATATCCTCCTTGCGGGCGCCCTGGTTGAGCAGCGGCTGAATATCGGTTTTGGCGAACACGCCGCAGCGGGACGCGATGGCGTAGATCTTCTCGTGACGCAGGCTCATCTCGTCCAGCTGGTCGGCGGTCACGCCAAGCAAGGTGGCCATCTGGTCGATAAACGCGCCGGTACCGCCGGCGCAGGAGCCGTTCATCCGCTCCTCCAGTCCGCCGGTGAAAAAGATGATCTTGGCGTCCTCACCGCCCAATTCCACCACCGCGTCGGCGTCGGGAACGAACCGCTCCACCGCCCCGGCGGTGGCGAACACCTCCTGCACGAATTCCAGATCGGCCGCCTTGGCGACGCCCAATCCCGCCGAGCCGGTGATCGCCGCGCGCACCGTCTGCCCGCTCAGCCGCGGCGAAAGCTCCCGCAGCATTTCGGCGGTCTTCTCCCGGACCTTGGACATATGCCGCTCGTAGGATTTGAAAAGAATGGTATCGTTATCATCCAGCAGGATCACCTTGACGGTGGTCGAGCCGATGTCAATGCCGATGCGCAAAAAGACCAAACCTCCTGTTCTCACGGTCAACAAAAACGAACAATCTATATTAGTATAACATAGCTTCTCCCAAAACGCAAGCGTTTGTCCGCATGCAACGGCGATTGGAGGGGGCGGTGAATTTTTTCCGCCGGCGCTTGTCAAACAATTGACAAACCCGCCGATCTATGGCATAATAGTACATTATGAAACCAGCACAGGAGATGATTCCATGGGACAAACGATCGCCCAAAAACTGATCGCCGCCCATCTGCTTTCGGGTGATATGACCCCCGGCAGCGAGATCGGGCTGCGCATCGACCAGACGCTGACGCAGGACGCCACCGGCACCATGGCCTATCTGGAATTCGAGGCCATGGGCGTGCCGCGGGTCAAAACCGAGCGTTCGGTCGCCTATATCGACCACAACACCCTGCAGACCGGCTTTGAAAACGCCGACGACCACCGGTACATCCAGTCGGTCTGCAAAAAGCACGGGCTGTATTTTTCCCGCCCCGGCAACGGCATCTGCCATCAGGTGCATCTGGAGCGGTTCGGCATCCCCGGCAAGACTCTGATCGGCTCGGACAGCCACACTCCCACCGGCGGCGGCATCGGGATGCTGGCCTTCGGCGCCGGCGGACTGGACGTGGCGGTCGCCATGGGCGGCGGCGCGTATTACATCACCATGCCCAAAATGGTGCGGGTCAACCTGCACGGCAAGCTGCGTCCGTGGGTGGCCGCTAAGGATATCATCCTGGAGGTTTTGCGCCGGATGTCGGTCAAAGGCGGCGTGGGCAAGATCATCGAATACGGCGGCGACGGAGTGGCGTCGCTGAGCGTTCCCGAGCGCGCCACCATCACCAATATGGGCGCGGAGCTGGGCGCCTCCACCTCGGTCTTCCCGTCGGACGACGTCACCCGCGCCTTCATGAAGGCGCAGGGCCGCGAGGCCGACTGGGTGCCGGTCTTCGCCGACGGCGACGCGGTCTACGACGAAACGCTGGAAATCGATCTCGACGCCCTGCGGCCGCTGGCCGCCTGTCCCCACTCCCCCGACAACGTCAAGCCGGTGGAGGAACTGGGCGGCATCAAGGTGGACCAGTGCTGCATCGGCTCGTGCACCAATTCCTCGCTGATGGATCTGCTGAAGGTGGCGGCCATCCTCAAGGGCAAGACCGTCCACCCCGACGTCAGTCTGTCCATCGCGCCCGGCTCCAAGCAGGTGTACAATATGCTGGCCGAAAACGGCGCGCTGGCCGATTTGATCGCCGCCGGCGCCCGGATTTTGGAATGCGCCTGCGGTCCCTGCATCGGGATGGGACAGTCGCCCAACTCCGGCGGGGTGTCCCTGCGCACCTTCAACCGCAATTTCGAGGGCCGTTCCGGCACCGCCGACGGGCAGGTCTATCTCGTCAGTCCCGAAACGGCGGCCGCTTCAGCGCTGACCGGGGTCTTTACCGACCCCCGCACCCTT
>JBMNVL010000148.1:0-3049 GCA_050946775.1 Acutalibacteraceae bacterium
GATTCGATGTCGTCGCCCACCTTGCGGATGGTCTTGTTGACAGCGATTTCCAGCGCCGGACGCACCCCGTCGCCGTCCGCCAGATGCTCGCCCATCGCCCAGACCCGGTCGAGGAACCGGCGGCAGCCGCGGATGCTGGCGCTCGACCAGGGCGCGGCCTTTTCAAAGTCGCCGATGAACATCTCGTACAGCCGCATGGTGTCGGCGCCGTATTCGGCCACGATCTCGTCGGGGTTGACCACGTTGCCACGGGATTTGGACATCTTCTCCCCGTTTTCGCCGAGGATCATCCCGTGGCTGGTCCGCTTGCCGTAGGGTTCGGGGGTGGGCACCACGCCGATATCGTAAAGGAACTTGTGCCAGAACCGGCTGTACAGCAGGTGCAGGGTGGTATGTTCCATGCCGCCGTTGTACCAGTTGACCGGCATCCAGTAGGCCAGCGCCTCTTTGGAGGCGAGCGCCTGGTCGTTGTGGGGATCGCAGTACCGCAGAAAATACCAGGACGAGCCCGCCCACTGGGGCATGGTGTCGGTCTCCCGCTTGGCCGGGCCGCCGCACTGCGGACAGGTGGTGTTGACCCACTCGTCGATGGCCGCCAGCGGCGATTCGCCGTTGTCGGTCGGCTCGTAGCTGTCCACCATCGGCAGCCGGACGGGCAGTTCGCTTTCCGGCACGGCGACTTGACCGCAATGGGGACAATGGACGATCGGGATGGGTTCGCCCCAATACCGCTGCCGGGAGAAGACCCAGTCGCGCAGCTTGAAGTTGACCTTCTGCTCGCCGATCCCCTTTTCGGTCAGCCAGTCGATGATGGCTTTTTTCGCCTGTTCGACCGTCAAGCCGTCCAAAAAGCCGGAATTGACCATCGTCCCGGTGGCGCAGTCGGTGAACGCTTCTTTTTCCACGTCGCCGCCGGCGACCACCTCGATGATGGGCAGGTCGAATTTCTTGGCGAATTCCCAGTCGCGGGTATCGTGACCCGGCACCGCCATAATGGCGCCGGTACCGTAGGATACCAGCACGTAATCGGAAATGAAGATCGGGATCTCACGGCCGTTGACCGGGTTGATGCCCATCACGCCGTCGAGCTTGACACCGGTTTTGTCCTTGGCAACCTCGGTACGCTCAAAATCGGATTTGCGGGCCGCTTCCTCCTGATAAGCGCGCACGTCGTCGATGTTTTTGAGGATCCCCGCCCATTCCTCGATCAGGGGATGCTCGGGCGAGATGACCATATAGGTGGCGCCGAACAGGGTATCCGGCCGGGTGGTGTAAACCTCCACCGTCTGGCCGGCGGTGGTGCCAAAGCGCACCTGCGCGCCGGTGGAGCGGCCGATCCAATGGATCTGCTGGGCGCGTACCCGCTCGGGATAGTCCACCAGCGCCAGATCGTCGATCAGCCGCTGGGCGTAGGCCGTGATCTTGAGCATCCACTGGCTCTTGACCTTGCGGACCACTTCCCCGCCGCACCGCTCGCAGACGCCGCCGACCACTTCCTCGTTGGCCAGCACGCATTTGCAGGAGGTGCACCAGTTGACCGCCATTTCCTTTTTATAGGCCAGGCCGTGCTTGAACAGCTGCAAAAAGATCCACTGGGTCCATTTGTAATAGGACGGGTCGGTGGTGTTGATCTCCCGGTCCCAGTCGAAGGACAGCCCCAGCGACTGCAGCTGCGCTTTGAAGCGCGCCACATTGTTTTTGGTGACGATCTCGGGATGGATGTGGTTTTTGATGGCGAAATTTTCAGTCGGCAGACCGAAGGCGTCCCATCCCATCGGGTAGAGGACGTTGTAGCCCTGCAGACGGCGTTTGCGCGCCACCACGTCCAACGCGGTGTAGGAACGGGGATGACCCACGTGCAGTCCCTGTCCCGAGGGATAGGGAAATTCCACCAGCGCGTAAAATTTGGGCTTGTCGGAATCGTTGGAGGCGGCGAAGGTGTGTTCCTTTTCCCACACCGCCTGCCACTTGTGTTCAATCGTTGACGGATCGTATTTCATCGGTTCATTCCTCATTTGCTATAAAATCGCCGGCGTCGAGCAATTGCCCGTCCTGCCACAGCCGTTCCAGATCGTAAAAACTCCGGGTATCCTGACGGAAGACGTGCACCACCACGCTGCCGTAATCCAGCAGCGTCCAGTTGGCCGAGGCGTAGCCCTCGATCCGCAGGGGCTGCACGCCCTGCCGCGCCATTTCGTCCTCCACGTAATCCACCAGCGCCTTGACCTGGGTGGAGCTCGATCCGGCGGCGATAACGAAATAATCGGCGATGGAGGTCAGATCGGTCACCCCGATGACCCGGATATCCTCCGCTTTGTGTTTATCCAGCGAAGTGACTACGCCGGTCAACAGTTGTTTGGCTTGCATCAAATACTTCCCTTCTAATAATAGTAAATGCCGATTCATTTGCAAAAACGGATGGTATGTCATCCTGAGCGAAGCGAAGGATCTTGAAAAGCACTTTGACTGCTAAGATTCTTCGTCGCTTACGCTCCTCAGAATGACACTCCTAAAAATGGATCGCCTTTAGTCAGCATTTACTCTACGCGTTGGTGGTATCGGTCCCGGACTCGGTCGGCGCGGTGGTCTCGATCTTGCCCTTTTGCTCCTCGATGACCTCGGCCATCGTCTGTTTTTTGGTATCGGCGGTCTCGTCGTGAGCGATCTCGGTGATGTTGAGATCCGACGCGGCGATCTGTTTGCCGTAGATCTGCTCGCCGTAGGGATCGAACGCCGCCTGCAGCAGCTTGAGCAGTTCGTCGGCGTGGACCGAGAAGAAGGTCGAGCCGCTCAGCGAAGCCGCCTCACCCGGCATCCGGAACATGGCGATATCGTTCAGCGACACGCCCTGCAGCTCCTTGAGAAGCTTGGCGATAGAGGCGGTATCGCTGTCGGTGCGGATGGGAGTCGGCCCGGTCATCACCTCGCCGATCACCCCTTCATCAGGGGAATTGGGATCGGTGTTGGCCAGCTCCTGCTCGTCCAGCGCGCACAGCCGGGAGAACAGCGCCGCCCAGACCTGGCGGCTCTTGACGATGCGGGCCAGATC
>JBMNVL010000149.1:0-2933 GCA_050946775.1 Acutalibacteraceae bacterium
ATATGCGCGAATGGTACCCTGGCCCTTGTCCTGTTTCATCCTTTGCCCTCCCGCGTTTGTTCTGTTCCTAGTGTAACATAAGTTTCCGCAAAAATCCATGGGTTTCATCCCGTGGGACACGCGCGGTTTCCCCCGAACCCAAAAATGGGCTAGCCCCTAAAGGCTAGCCCATTTATTCAGCGATAAACTGCTCAACCGGCAGACGGCGTAAATTCCATTTGTGGAATTTACTTCATCATGCTGGCTACTTCGTCGGCGAAGTTGTCTTCCCGCTTCTGCATGCCTTCGCCCTTTTCGAAGCGGACGAACTCGGCGATCTTCATGGCGCCGCCGGCCGCTTTGGCCTGATCCGCCACGTACTGTTCCACCGTGATGTCGCCGTTCTTGACGAAAGCCTGCTGCAGCAGGCAGTTGGTCTCATAGAACTTGCCGATGCGGCCGTCCACCATCTTCGCAATGATGGCCTCGGGCTTGTTGGCGTTCTTGGGATCGTTCTGGATCTGGGCGATCAGCACTTCCTTTTCGTGCTCAATGTCCTCGGCCGGCACGCTTTCCTTGTCGAGATACAGCGGGTTGAGCGCCGCGATCTGCATCGCCACGTCCTTGCCGACCTCCTGCAGCACCTCCGAGCCGGACGCCGCGGCGTCGGCCTCGAATTTCACCAGCACGCCGATGCGGCCGCCGCCGTGGATGTACGCCACGCAGTCGCCCTCGTACCGCTCGAAACGGCGGATGCTCAGGTTTTCGCCGATGACGAGGATCTTGTCCCGCAGCGTCTCGGCCACGGTACGGTCGCCTTCAAAGGGCAGCGCCGACAGGGCTTCGACGTCGGCCGGGGCCTTCTCCGCCACGATGCCGGCCAGCGCCTTGACAAACGCCTGGAAGTCGGCGTTCTTGCCGACGAAGTCGGTCTCGGAGTTGACCTCGATCACCACGCCGACCTTTTTGGCCGGATCGGCAAACGCGTAGACCAGGCCTTCCGCCGCGATACGGCCGGATTTTTTGGCCGCCGCCGCCAGGCCTTTTTCCCGCAGGATGTCGATGGCTTTTTCCATATCGCCGTCCGTTTCGGTCAGCGCTTTTTTGCAATCCATCATACCGACGCCGGTGCGCTCACGCAGCTGCATGACGTCTTTCGCCGTAAATGCCATGTTCTTGTCCTCCTATATTCCGAAAGTAGATCGTCTTATTCCTCGACCGGGGCTTCTTCCTCGGCCTCGCCGCCCTCGGCTTCCTCCGCCGCGGGAGCGTCTTCGCCCTGGCGGCCCTCGATGATGGCGTTGGCCATGGTCGCGCTGAGCAGCTTGACGGCGCGGATGGCGTCGTCGTTGCCGGGGATGACGTAGTCGACGTCGTCAGGATCGCAGTTGGTGTCGACGATGGCCACGATCGGGATGCCCAGCTTCTTGGCCTCGGCGACGGCGATCTTCTCCTTGCGGGGATCGACGATGAACAGAGCACCGGGCAGTTTCTTCATATCTTTGATACCGCCCAGGAATTTCTCCAGTTTTTCGATTTCGTGGTTGAGTTTGATAACTTCCTTCTTGGGAAGCAGATCAAAGGTGCCGTCCTCTTCCATCTTCTTGAGCTGCGCCAGACGGGCGATACGGCCCTGGATGGTGCGGAAGTTGGTCAGCATACCGCCCAGCCAACGGGCGTTGACGAAATAAGCGCCGGCACGCTCGGCCTCTTCCTTGATGGAATCCTGCGCCTGCTTCTTGGTGCCGACGAACAGCACGTTCTGGCCGTTGGCGGACAGGTCGCGGACAAAGGCGTAGGCCTCTTCCAGCTTGCGCACGGTTTTTTGCAGGTCAATGATGTAGATGCCGTTGCGCTCGGTGAAGATGTAGGGCGCCATTTTGGGGTTCCAGCGGCGGGTCTGGTGACCGAAATGGACACCGGCCTCCAACAGCTGTTTCATGGATACGACTGCCATAGATGTGTTCCTCCTTGGTTGTACCTCCACGACGCCCGTGACCGGACCACATGTCCGTGTCCCGCCGCGGCCACCGTTCCGGCTCTCGGAATCGGCACCGACCGCGATACAACGCCGTGTGCGATTTGCCGAATAATTATAGCACGTTTGTCTTTTTGTGGCAAGAACTTCCCCGACAAAAAACAGAAAAACCGCATTTTCTGCGTTTTGCCCATGCAAAGCCGCAAAAAGCGCGGGTCTGTTTGTGCTATTTGTGGTATTTTCCGCCGCCGGAGATCTGAAACGCCCGGTAGATCTGCTCGAGCAGCATCACCCGCGCCAGCTGATGGGGAAAGGTCATCGGGGACATCGACATCCGCCACCGCGCCGCTTGCTTGACGGCGTCGGACAGTCCCCACGAGCCGCCGATCACAAACGCGACGTGGCTGTTCCCGTCCAATCCGATCTGCTCCAGCCGCGCCGCCAGATCGGCCGACGAGAGCGGCCGTCCCTCGATGCACAAAGCGACGGGATAGGCGCCGGCCGGCAATTTGTCGAGCAGCCGTTTTCCCTCGGCGGCGACCACCGCCTCGATCTGCGAAGCGTTGGGCGCTTCGGGCGCGCGCTCCTCCTCCACCTCCACGATCTGCAGCCGGCAAAAGCCGCCCAGCCGCTTTTGGTATTCGGCGCAGGCGTCCCGCCAGTAGGCTTCCTTGCATTTGCCCACGCACAGTACCGTTATCCGCATCATCAGAAGATCACCGTCTCCTCCTGCCATTCGGGCGACGCCACCCGCAGCAAAAAGTCGCTGCCCTGCCGCAAGCCCGCTTTGGTCAGCGCCGTCAGCGTCGTGACGTGGGCCAGATCGGGGGTGTTGTTTTCCCGGCTGAGATGCGCCAGCACAAACCGGGTGGTGCCGCCTTCGGCCAGCCGGATCACCTCTTTTGCGCAGGCGGCGTTGGACAGATGCCCGTGATCCGACAGGATCCGCTGCTTGAGAAAATAGGGATAGGGTCCG
>JBMNVL010000150.1:0-2919 GCA_050946775.1 Acutalibacteraceae bacterium
CGCTTTAGCGGTAGCTCGTGACCGCTTGCGGTTGGCAGACTTTTCAGAGGGCTTTTAGCCCCGCCAGTAACAGCGGCTTACAGCCGCAGAGCAAACCGCCGGCTTTGCCGGCGGTCATGATTACGAATTGTCCTTGTGGATGGCGCGACGCAGCAGCAGCCGGCTGAGGGCTTTGCCGTTGAAGGGGATCAGCGGATAGAGATACCCTTTGGTGACCACCGGACGGGTGGTCACGATGCACAACAGCATCACCGCCGGGCCGACCGCCAATCCCCAGCCGCCGATCAAGGTGATCAGCACCAAAAACAACAGCCGGAACATCTTGAAGGCATAGCCCAGTTCAAAATTGGGCTGGGTAAAGGTGGCAATGGCGACGAACGCCATGTTGAGCAGCACCTCCGGCACCAGCACCCCGGCCGATACCGCGAACTGACCGAGGATCAGCGCGCCGACCAGCGAAAAGGCGTTGCTCAGCGACGACGGGGTGTTGAGAGACGCCAGCTTCAGTCCGTCGATGATCAGCTCCAGCATGAAAATCTGCAGCAGCAAGGGCACCTTGTTGGGCTGGGCGATATGGATAAAATCCATCCATTCCGGCACCGGTACGCTGCAGGTGACCATCCAGTACCACAGCGGCGTCAGCAAAAGAGTCATCAAAAACACCACGCCCCGGATGATCCGCAAAAAGCTGCCCACCAGCGGCGGAAAATAATAGTCGTTGGTGTCCTGGGTAAAGTCGAGCAGCGATACCGGCAGGATCATCACCGCCGGGGTGGTGTCCATCAGCACCAGGATCTGCCCTTCGGCCACGCTGGCGGCGGCGCAGTCGGGACGCTCGGTATACCGCGCCCGGGGAAAGGGGTTGTACCACTGCCGGCGGGAGAGGCATTCCAGCAGGCTCTCCTGGCCCAGCGCCAGGTTGGGCATATCGACCGCCCGCAGCTTTTGCCGCACCCGCTCCACCATGGCGGGATCGGCCTTACCCTCGACGTAGCACATCACGACGTCTGTGTGGGAACGGGTGCCGACCTGTATCAGTTCCATCGTCAGCTGGGGATCCCGCAGCCGGCGGCGGATGAGCGCCGTGTTGAACAGCAGCGTTTCGACGAATCCGTCCCGCGCGCCCCGCAGCGCCCGATCCTCGTCCGGCTCCTCCACCGCCCGCACCGGGTATTCCCGCATATCCAGCACCAGCGCTTCGGGCAGTCGGTCCACCACCAGCACCGCCATCCCCGCCAGGATCCGGGTGACCAGCCGGTCGATATCCCCTTCGGGCGTCGCTTCGGCCGCCGGCGTCAGCCGGGCGGCGAATCCGCCGGCGTCGCTCACCCCGGCGATTTCCCGGGGCGACAGTCCCAGCAAAAAGGACACCACCTTTTCCGCCAGCGTCCCTTTGAGCAGACCCTCCACGAAATACAACGCCGCCGCCCGGCCGCCCGGCGCCAGATCCCGGCGGATCACGTCAAAGCTGCTGCCGACCCGCAAAGCGGCGTCCAGCGCTTTGGCGTCAGCGGCAAAATCGCCCCGCAGACGTACCTTCTTCGCCATCTTCTCACCTCTTTTTCGTAGTATGCCCATTTCTTTTATATTCCCCCTTTTCACCGAAAGAAAAATGTGCTATACTGATAAAAAGTCGAAAAAAGGAAGTGCCGCTGTCCATGCGCCAGGTGATCACCCATTCTCCCGCCGAAACCGAAGAGGTCGGCCGTCAGCTGGCCGCCGGGCTGAAGGGCGGCCGGGTGGTGGCGCTGTTCGGCGATCTGGGGATGGGCAAAACCGCCTTCGTGCGGGGTATGGCTCGTGGCCGCGGACTGGACGCCGAGGTGTCCAGTCCCACCTTCGCGCTGGTGCACGAATACGGCGGTACGCCGCCGCTGGTGCATTTTGATATGTACCGGGTCAGCGGTTGGGAGGATCTGTACTCCACCGGGTTTTTCGATTATCTCGACCAGGGCGCCGTTTTGGCGGTGGAATGGAGCGAGCGCATCGAAAACGCTCTGCCCGACGACGCAGTGCGGGTCACCATCGAACGGCTGGGCGACAACGACCGGCGCATCACCATTGACGATCCGGGGGAATCGCTATGAAGATACTTGCCGTGGAATGCTCCGCCGCTCCGGCGTCCTGCGCCGTGGTGGAGGACGGACGGATCCTGGCGCTGGCCTCTACCCACAACGCTTTGACCCACAGCCAGACGCTGCTGCCGATGATCGCCGACACGCTGAAGACCGCCGCCCTGACAATGAACGATATCGACGCGCTGGCCATCGCCAACGGTCCCGGCTCCTTTACCGGGGTGCGCATCGGGGTGGCGGCGGTCAAGGGACTGGCGTTTGCCGAAAACAAGCCCTGCTACGGGGTGTCCACCCTGGCGGCGATCGCCCGCCGGGCGGAAGGGATGCCCCTTTCCGGGGTGATTTGCGCCGCGATGGACGCGCGCTGCCAGCAAGCCTACACCGCCTGCTTTCGGATCGCCGACGGCGTAATCGAGCGGATGACGCCCGACGAGGCGCTGCCCCTGGCCACACTGCGAGAGCGGCTGGCGGCGCTGGACGAGCCGGTGCTGCTGATGGGCGACGGCGCCGCGCTGGCCCACCGGTATATGGCCGAAAACGGGATCGCCGCCCGACTGGCGCCGCCCGCGTGGCGGTATCAGCGCGCCGACGGCGTGGCCGCCGAGGCGACCCGGGTCACGCCGGTTTCGCCGGGCGAATTGCTGCCGGTCTATCTGCGTCTGCCCCAGGCCGAGCGGGAGCTGATGAAAAAGCAGTCTCAACAACAGTGAAAATACGCCGCCGGCCATTGCCGGACGACGTGAAAAATAGGAGGAAGTTTGTTATGAAGCCGTTTATCGCCGACCATCCCCTGATCCAGCATAAGGTTTCCATCCTGCGCAGCGTGGACACCCCGTCCAAGGAT
>JBMNVL010000151.1:0-2893 GCA_050946775.1 Acutalibacteraceae bacterium
GTCAAGCACGGCGTTGCAGACCTCCAGCGCGTATTCCGGCTCGGTGCCGGTGAAGCTTTCGGGAGAATACTCAAACCGGAAATTGCCCTCATATTCCGCCGCCAGCTTTTTGACCAGCTTGGCGCCGTCGACGGCGATCTTCTTGATCTCCTCCTTCGACTTGCGGAAGACCTGCTCCCGCTGGGCGACGCTGACCGAATTGTAAAAATGGATGATGGCGCTGGGCGCGCCTTTGCAGGCTTCAAAGGTCTTGCGGATGATGTGCTCCCGGCACTGGGTCAGCACCTGCACCGTGACGTCCTGCGGGATGAGATCCTGCTCGATCAGCGCCCGCAAAAAGGCGTACTCGGTCTCCGACGCCGCCGGGAAGCCCACCTCGATCTCCTTGAAGCCGACCTTCAGCAGCATATTGTAGAAGGCCATTTTTTCCTCAAAGCTCATCGGGATGACCAGGCTTTGGTTGCCGTCCCGCAGATCGACGCTGCACCACTGAGGCGCTTTTTCAATATGATCCTTTTTGACCCAATCCCAGGTCATGTCCGGGGGAAGATAATATCCCACCCCGTATTTGCTCGCGTTCATCATCGCGCTCACCATTCCTTTTGCAAATTACGCCTCGGCGACGACTTCCACCTCGACCAGAACGCCCTTGGGCAGCTCCCGCACCGCCACGCAGGAACGGGCGGGTTTGCCGGTGAAATACCGGCCGTAGACCTCGTTAAAGACGGCAAAATCCGCCATATCCCGCAAAAAGCAGACCGTCTTGACCGCTTTTTCAAAGGACGATCCGGCGGCTTTAAGCACCGCCGACAGGTTTTGACAGACCTGCTCGGTCTGGCCCTCGATGGTGGTCGCTTCCACCGCCCCGGTGGCGGGGTTGATGGCGATCTGACCCGAGGTGAAGACCAGATTGCCGCACTTCACAGCCTGGGAATACGGCCCGATGGCGTTCGGGGCGGACGGGGTATAAACGATCTCACTCATAATCAAAACTCCTTTTTATTTTACCAGCTTGAAGCCTTCGTCCCGCAGCGCCTGGGCAATCTCCTGCACGTGGTCGTAGTTGCGGGTCTCCATGGCGATGCGCAGATAGCAGCCGTTGACGCTCTCGATCTCGCCGGTATGCTCGTGGTGGACGCTGGTCACGTTGCCGCCGTGGTCGGCGATGATGCGGGACACGTCCTTGAGCTGGCCGGGTTTGTCGACCAGCTCGATCAGCAGACTGGTCGAGCGGCCGGACTTCATCAGACCGCGTTCGATCACCCGGGAGAGAATGGTCACGTCGATGTTGCCGCCCGAAACCAGGCTGACCACCCGTTTGCCCTGCAGCGGGAATTTGCCGAACATCGCCGCCGCCACCGATACCGCGCCGGCGCCTTCGGCGATCATTTTCTGCTTTTCGATCAGCGCCAGGATGGCCGACGAGATCTCGTCGTCGGTGACCAGGGCGATATCGTCCACGTATTTTTGCACCAGATCGAAGGTGTTCTCCCCCGGCTGCTTGACGGCGATACCGTCGGCAATGGTGGACACACTGTCCAGACAGCCGCTGTGTCCGCTCTTAACAGCATTGTACATACTCGGCGCGCCGGCCGCCTGCACCCCGTAGACCTTGATCGACGGCTTGAGCGCCTTGATGGCGTAAGCCACGCCCGAGATCAGACCGCCGCCGCCCACCGGCACGATCACCGCGTCGATATCGTCCAGCTCGTGGACGATCTCCAGCCCGATGGTGCCTTGTCCGGCGATGACGTCCTCGTCGTCAAAGGGATGGATGAAAGTATAGCCCATCTCGTCCTTGAGCGACAGGGCCTTTTGATAGGCGTCATCGTACACGCCCTGCACCAGACACACCTGCGCGCCGTATTTCTTGGTCGCCTCGATCTTGGAGATGGGCGCGCTGTCGGGCAGACAGATCAGCGACGGGATGCCGTGCTTGGTCGCCGCCAGCGCCACACCCTGCGCGTGGTTGCCGGCGGAGCAGGCGATCACGCCCCGCTGTTTTTCCTCATCCGACAGTTGGGAGATCTTAAAACCCGAGCCGCGCAACTTGAACGAACCGGTATTCTGCAGATTTTCCGGTTTTAAGTACAGTTCACAGTCCTCAGTAATCCCCTCGGCACGCACGATGTCGGTGCGGCGCACGATGTCCTTGAGCACCACCGACGCATGGAAGATCCGATCCAACGTCAATATGAACATCCCCTTTTCGTTTTTCCAAAAATGGACTCTTTAAGAAAAAACCCGCCTCAAAGAAACCCTTTGAGACGGGTGCAACTACATCCGCGGTACCACTCAAATTGCGGCCAAAAGCCGCCACTCACGGGATCGAGCGATCCCAACGCCTTGACGCGGCGAACGGAAGGAATCTACTTGCCGCAAAGGGCTTTCTCTCCTTCGGCTCGGAAGGGAGAGGTCCATCGCCGTTTGCTGCCGGTTTGCACCCACCACCGGCTCTCTGCAAGCATTCGCGCGCGACCGTCTTCGTCATTGCCTTTTTTATAAAATTTTCATCCAGTATAGCACAGTCGTATCGCGGTGTCAACCCTTTTTTTCGATTATTCGTTGACCCCGGCAACGGCCGCCATATCGTCGATCCGGCTGGAGGTCGAAGTCGCCATGATGTTGTTGACGAAGATCACGTCGGTGATCCCGTTTCCCTCCACCAGCTGCTCCAGATTCCCTTCGTAATACCGGTAATCCACCACGTGGACCGTCTGGTAATGATCCACCAAAAACGGCACGAAGGCGTTGCCGTAGGATTCCTTGACCACCACGCAGGACGATCCGTCGTTCAGGGCGGGATTTTGGATCACCGAATAGGGATTGTCGCCGCCGATGAAGACCGAATACTTGGTGGATTCGCCGTAGGACGAGCCGTCCATCACCACGT
>JBMNVL010000152.1:0-2680 GCA_050946775.1 Acutalibacteraceae bacterium
CCGCGACCCGCTGACGTGAGGAGCAAAACGCCGGATTCGTCCGTGCCGCCGCCCCTCACCGACAGGTTCTTCCTTCTTGCTTTCCCCTTTATTCAGTTCTCAGGGCGCGTGCCCAAACAAAACCGGTTTGATCGATCGATCAGACCGGTTTTTGCGTTGTTTTTATAAAAGTTACGTGTTCGCTGTTGCAATTGCAATTCTTTTACGGTATAATCAAACCAAAGAGCCGGGGATCCGGCAGGAAAAAGCCGGAACCAAACGATCATTTCAGGCAGGAGGAGTGGCAATGCTGAACATCGTCAAATCCGTTGAGGGACAAAAAACGGTATACGCGCTGGAAGGACGGCTGGACACCGTCACCGCGCCCGAGCTGGAGAAGGAATGGAGCGCCGCGCTGGATGGTGTTACCGAGCTGGTCGTCGATTGCGAAAAACTGGAGTACATCTCCTCGGCCGGACTGCGGGTGCTGCTTTCGGCGCAGAAAACCATGGCCAAGCAGGGCGGTATGACCGTGACCAACGTGAACGAGACGATCATGGAAATCTTTGAAGTGACGGGATTTTCCGATATTTTGACCATTGTTTAAGAGAGATCCTTTAACACAAGGAGGACGGTATCATGGGCACAATGGAATTTGCGATCACCAGCCGCGGCGACGGCATGGAGGAAGCGCTGAAGGAAACGGAAATCCTGGCGGTCCAAAGCGGGCTTTCCAAAAAAGAGATCCTGCGGCTTCGCCTTTTGGCTGAGGAGCTTTTCGGCATGATGCGCGGCATCGTGGGCGATCTGGAGGCGACCTATTGGATCGAAAGGGAGCAAAAAAGTTTTTCGCTGCATCTGAAAGCGGATTTGAAGTTGGATCCGGAAACCCGTCAGCAGCTGCTGGCGGTCGCGACCGACGGAAAAAACGAGGCGACCAAGGGCTTTATGGGGAAGATCCGGGCCATGATCGCCATGGTTTTGACGCCGCAGGACGCCGGCGCGTCCATGCTGTCTATGGGGCTTATGAGCATGGGCAGTCCCGGCGGGTATCTGGCGGGAAGCGAGATGTACAACTGGACGATGAGCCAGTATCGTGCGGCGGTGGAGAACGACCGCGCCAACAATGCCGGCGCGGCTCAGGCGTGGGATGAACTGGAGAAATCCATCGTCGCCAACATCGCCGACGAGGTGCGCGTCGGCATTATGGGCACCCAGGTGGAGATCGCCATCCTCAAGGCGTTTTGACGGTATCCGAAAGTACAAACCCCCGGGTCGATCATCCGATCGACCCGGGATTTTGCGTGTCTGTCTCTAAAATACGGAGGCAAACGAAAGACGGCATCTGCCGAAAAATTCATACTTTATCTATAGACAATTTTGACGCGATCGGGTATACTAAAAGTACAACGGACAAAGGAGGTCGTTTTATGGCTATCGTGACCATTACCAAGGATAATTTCGAGCAGGTGGTGCTGCAGTCCGACAAGCCGGTGCTGGTGGATTTCTGGGCGTCGTGGTGCGGACCCTGCCGGATGATGGCGCCGGTGATCGACGAGATCGCCGAGGAACAAGGCGACGCCATCGTGGTCGGCAAGATCAACGTCGACGACGAAGAGGCGCTGGCGATCCAGTACGGCGTGTCCAGCATCCCCACCTTTATGGTGTTCAAAAACGGCGACGTCGCCGGCACCAAGATCGGTGTGCGGCCAAAGGCGGATATCGAATCCATGCTGTGATGAGCAAAAGCGGATGGCGACATCCGCTTTTTGTTTTGTATAATTATCGAAAAATCGCTCACACTATCGCACAGGAGGCGATAGTATGGAGCATAAAAAGAAATCCGGCGGCGCCAAGGGCGTCTATCTGGCGCTGGCCATCGGCGCGGTGATCGCCGGCGGACTGGTGACCGCCGCCATCACCGGCGGGATGAACGATCCGGTGCTGGTCGAAGAGGAGCCGCTGCCTACCGTTACCCGGCAGGTGGACGTCCCCGTGACCAACGTGCCGGACGAGCGCACCGTGACAACGACAACGACCACCAAAGCCACCGCCGCTGCCACCGAGCCGGTCGAAGAAGTGAACGCCCCGGTTCAGCCCCAGCTGATGGTGCTGCCGATGGGCAATCAGTTGTTGGCGGGATTCAGCAACGGCAAGCCGGTCTATTCCGACACCATGGCGGATTTTCGCAGCCACGACGGCGCCGATTTTGCCGGGAAAGCCGGGGATAAGGTGGCGGCGGTATCTGCCGGCACCGTGACGGCGATCGAGGAAGACGCGCTGTGGGGCAAAACCGTCGTGATCGACCACGGGCACGGCATCGTGTCCACCTATCGCGGGGTGACTGCCACCGTACAAAAAGGGGACAAGGTCAAGGCCGGCAATCCCATCGGCACCTTGAGCGATATTCCCTGCGAGCTGCTTTCGGGCGCGCATCTGCATTTGGAGATCACCGTGGGAGGCGAAGCGGTCGATCCGGTGAGCGCCATTGGCGTGCCGGTCGCCGAAGTGACGACGAAAAAGGCAGGAACCTCCACGACCGCCTCATCCGGCATGACGACCGCCCGCTGACAGACAAAAAGACGCCGCCCGTGTTTCGCATCGGGCGGCGTCTTGTATGTCTATGCACACAATATTCATAGAAATTATTTTTTATTTGAAAAAGAAAAGTTTTTAGCGAGGATTTGTGGAATAATAGTGG
>JBMNVL010000153.1:0-2646 GCA_050946775.1 Acutalibacteraceae bacterium
CTTCCCCGACACCGAGATTGCCGGTGTCGTTGTACAAGAACATAAAGAAGGTCTGCACCTGCCCTTGCGCCACCAGATCGGCCGGCAAGGGCTTGCGGATGGTCACGAACGAACCGGAGCGGGACAGATACTGGGTGGAATGCAATTGCGGAATCGCCACGACCCGGTCGCCCTTGGCGACAGCGCCCAGTTCCACCTTGCCGTTTTTGACGTATGTCAGCCAATAATCGTCCTTGGGCGCCGGATCGACGTGAGAGGTATCCACCCGCAGATCAAACTGCAAATAGAGTTCGTCCGCCGTATACCCCGACAGATCGATCGGCTCGTCGGCGTTGATGGTCAAATCCATCCGGTGGGCGACACTGGAAGTCTTCTCCTCGGCGCAGATGATGCCCAGCAGATCCTTGGCGTCCTCGTCAAGCACCAGCAGATCGTCTGACGCCTGCAGCCGGGCGATCATGGCGTTGACCGCGTCGTCGTCAGCCTCGGCGTTTTTGTACAGCGCCGCCGCTTCCTCATATAGATCGTTGTAAGCGGCGATGGATTCGAGGGTGTACAGCTCCAGATCGGTGCGCTGCTCCTTGATCAGGGCGCGCAGTTGGATCTTCGCCTCGGAATCGGGCTTGCGATGCTCGGAATCGAGAATTTGCACCGGGCTGATGGTCAGCGTCACATCCATATCGTACTGGTTGAGACTGTCGACGTACAGTCTAAAGGTGTTCACCGCACCCCAATCCATCTGGTTGGTTTGGCCGGTCATGGCCGACAAGGGCAGATAGACCACGTTTTCGCCCTCGTGCCATCCGTAATTGCCAATAGTGGCGTAGGCGTTGTTTTCCTTGCCGTCGGTATTGGGCGAACGCAGCAGGATCCGGCCGGAAGAGAACATCCCGGCCCGTTCACCGCCGGACAACGCAAAGTTGACGGTGAAGAAGAGGTAGATCTTGCTCAGATCCCGGTCGGACAGATCCACCATATTGTCAAAACTCGCCCACGGCGTTCCCATGGTGACTTTATGTCCGGTAAAGGTGGGATTGTCATAGGTCAGAGTCGCCATCACCGAGCCGAGATCGCCGTACTGCAATCCGGCGATGGCGGCGCTCAGTTCGTCGGTCATCGCGTTGACCATCGCGGCGGTAGCGTATGGCAGCACCAGCAGCTTTTGCGCTTTGCGCAGCGCCGCGCGGTAAACCGCGAGCGTTTCCTCGCTGTACAGTTCAGCCCGCACCGTCTTGCCGATCGCCTGCTCGAGCGCGGTCATGGCAGGATATTCCGGCGTCGCCAGGGCAAAGTCTTTATCGGTGAAAACGATCTCTTTGATCGCGACGCCGCCGTTTGAAGGCGCCGATACCGGCGCGATCTTGCCGGTGGCGATCTGCAGGATCATCAGCGCGTCAGCAGCGGACACACCCGGCTGACCGTCGACGTCAGCGGATTGTTCCTGGGCGGCGGTCAAGGCGATCTTGCCGGTGGCGGCCTGCAGCGCCATCAACGCGTCGGCGGCGGTAACGCCGTCCTTGCCGTCCACGTCGCCTTTTTCCACGTCAGCTGCGACGATTTCACGGCATTCCAATTTCCAATACCGGGCGGTCGTATCCAGCGGGATCATGTCTTCTCCGCCGTTACCGTTTTCCTCGGAATAGACGGTATCCCATTTTTCGCCGTCGTTCGACACCAGCAAATCGTATTTGGACGGGTAGCTGTCGCCAAAGCGGATGGTGATCCCGTCGAGATCCAGCGCGTCGCGCATATCGTAGCGAATCCAGCTGTCCTCGGCGCTCGCCGCGACCCACGCGGTATCGTCATCGCCGTCAAAAGCAGCGCCGACCGTCCCGGTCAACGACTGACCGGCGGTGATAAAGACGCTGTCCCCGGCGGTTTGGGTCACGCTCTGCCCGGCGTAAGGAGTAGCGCCCGATTCATAGACCGTGCGGCTTGTTTGGCCGTCGACGGTCAAATAAACGGTGCGCACCGTACCGGGATCCCGGTTGGAAACCGCTTCGGTGATCAAAGGCGCGTCGCCCGACTCGTCGATGATCAGCGAACAAGGACCGTCCGCCTGCACCGTTTTGCCGGGGGCGTATTCCAGCTGACCGGCTTTGTAAAACAGCACCTGGGTCTGCTTCAGCCCGTCGTGGCGCACCGCCTGCACCTCTTTGTTGTTGGCGACGATCACCACGTCGCGGTTGTTTTGGCTGTAATCCGCCACCTGTTCGGCGGTGGCGTTCGGCAGCACGATGCAGGCGTAGGACGCCTCTTTTGGCGCCACGCCGTGATCAACGTACAGGGTAAAGGTGTCGGGGGTGTCGACGGCGTTTTGATCCCACTGGGTGATATTCAGCCCGGTCTGATCCTGATTGGACACCTTCACCGCCGTGGTTTCGGGGAAAATGTAGCCGATCTTGTTGTTGTAAACGTAATCCGCCTGATAGTCGGCGTCGGCCGTACCCGAAGCGACGGGGACGCCGTTGACCGACACGTCGCCCGCCAGCGTCTGGTTGATGGTGGTGTGGATGGGCGCTTTGTGGTTGGAGTGGATATCCGCGCCCAGCATGACGTACTCGTCGTCAAAGAAGAAGACGCCGACGCTGCCGCCGGTGGTGGCGCCGCTGTAAGGGTTGCCCGACTGGGGACGGATATCGGTCT
>JBMNVL010000154.1:0-2624 GCA_050946775.1 Acutalibacteraceae bacterium
TGCCACAAGCAGAGAGCCGCTCGTTTATTTTTGGCACAGATCGGTCAGCTTGCCGAAGGAATACCCCTCCTTTTCCCAGCCGCTCAGCAGCTCGTCGAGAATGGCCGCGTTGGTGGCCGAGGTGAGATGCAGCAGCACGATGGCGCCGGGATGGGTGCGCTCGCGCAGAGTCGTCAGCGCCTGCGCCCGGTCGGGCTGGGCGTCGTTTTGCCAATCGACGTAGGCGGCGCTCCAAAACACCGTCGCGTAGCCGAGCCGCTTCGCCAGGCGGAGGTTTTCTTCGCTGTAATTGCCCTGCGGCGGCCGGTAAAGCCGGTGCAGCGGCTGACCGGTCAGCGCCTCGTATTTATCCGCCAGCGTTTGCAGCTCCTGCTCAAACCGGTCGTCGGACAGAGTCGACATATCGGGATGGGTGGCGGTATGGTTGCCGACGACGTGCCCTTCGGCGACCATCCGCTTGACCAGATCGGGTTGAGTGTCGAGATAATGCTCCACCAAAAAGAAGGTGGCCGGCGCGTTATGTTTTTTCAACGCGTCGAGGATGGCCGGGGTATGGCCGTTTTCATACCCGGCGTCAAAGGTAAGATACAGCACCTTTTTCGACCCGTCTCCCATAAACCAGCCGTCGTATCGCGCCAGCTCCTTTGCCGTGGCGTTGCCGACCGGCGGCTGACCGGGCGATTCAAAATGGATGCCCCATCCCGCCGTCGTGACGCTTGCCAGCTCTCCTTTGCTGATCAGCGCCGCCGTGAGCGGCACCGCCGCCACCAGCGCCGCGCACAGGATCCCGGCCGCCATCTGCCGGGCACGCACCACCATGACTTTCATCGCCCTCGCTCCCTTCTGATTAACTGTATGCGCCCGGCTTGACTTTCAGCACACTTTTGGGTACAATAAAGCCAATATCAACAAGAAAGGATGGTTACGGTGAAAATCAAAGGAACCTACATCCTGCGGGAAGTGACCGGCATGAAGATCGTGGTGCCGGTGGGCAAAACCACCGCCGATTTCAGCGGGATGATCACTCTTAACGACACCGGCGCGTTTTTGTGGCAGCAACTGGAGCAGGAGATCTCCCGGGAGGAGCTGATCGCTCGGCTTCTGGACGAATACGAGGTGTCGGCCGAAAAAGCCGCCGTTGACGTAGACGCCTTTTTGAACAAAATGAAGGAGAACGGGCTGGTGGAGTGATCCCCTTCCATTTTCACCGCTGATTATGATGCGATTCGATCCCCTTTCCCAATACCGCGGACTGCGGCGGGAGATCTATATCCTCTTTTTCGGCCGGGTGGTAACCAATCTCGGCGCCATGATCTGGCCGATGATGACGCTGATCCTCAGCCAGAAAATGCACCTGGACGCCGGCAGCATCGCCCTGCTGATGGCGGTATCGGGGGTGCTGATGCTGCCCACCAATCTGCTGGGCGGGCGGCTGGCCGACCGCTACAACAAAAAGCGGATCATCGTCTCCTGCGATACGGTATCGGTGGGCTGTTATCTCGCCTGCGGCATTCTGCCGATGGGCTATCCCACGGTGGCGCTAATGCTGGTCGCCGGGATCTTCCAGAGTATGGAATATCCCGCTTACAACGCCCTGTTCGCCGATCTGACCGCCACCAAGGACCGGGAGCGCGCCTACTCGCTGGAATATCTGGGCGGCAATCTCGGACTGGTGCTCTCCCCGACCATCGCCGGGATGCTGTTCAAGGACTATCTGTGGCTGTCCTTTCTCATCAGCGCCGGCGCCATTGCCTGCTCCACCCTGCTGATCGCCCTGCTGGTGCGAAACATCACCCCCGAACCGGACGACAGCCCCCGCTCCGCCTATCAGGAAAACCGACAGGGACAAAGCCTGCGGCAGGTGCTGCGAGACAAACCGATCCTGCTTTTGTATCTCGGGATCCTGGCGCTCTACTACGCCGCCTACGGCCAGTACAACTACCTGATGCCGCTGGATATGGGCCGGGTACACGGCGAGACCGGCGCCATGATTTTCGGCACGGTGTCCAGTCTCAACTGCGTTGTCGTGGTGGTGTTCACCCCCTTTATCACCCGGTGGTTCACCCGGGTACGGGACACCCAAAAGGTGCTGATCGGTCAGCTGCTCGTCACGGCCGGGTACGGGCTGTTTTTGCTGCTGCTTGGGTTTGTCCCGGCCTATTACGGGGCGATGCTGCTGTTCACCTGGGGCGAGATCTTCGCCACCATCGCCGAGGGGCCGTATCTGTCCAGCCGGATCCCGGCCAGTCATCGCGGACGGATCAACGGGGTCTCCGTCGTGATCGGCACGGTGGTATCGGGTGGATTCGATCTGCTGGTCGGCCATCTGTACGACCGCGCCGGATCGACGCTCGCCTGGACGACGGTGCTCGGCGCGCTTGGCGCCGCCGTCGGGATGACGGCGCTGCTGATCCGCCGTGACAAAAAGGTGTTTGCAAAATTATACGAAAAAGAGTAGCCGCAGCCGGGAGAAAGCAACCGCTTTCTCCCGGCTTTTTTGTAGAACGAAAACCACCAGCTAAGCTGGTGGTTGAAAAGAGGCTTATGCCGTTGAGGAGAAAAAGCTCCTATGATATAATGCGAGCAGGTCTAGCCAACCGCAAGCAAGAAATCATAGGAGGTCA
>JBMNVL010000155.1:0-2595 GCA_050946775.1 Acutalibacteraceae bacterium
GCCACGGCGCTGGTGCGCCAGACCCAGCGGGCGATGGAGGCCCATCCCGAAAGCAAAATGCATGCCGTCGTGGCCGGATCCGGCCGGGTGACCGGGCGGACCGCATTCGATGCCATGCGTATGGGGGACGAGACCGCCCAGAAGGTGGTGGACGCCTATATCGGCTATATCGCCTGCGGTCTGACCAATATGATCAACATCTTTCAGCCGGAGGTTTTGTGCATCGGCGGCGGGATCTGCAACGAGGGAGAGACTCTGCTCAAGCCCCTGCGGACCATCATCGAGCGGGACCGGTACAGCAAATACTGCGCCAGGCAGACCAAGCTCTGCGTGGCGACGCTGGGCAACGACGCCGGGATCATTGGCGCGGCGTTCCTGGCGTGAACATGTCGTTGGAGGGATGCGCGGTGCAAGGGCATCGAGCGGCTTTTGAGGCGGCCGGCTGCCGCGTGAGCGAAGGGGTGGACATGAGCGGCATGACCACCTTTCATATCGGCGGAGCGGCGGATTGGCTGGTCGTCGCGCCTTCGGCACAGGCGGTGGCGGACGTGCTGCGCCATTGCCGCGAAAGCGGATTGCCGGTGCTGCTGATCGGCAACGGATCGGATCTGCTGGTGTCCGACGAAGGGATCGAGGGCGTCGTGCTGCGGATGGATCCCATGGCGCAGCCGGTCACGGTCGACGAGGAGCGCCACCGCCTCACCGCCTTTGGCGGTACGGCGATCAACCGGGTATGCTGCGTCGCCCGCGATCACGCCTTGACCGGGATGGAATTTGCCTACGGCATTCCCGGCAGCGTCGGCGGCGGTGTGTATATGAACGCCGGCGCTTACGGCGGCCAGCTATCGGACGTGCTGGTCGAGGCAACGCTGCTGTCGCCCGTCGACGGGACGACCCGGCGGCTGCCGGTGGATCAGCTGCAGCTGGATTACCGCCACAGTCTGCTGATGGAAACCGGAGAGATCGCCGTAGAGGCGACCTTCCAGCTGCAGCCGGGCGACCGGGACACGATCGCCGCCCGGATGGAGGAGCTGATGGCCAAGCGCCGCAGCAAACAGCCGCTGGAATACCCCAGCGCCGGCAGCTTTTTCAAACGTCCGGCGGGGCATTTTGCCGCCGCGCTGATCGATCAGTGCGGATTGAAGGGCTTTTCGATCGGGGACGCGCAGGTCAGCGAAAAACACGCCGGCTTCGTCGTCAACCGGGGACAGGCCACCTGCCGGGACATGATCGCCCTGGGACGGGAAGTGTCCCGCCTGGTCAAGGAGACCTTCGGCGTCACGCTGGAGCCGGAGGTCGAGCTGGTCGGGCGCAACGTACATTGGTAAGCGAAGGGGAAGGAGCCTTGGGTATGGAAGTATTGATCGTTACCGGTATGTCGGGCGCCGGAAAATCCCGCGCCATCAACGCGCTGGAGGACGTGGGATTTTACTGCGTCGATAACCTGCCGCCAAAGCTGCTGCCCAAATTTGCCGAGCTGTGCCTGCAGTCGCAGGAAAAGATCAACCGTATCGCCATCGTGGTGGACGTGCGCGGCGGCATGTGGTTCGATTATCTGAGCGAAAGCCTCGAAGAGCTGCGGGTGATCTGCGGAGAGTACCGGATCCTTTATCTCGACTGCGACACGCAGGTGCTCAAGCGCCGGTATAAAGAGACCCGCCGTCAGCATCCCATCGCGGTGGATACCGGCTGCTCCATTTCCGAGGCCATCGACCGGGAGCGCAAGCTGCTCCAGCCGCTTTTGCTGCGGCGGGACTATCTGATCGACACCAGTTTTCTTTCCCCGGCGCAGCTTAAGGAAAGCATCGTCAACCTGTTTTTGGACAATCCCGACGCCGGCATGACCATCACCTGTATGTCCTTCGGCTTCAAGTACGGCTATCCCGAGGAAGCCGATCTGGTGCTGGACGTGCGGTGCTTTGACAATCCGTTTTACGTAGACGAGCTCAAGCACAAGACCGGTATGGACAAGGAGGTGCGGGACTACGTTCACGCTGACAAGCATATGCCGGAATTTCTCAACCGCCTGTATTCCTTGATCGACTATATGCTGCCCCTTTACCGGGACGAGGGCAAAAGCCAGCTGGTGATCGCCGTGGGCTGTACCGGCGGCAAGCACCGTTCGGTCACGGTGGCGGAGGATCTGGTGGAGCATTTTCGGCAAAAGGGCTTGCGGGTCAATTCCCGTCACCGGGATATCCGCAAGATCTGATCCTATCTGACAGGAGGGAGCGACGTGTCCTTTTCATCCGACGTGAAACGGGAGCTGTGCGGCATTTGGCCGGACAGGCCCTGCTGCCGTGCCGCGCAGCTTTACGGGATGCTGGAGGGCGGTCGCTCTTTTTCGCGGGAAAAGATCACCCTGCAGACCGAGCACCGGCCGGTGGCGGATCTGTTTGAGCGGTTGCTGCTCGACGTGACCGGCGCCGCGGCGGTGATCGCCGAATCGGAGGGAAAATTTCGCAGCTTATCGGTTTCGCCGGCGGATTGCCGGCGGATTTGGGAGCGCTACGGGCACGACGCGGCGTCCTTCGCGGTGCGGCTCAACCACGCCAATCTGGAATGCGACGAGTGCGCCGCGGCCTATTTGCGGGG
>JBMNVL010000156.1:0-2576 GCA_050946775.1 Acutalibacteraceae bacterium
CGTCGTGGTCAGCGGCATTTACGACTACGACGAATACGCCAAGGGCAACCTGCTGCAGCGGGTGAAATCCATGGCGCTGGTCACCCCGTACCGGCGGGCAGACAACGCCCCCGAAAAGCGGGTGGAGCTGCATCTGCACACCAAAATGTCCCAAATGGACGCGGTGTCCACCGCCGAAGCCCTGATCACCCGCGCGGCCGAGTTCGGCCACAAGGCGGTCGCCATCACCGACCACGGGGTGGTGCAGGCCTTTCCCGAGGCGATGAACACCGCCAAAAAGCTGGCCAAAAGCGGCAAGGAGATCAAGATCCTCTACGGAGTGGAGGCGTATTACGTCAACGACAGCGTCGGCGCGGTCGAAGGGAAAGCAAGCGGATCGTTCGAGGGCGAATTCATCGTGTTCGATATCGAGACCACCGGCCTGAGCGTCCGGAACGACCGAATCACCGAGATCGGCGCGGTACGGATGGTGAATGGGGAGATCGTGGAGGAGTTCGATACCTTCGTCGATCCCGAAATGCCCATCCCGCCCCGGATCACCGAACTGACCGGCATTACCGACGCTATGGTCGCCGGCGCTCCGAAGGAAAAAGAGGGGCTGGAAAAATTCTACGCCTTTTGCGGCGATTGCCGGGTGCTGGTTGCCCACAACGCCGGGTTCGATACCGGCTTTATCCGGGCGGCGGCGGCGCGGCAGGGGATGGAATATCCCTTTTCCGCCGTCGACACGGTGCCCATTTGCCGGGCGCTGTATCCCCGCTTGAAAAACCACAAGCTGGATACCGTCGCCGAGCATCTCAAGCTGGATCCCTTCAACCACCACCGCGCCTGCGACGACGCGCGGGTGCTGGGCCAGATCTTCGCCCGTCTGATCGCCGATATGGGCGATCAGCGGTCGATCACCTGCGTGGAGCAGATCAACACCGCTCTGTCCGGGGTGGACAGCCGCAGCGCCCGGGCGTATCACCAGATCATTCTGGTGAAGAATCTTACGGGGCTGAAAAATCTCTATAAACTGATCACCTGGTCGCATACCAAGAATTTTTATAAGCGTCCCCGCATTACCAAAACCAAGCTGCTGGAACACCGGGAAGGACTGATCCTCGGCAGCGCCTGCGAACAGGGCGAGCTGTTCCGGGCGATCGTTGAGGGCAAGCCGTGGGGCGAGCTGTGCGATCTGGCGAAGTTTTACGATTTTCTCGAGATCCAGCCGCTGGGCAACAACCGCTTTATGCTGCGGGAAGGGCTGGCCAAGAACGAGGAGCAGCTCAAGGATTTCAACCGCACGGTGGTGCGCCTGGGCGAAACGCTGAACATCCCGGTGTGCGCCACCTGCGACGTCCACTTCTGCGACCCCGAAGACGAGATCTATCGCCGGGTGCTGCAGGCGGGACAGGGCTTTGCCGACGCCGACCATCAGGCGCCGCTGTATCTGCGCACCACCGAGGAGATGCTGGCGGAGTTCGATTATCTCGGCGAAAAAAAGGCGTACGAGGTGGTAGTCACGAACCCCAACCGGATCGCCGACATGGTCGAGGGGATCAAGCCGATTCCCGACGGCACCTATCCGCCCCATATCGACGGCGCGGACGAGCAGCTGCAGGAGATCACCTGGCGGCGCGCGAAGGAGATCTACGGCGATCCGCTGCCCGAGATCGTGCAGGCGCGGCTGGACCGGGAGCTGGGCTCCATTGTCAAGCACGGATTCGCCGTGCTGTATATGATCGCCCAGAAGCTGGTGCAAAACTCGGTGGAGAACGGCTATCTGGTCGGGTCCCGGGGATCGGTCGGCTCCTCCTTCGTCGCCAATATGGCGGGGATATCGGAGGTCAACCCGCTGGCGCCCCATTACGTTTGCAAAAACTGCAAATATTCCGAGTTCTTTACCCACGGCGAAGTGGGCTCCGGCTTCGATCTGCCCGAGAAGATCTGCCCGAACTGCGGCCAGCCTCTCGGGCGGGACGGCCACGAGATCCCCTTCGAGACCTTCCTCGGCTTCGATGGGGACAAAGCCCCCGATATCGACCTCAACTTCGCCGGGGAATACCAGTCCCGCGCCCACAAATACACCGAATCGCTCTTCGGCAGCGACCACGTCTTCAAGGCCGGCACCATATCGACGCTGGCCGACAAGACCGCCTTCGGCTTCGTCAAAAAATACGCCGAGGAGAGGGGACTGGTGCTGGACAACGCCGAGATCGAGCGGCTGTCGCAGGGCGTCGCCGGGGTCAAGCGGACCACCGGCCAGCATCCCGGCGGGATGGTGGTCGTCCCCAACGATAAGGAAGCGGAGGATTTCACTCCCATCCAGCATCCGGCCGACGATCCCAATTCCGATATCCTGACCACCCACTTCGACTTCCATTCCATCCACGATACCATCCTCAAGCTGGATAACCTCGGCCACGATATCCCCACCATGTACAAGTATCTCGAGGAATACACCGGCATCAACGTGATGGACGTGTCGATGTCCGATCCGGCGGTGTACAGCCTGTTCACCTCGCCCGAGGCGCTGGGCGTCACCCCCGAGCAGATCGACTGCGATACCGGCACCCTGTCCATCCCCGAGATGG
>JBMNVL010000157.1:0-2571 GCA_050946775.1 Acutalibacteraceae bacterium
CGGGTGGCGACGCTCTTTTGCTTGGTGACCCATCGGGGACTCTCTTCTCACTTACGAAACAGTCCCCCGGACTGTTTCTCCCAAACCCCGTGCTCGCGTTGCTCGCCGGCGTTTGGAGTTCGTTTCGAGTCCCCTCGGCCCACATAAAGCAAAAGAGCGCCGCCGGGTGGCGACGCTCTTTTGTTTGGTGACCCATCGGGGACTCGAACCCCGGACACCCTGATTAAAAGTCAGGTGCTCTACCGGCTGAGCTAATGAGTCGTGTGCGGTTGTGTGACAATGCTAAAATATTATAGCCAAGTCGGGCAAAAATGTCAAGGAAAAATCCGCAAAAAATTGGATTTGTACGTTTTTTCTTTTTTGAACGTCTCATTTTTCCTGTCGGTTGGGGAGTTTGTCGAGAAAAGGCAAACGATTTTGCGCGCCGGGGTGTCCGTTTCGGCATTTTCCGTCCCGGCGAATGACTATAATGAAGGTCACCACCAAACGAAAGGAGCCGATCGCCATGCCGGTGATCTACGTGGACGTTCTGCTCGCGGTCAATCTGCTGATCGATTTTTTGCTGCTCTCCGGCACGGCGTATCTGCTGCGGATCCCACGCAAACGCCGGCGGCTGGTATTGGCCGCCGCGGTCGGCGCCGCCAGTGCGCTGGCGGTGTTTTTGCCGGCGATGCCGTGGGCGCTTTCGCTGGCGTACAAGCTGGGCGTGGCGGCGTTGATGACGGTGATTGCGTACCCGTCACCGGGCGTGCGGGCGTTTTTTCGGCAGTTGGCGGCGTTCTTTTTGGTGTCGGTGGGGTTTGCCGGGGCGGCCTTCGCGCTGTGGAGCGTGGCGGCGCCGCGGGGGTTGTCGGTGATCAACGGCGTGGTGTATTACGACGTGCCGCCGCTGCTTTTGGTGGCGTTCAGCGTGATCAGCTACCTGCTGCTGCGCTTATTTGACCGGATCACCCGCAAAAAAGCGTCGCGCGGCCGGCTTTACCGGCTGCAGATCGACGGCGGCGCCGGGGTGGCGGAGATCAACGCCCTGTGCGACACGGGACTGCAATTGACCGAAGGCTTTTCGGGAGCGCCGGTGGCGGTGGTGCGCATGGACGCGGTAGAGGAATGTCTGCCCTTTAATCTGCGGCAATCGCTGCAGGCGGTGCTGCGGGGAAAGGAAGACGAGCTGTCCTCTCACGCGGCGCTGCGCAGCCGTCTGCGGCTGATCCCGTATCATACCGTGGACGGGGAAGGATATCTGCCGGCGTTCCAGCCCGTACGGGTCACCCTGATCGCCCCGGGAGAACGCGCCGATGTCAGCGGCGCCTTCGTGGCGGTCACCCGGCGGATGAAAAGCCGGGAATACGAGGCGCTGATCGGAGTGGATCTGACCGATCGGCTGAAAGGAGATGCGTACCGTGAAACGCAAGCGGCGATCCGCTGACCTTGTCCGGCGGCTGCGGCTGTGGCTGCGGCGGATGTGGTACGGAGAAGGGGACGAGGTCTACTACATCAACGGCTCCACGGCGCTGCCGCCGCCGCTTACCCCGCAGGAGGAAGCGCTGGCGCTGCGGCAGGCGGCTGACGGCGACCGGGACGCGCGGGACAAACTGATCACCCACAATCTGCGGCTGGTGGTCTACATCGCCCGCAAATTTGAAAGCTCGGGCGTCGGGATCGAGGATCTGATCTCCATCGGCACCATCGGGCTGATCAAGGCGGTCAACACCTTTTGCCCGACCCGCAACATCAAGCTGGCGACCTATTCCTCCCGCTGCATCGAAAACGAGATCTTGATGGTGCTGCGCAAAAACGCCCAGCTGCGCAACGAGCTGTCCATCGAGGAGCCGCTCAACGTCGACTGGGACGGAAACGAGCTGCTGCTGTCCGACGTTTTGGGCAGTGAGCCGGACGTGGTCAACCGCGGCATCGAACAGGAGGCGGAAAAAGGGGTGCTGATGGAATGTGTCTCCCGTCTGTCCGAGCGGGAGCAGGCGATCATGAAGCTGCGCTTCGGCATCGGCGGCAGCCGGGAGCATACTCAAAAAGAGGTGGCGGATCTGTTGGGGATCTCCCAGTCGTACATTTCCCGGCTGGAGAAAAAGATCATCCACCGGCTCAAGCAGGATATGGAGCGGGCAATGTGACGGATTCGTCTGTATGGCGTATGGCAGAACGACTCCCGGACAAGGGCCAAAAAAGGCGTTGGAGCGTAAACTCCAACGCCTTTTTATAAGCTGCCGTTATTCCTCTTCGGCTTTGCCGCCCGACAGGAATTTGTAGATCAGCGCCGCCAGGATACCGCCCACCAGCGGAGCGACGATGAAGACCCACACGTTGCTCAGCGCGTCGCCGCCGGCGAAGAGCGCCGGGCCAAAGCTGCGCGCCGGGTTGACCGAGGTGCCGGTGAAATGGATGCCAAAGATGTGCACCAGCGTCAGGGTCAGGCCGATGACCAGACCGGCAACCTTGCCGTTTTCCACCTTGGAGGTGACGCCGAGGATCGCCAGCACAAAAACGCAGGTCAAAATAACCTCGATCACCAGCGACAGCACGATATCGCCATTGAACAGACCGTTAGAGCCAAGT
>JBMNVL010000158.1:0-2528 GCA_050946775.1 Acutalibacteraceae bacterium
CACCGGCATTTTGTTGCCCAGCACCAGCAGTCCGCCGCCCAGCACCACGATCACCGTGCCGATGGAGGTCAAAAACTCGATGATGGGATTGAAAATGGCGTTGACGAAATTGGCGCGGATGTTCACGCTGCTGTAATATTTGCTGAAGCGGCGCATCCGGTCGTCCTCGTACGGCTCCTTGCCGAACGCCTGGATCTCCTTCATGCCGCTGATGTTGTCCTGCAGAAGGCCGCCCAGCTCCCCCATCACCACCTGGTTGCGGCGGAACATCGGGCGCACCTTGCCGGAAAATTTCCAGCTCGCCACCAGCACCAGCGGCACCGGGATCAGCGTCAATGCCGCCAGCGGCGGGTTGATGACGAACAGCATGACCGCCACGCCGATGATGATGAGCACGTTGCTGATCAGATCGGGAACGGCGTGGGCGATCAGCACCTCCAGGATCCGGGTATCGTTGGAGGCGCGGCTCATGATCTCGCCGGTCTGACGGCTGCCGTAAAACCGCATCGACAGCGTTTGCAGCTTGGCGTAGACCTTGGCGATCATATCGCCGACGAAATTCCACGCGGCGACGTGCGCCAGATATTGGCTGAGGAATTTGCAAACGCCCCGGATCACATAAGCGCCGATCAGCACCCCGGCGAAGATCAGCAGGGTGCCGAGATCCACCCCGGCCGGATCTTCCAGCGTGGCGGTCAGACGGCGCACCACCGCCGGCGTGACCAGCCCCATGACCGCCGCGCCGATCAGCGCCAGCACGGTGGCGGTCATCACGCCCCAGTAGGGTCGCGCCATAACGAGCAATCGTTTGGCCAGCTTCATTGCGTTTTGCTCCTTTTTTTCGGATACATATACACCAGGAAATAGGTCACCATCGCCAGCACCAGCCCGCCGATCACGTCGCAGATCGAGTGCTGCTTGATGAACATGGTGGACAGGCAGATCAGCACCGCCAGCACGAGACTGGCCCAGCCGATCCAGCGGTGGCGGCGCACCACCGGCGAGCGCCACAGCGCCGCGTGGGCGCAAAGCGCCTGGTAAACGTGCAGACTGGGGAAGACGTTTTCCGGCTGATCGTGGGCATACAGCCAGTTTACCACGCCGGTCAGGACGTTCTCCCGCTCGAAATGCTCGGGGCGAAAGTCGATGCCGTTGGGAACGACCAGAAAAAACACCGTGCAGGCGCACATGCCCAGCACCATCATTTTTTCCATCCGGATCAACGCGGGACGGTCCGCCCAAAGCAGATACACCGCCGTCGCCGCCAGATACCCGTACCAGATCACGTACGGGATAACAAACCATTCGTTGAAGGGGATGACGTCGTCCAGCCCGACGTGGACGATCCACACCGGGTCACGCAAAAGCTGCACGATGAAAAAGCTTCCCGACAGCAGCCCGTACGCCACCGCCAGCAGCCCGATCGTCCACCATTCCCGTTTGTTCATCGCCGACTCCCCTTTTCGGTACTCGCAAAAATATCCATTTTGGTATTATAACAGACCTTTCGACAAAACACAAGCCCCATCGCCGCGGTTTTCCCGCCCGGTCGGCGCCGCCAAAAATCGACAGTTGCAAACGGCGAGGAAATATGGTATAATGATACAAAATACTCCGTTACGAGGTGAGTGGAATGGCCAAACCGGTCGTTTTATCCGCGGACAGCACCTGCGATCTGGGCGATGAGCTGCGGGAACGCTATCACGTTCAATACTACCCCTTTCACGTGATTCTGGACGGGAAAGCGTATCGGGACGGCGTCGATCTGATGCCCGACGACATCTATCGCATTTATGACGAAAAGGGCATTCTGCCCAAGACCGCCGCCATCAACGTGGCGGAATACGAGGACTTTTTCCGCGGTTTCACCGAACAGGGGTACGAGGTGGTCCACGTGACGCTGGGATCGGGGTTGTCCTCGTCGTGCAACAACTGCCGGCTGGCGGCGGAAAACGTCGGCGGCGTCTACGTGGTGGACAGCTGCAGTCTGTCCACCGGCAGCGGCCTTTTGGTGATCGAAGCGGCCGAACGGATCGCCGGCGGTATGCCCGCCGAGCAGGTGGCGGCCGAGGTACAGGCGCTGACCGGCAAAAGCCACGCCAGCTTCGTGATCGACACGTTGGAGTATCTGTACAAGGGCGGCCGCTGTTCGGCGCTGGCGCGCTTTGGCGCCAATCTGCTCTCCCTCAAGCCGGGCATCGAGGTCAACAACGCCGACGGCACCATGACCGTGGGCAAAAAATACCGCAGCTCGCTGGACAAGGCGCTGGCGCAGTATGTGCAGGACAAACTGGAGGGGCGCACCGATCTGAAACGGGACCGGGTGTTCATCACCCACTCCGGCATTTCGGACGAACGGGTGGACATGGTGCGGGAGCTGATCAAAAAATACGCCGATTTTGACGAGATCTTCGTTACCCGTGCCGGATGCACCATCACCTCTCATTGCGGCCCCAACACCCTGGGCGTTTTGTTCATGACGGTGTAACACAGAAAACGTGAAGCGGCTCTCTGCCACAAGCAGAGAG